>JAQTMF010000247.1 GCA_028714515.1 Chthoniobacteraceae bacterium | reverse complement strand
AACGCAAGGACGGCCGGACCGGGAGCGAAGCCATGGGATGCCAGCCCACACTGAACACCAAGCGGCTTATCCTGCGGCCTTTCGCGCCGGAGGACGCCCCGGACTTGCTGCGCCTGGTCAACGCGCCGGAGATCGCCGCCACCACCGTGCGCATCCCCCACCCCTACCCGGCCCCCCTCGCCACTTCGTGGATCCGGCAACAGCCCCGGATCTTTGACGCGGGAGAAGGGGCGACCTTTGCCATCGTGCGGCGGCGTGCCGCCACGCTGGTGGGCTGCGTCGGCCTGGGATGCGACCTGGACAACCGGAGCGCGGAGCTGGGTTACTGGATCGGCACCCCCTACTGGAACCGGGGGTACGCGACGGAAGCGGCCCGGATGGTCGTCGCCTTCGGGTTCGCGTATTTCGGGCTCCACCGGATCAAGAGTTGCACGTTTGGCTCCAACCCCGCCTCGGGCCGCGTGCTGGAGAAAATCGGGATGCGCCGCGAGGGATTCCGCCGCGACCATCTCTACAAAGAAGGCCGGGGCTTTGAGGACGTGGTGGAATACGGCATCCTGGCCACGGACTTCACGCGCCAGGTGATGGAGGGGAACAAATAGCCGCGCCTTCCCACGGGCTGTTCACGAATCGAGACAGGATGAACACCTTTATTGGGATGGGCGCGGATTGGAAGAAAGCCGCCGGTTTGAATTCGGGCCACCGTCTTTTGATAACAAGATTAACAGGATTTTGAGGATTGAGAGGATTTCGCTTGCAGCCTGCCACGCGAGGCGTGACCCCCGGCATCAATCCCTTGCATATGCCGAAGCGTTTTCGCGAATCCCGGCGGGGCAGTCTTCGGGAAAAATCCTATTAATCCTCCTAATCTTGTTAATCCTGTTTAAATTTCGGCGCGTCGTCTGCCTCCCAACCTCTTTTCCCTCCCGTTCATCCTGTCTTTTGCGCCAGCCTAAAGGCGTGAACAGCTTCTACAGCTTCCGCTCGGCGGTCTGCTGCTCGAAGTTGTTGTAGATCATGTCCATGATCTGCGAGGCGGGGACGATTTTGCCGCTGTTCAAGTCCAGGTTGCCGTCCTTGCCGATGACGGCGACGGTGATTTCGCCGTTGAACCCATAGCTGGCCGCGATTTGCGCCCCGTTGGCCGCGAGGACGAACGGCACGTTGCTGGCCACCCGGTTGGAATACGGGATGCTGGTCCCGTCCGGCTCCGTGAACGCGGCGACAAAGACGGTGTTGCGCGCGGCAAAGTCCTGGTAGCTGGCCTGGATGCGCGCCGCCTGCTTGCGGAAGGCCTTGGAGCGGGGCGACGGGGCGATCAAGAGGACGACGGGCTGCCCCCTCCAGCTTTGGAGCGTCTTGCCGGGCCCCCAGGCGAAGTTCGGCGCGGGGCGCACGACGCCGGCCGGGGCGCTCCCGGGCGCGAAGCCCAGGACGGCGGCGAGAAGCAAAGCGGGAAGGAGCGGCGTTTTCATGGCGTCAAACTTTGAGGATTTCGGCCTCTTTGGCGGCCACGGCTTCGTCGATGGCTTTGACCGATTTGTCGGTGAGCGATTGCACTTCTTTTTCCATGCTGCGCAGGTCGTCCTCGGTGATAACGCTCTCTTTTTCGAGCTTTTTGAGGCCGTCCATGCCGTCGCGCCGGGCGCTGCGGATGCGCACGCGCGCTTCCTCGGCCATGACTTTGACGGTTTTGCAAAGGTCGCGGCGGCGCTCTTCGCTCAGCTCCGGGATGCGCAGGCGGATCAACTTGCCGTCGATAACGGGGTTGATGCCGAGCTTGGATTCCCGGATTCCCTTGTCGATGGCCTTCATGGTGGTCATGTCAAAGGGCTGGATGACGATGAGGCGGGCTTCCGGCGTGGTGATGACGGCGAGCTGCTTCATGCGCATGGAGCTGCCGTAGGCTTCGACCTCGATGTTGTCCACGAGGGCCGTGGAGGCTTTGCCGGTGCGGACGCTGGAAAACTCGTGCTGCATGTAGTCCACGGCTTTTTCCATGGCTTCTTCGGTTTCCAAAAGGATGTCGTCGGAGTTCATAGTGGGAAGGTGCGGGTTGAGGGCGAAGGTTAGGTGGTTTGCAGGACGGCGGGTTCTTCTCCCGAGTTGACGAGCGTGCCGACCGGCTCGCCCAGGACGACGCGCTTGATGTTGTCGCCGTGCATCATGTCGAAAACGATGATCGGGACGCGGTTGTCCATGCAGAGGGAGAAGGCGGTGGAATCCATCACGGCGAGGCGCCGGGTGAGGGCCTCGGTGTAGGTGATTTTGTCGTATTTGACGGCGGTGGGGTCCTTGGCGGGGTCGGCGGTGTAGATGCCGTCCACCTTGGTAGCTTTCAGGATCACTTCCGCGCCAATTTCGCTCGCCCGCAGGGCGGCGGTGGTATCGGTGGAGAAAAACGGGTTGCCGGTGCCCGCGACGAAGATGACGACGCGGCCCAGTTCCATGTGCCGCATGGCGCGCCGCCGGATGAAGGGCTCGGCGACGTTTTTCATCTCAATGGCGGTCTGGACGCGGGTGGAGACGCCCTGGGCTTCCAGCGCGCTCTGGAGGGCCATGCCGTTGATGACGGTGGCCAGCATGCCCATGTAATCGGCGGCGGTGCGCTCCATGCCTTTGTGGCTGGCGGAGAGGCCGCGCCAAATATTGCCGCCCCCGACGACGACGGCGATCTCCACGCCCAGGTCGTGGACTTCCCGGATCTGGCGGGCGATATCACCGGCGATTTTGGGCGAGATCGTATCGCGGCTGCCGATCTCCCTTAATGCTTCACCGCTGATTTTGAGGACGATCCGTTTGTATTTCGGAATGGGGTTTGACATTAAGCCCGTAGTGAACACGAAGAAGCGACGTTGCATCAAGCCTCAAGTTGGAAGTTGAGGGTGGAGAAGGGGAAAAGGCCCCGGCCCCCTTTTTCTCTCAACTCTCAACTCCCCCCTCTCTCAACTTCCCTCCACGCCGCGCTTGCCGCGAAGGGCCTTCTGGGTCAAAATGCCGCCCTCTTATGAGCAACAAACGGTTTGGTTGTCTATGGGTGGCCTTGCTGCTGGTTCTCTGCCTTAGCCTCGTGATTAACGTCGCCTTGGTGACCAGCCGCGGCAAAATCAGCGGAGAGTTGCGAACGCGGACGCTCAAGCCCCAGCGGCTGGAGGAGCGGGTTTTGCGCGCGGGCGCGAGCGGCAGCCGGGACCGGATCGTCGTCATCCCGGTGCGCGGGGTGATCAGCGCCAGCGTCTCGGGCCGGATGACCGCCAGCATGGTGGAGGACATCAAGCTCCAACTGCGCCAGGCGGAGGAGGACAAGCTGGTGAAAGCCGTGGTGCTGGCCATCGACTCGCCCGGCGGGGAAGTGACGGCCTCGGACATTCTTTACAACGCGGTGCGCCGCGTGCGCGCCACCAAGCCGGTGGTGGTCTCCATGGGCTCCATGGCGACTTCCGGCGGCTACTACATCGCCTGCGGCGGAAAATACCTGATGGCCAACCCGACGACGTTCACCGGGTCCATCGGCGTCATCATCCAGTCGTTGCGGTATAACGATCTGCTGAACAAAATCGGCGTCGCCCCCGTGACATTCAAGAGCGGGGCCTTCAAGGACATGCTCAGCGGAACGCGCGAGATGACGGAGGAAGAAAAAGCCTACATCCAGAAGCTCGTCATGCAGACCTACGGGGTCTTTGTCGGCGTCGTGGCGCGCGAGCGGCACATCCCCGAGGAGACGCTGCGGGCGGGCATCGCCGACGGCCGGGTCGTTTCCGGCACCGACGCCCTGGACGCCAAGCTGATCGACGGCCTGGGCGAAATCGAGGACGCCTACCAAAAGGCGAAGGACCTGGCCAAAGCGCCCGGAGCCGCCGTCGTCGCCTACGAAGCGCAGTTCAGCTTCAGCCGGATTTTCCAATACCTCGGCGGCGAGGCGGAAAGCTCGTCGGGCAAAGTGGAGGTCAACCTGACCCAGAAGCTCCTCCCCACGCTGGAGCCCGGCCGCGCCTACTGGCTGCCCGGCTTCTACGGGATGTAGAAGAAGCAATCCGCAGATTTTGCCAATGAGCGCGGATCTATCATCCCAAGTCGCGCTTGGGAACGCCATCCT
>JAQTMF010000246.1 GCA_028714515.1 Chthoniobacteraceae bacterium | reverse complement strand
CGTGGCATCCACCACAATCCAGATCTCGTGCGGCGCCTCCGGGTCATGCTTCGCCAGCGTCTTCTTGATCTTGGTCAGCTCCGCCATCAGGTGCGACTTCGTGTGAAGGCGGCCCGCCGTGTCGCATAAGAGAAACTCGACCTGCTTACGCTCGGCCGCCGTGTAAGCATCGTAGCAAAGCGCGGCCGGGTCGGCATTGTATTGGCCCTTGATCATCTCCACCCCGATGCGCTCCGCCCACACCCCGAGCTGCTCGATGGCGGCCGCGCGGAACGTATCGGCGGCGGCCAGCAGCACACTATGGCGCTGCGAGCGCAGGTAATGGGCCAGCTTCGCGGTCGTCGTCGTCTTGCCGGTGCCGTTGACGCCCACCATGAGAATCACCTTGGGCTTGGCGGGCAGCGGCCGCAGCGGCGGATTATCGAACGGGAGAACCTTGGCGATCTCATCCCGCGTCACCTCGGCAACCTCCTGCGCCGTAACCTGCTCGCGGGTTTGCAGCGCTTGCAGGATTTTCATCGCCATCGGCACACCGAGATCGGCCCGGATGAGCGTTTCCTCCAGCTCATCCCAATCGACGGGTTTGCCGGTGAACTTCTGAACGAGCGATTTGAGAAAGCCGAAAGCCATGGGAAAAAAGAGCCCCTAGTCGGTTGGCGTTTGGGCGGCGCGCGCCGGGCGGTTCAACCCGCTTCGGATGCGGTCCAAGACGCCGTTGACGAAGCGGCCCGATTCATCGGAGCCGAAGCGCTTGGCGATCTCGATGGCCTCATTAATGGAGACCACGGGCGGCACCTCCGGGCAAAAGAGCATCTCGAAAACGGCGATGCGCAGAATGTTGCGATCCACGGCGGCGATGCGGTGGAGATCGTAATTGGACGCGGCCAGGCGGATCTGTTCATCAATGGCCGCCTGGTGGGCAAGAACCCCCTCGGCGATGGCCATGCCAAAGTCGCGCACCCTTTTCGCGGCGGGGCGCAGATCCCAGAATTCCGCGACGGTTTCGGCGTTGGCGCCCGTATTCAGGTCGCGTTGGTAAAGAAATTGGACGGCGGCTTCCCGGCCTTCTCGGCGTGCTCCCATGGCTTTAGTCTACTTTGATTTCGTTCATCACCTCGACCACCTGCATGGCGGCGCGGGCGGCTTCGACCCCACGGTTGTGGGCCTCGCCCAGCGTCCGTTCGCGGGCTTGCTCCTCGTTTTCCACCAGCAACACCTCGTGGATGACGGGGATGCGGAAGCGCAGGGCGATGTTTTGGAAAGAATCCGTAATGGCGCGTCCGATCAGGTCGGCATGGGCGGTCTCCCCCTTGATGATAACCCCCAGGGCGATAATGGCGTCCACCTCTCCGCGGGCGGCCACCTCCTGGAGAACGACCGGAATCTCAAAAGCTCCGGGCACCTCGATCACGCTGATCGTGGATCGCGGCGAGATGATTTCCAACTCACGCCGCACGGAAGCGACGAGGCCCTGGACATATTCCGGGTTGTACTGGCTGGCCACGATGGTGAAAGAGCGCCGGACAGTGAGCGGATGGCGCGTGCGTTGTGGAGCGATGTTCGACATAGGAGAAAGGAAAGGCGTGACTTTAGCGGACCGGCGGGCGGGTGCAATGCTCTAGAGCAAGTGCCCCATTTTAACGCGCTTGGTTTCGAGATACTTTTCGTTGAACGGGTTGGCCTTGGCGCGAATCGGGACGATTTCGACGATTTCCAAACCGTAGGCTTCCAGCCCGATCACTTTTTTGGGGTTGTTGGTCAACAACCGCATTTTGTGGACGCCCATATCCGCGAGGATCTGCGCGCCGATGCCGTATTCGCGGAGTTCGGCGGGGAAGCCGAGTTTTTCATTGGCCTCCACGGTATCGAGGCCCTCCTCCTGGAGCTTGTAAGCGTGGATCTTCGCCGGGAGGCCGATGCCGCGCCCTTCCTGGCGCATGTAAACCAGAACGCCAGCGCCCGCCTGCTCGATCTGCTTGAGCGCACAGTGGAGTTGCGCGCCGCAGTCGCACCGCAGGGAGCCGAAAACATCGCCCGTGAGGCATTCGCTATGGATGCGCACGAGCGTCGGTTTCGCCGGGTCAATCTCCCCCTTGACGAGCGCCAGGTGGTGCGCGCCGTCCACGATGGAGCGGTACATGTGCAGTTGAAAGTCGCCGTATTCGGTGGGCAGGTGAATCATCTGCTCCTCCTCGATCAGCCGTTCATTGCGGCGGCGGTAAGCGATCAAATCCTCGACCGTGGCAATCTTGAGACCGTGCTTGGCGGCGAAAACGTGCAAATCGGGCTGGCGGGCCATCGTGCCGTCGTCATTCATGATCTCGCAGCAAATCCCGGCGGGCTGGAGCCCGGCCAGGCGGGCGAGATCGACCGTGGCCTCCGTGTGGCCGCTGCGCTGGAGAACGCCGCCGGGCTTGGCCTGAAGCGGGAAAATGTGCCCCGGCTGGACGAGATCGTCGGGCGTGGACTTGGGATCCACCAGCACATGGACCACGGCGGCGCGGTCGGCGGCGCTGATCCCCGTGGTAACGCCATGGGCGGCATCCACGGAAACGGTGAAGGCGGTCTTCTGGCTCTCCCGGTTTTCCAGCACCATCCGTTGCAGGCCGAGCTGCTGGGCGCGCTCGTGCGTGATGGGCGCGCAGACAAGGCCGCGCGCATGGGTCACCATGAAGTTGATGGCTTCCGGCGTGACTTTTTCGGCCGCCATAATGAGGTCGCCCTCGTTTTCCCGGCCGGGATCGTCGGTGATAATCACCATCTTGCCGGCGCGAATATCGGCCAGCACTTCTTCAATTGTGTTGAACTGCATCTTCATCGAACCCCCATTCCTAACCCGAAACGCGGCGGATTGCGAGCATGAATGAAAGGCGGATGCCGACAGGCGCGCAAAGAAAGCCCCGGGCCCCCCTCCTCCTCCTCTCAACCCTCAACCTCCGCCGTCTCTCAACTTCCCTTCCCCCACGGGCCGTTATGTCCCCGGGGGCGGTGAAAAGTGAGAAGCGGTTCATGTTTGCTCCACGGGCTGCCATTTTCGGCGATCCCAAAGAAAGCGGCCAGAGTCGCGGCGACATCCCCCAGCGTATCGCGCAGCCCCAGCGGAGCGGCGCGGCCTCCATAAGCGGCGAGAATGGGGACCTCCTGCCGGTCATCCGTTCCCGGGCCGCCGCCGTTGGTCCCGGCGATAAGAAGGAGATTGTCGCTGTCGAGCTTCTCCAGAAAACACCCCAGCCATTCGTCGAAAATCGGAAGCGTTTGGGCAAGCCCATCCAGCCCGTGGGATTCCAGGCGGGCAAAAATCACGCCATTCTGGGGGACCGCCCAGAGGTGATCAACAAGCCCCGGCATGCCGCCGGGGGAGGGGACATTATACGCGCGGGTCACGCCGCTGCGGGCAAAGGCTTCGTGAATACCCCCCACCGTCTCCACCGCGAACCCCCGCTCCGAAATCGCGTTCAAAATCGTGCGCGGGGGGACGATAGGGCAGCAAAGCGGATCGCCCACCGGCGTCCACGCCCCCAACACCCCCTCCATCAACCGCCCCGTCACACGGGCAATGCGCCAGCGGTCCGCCTGTCGCCGCAGACCCCGGCAGAAGTGCCCGAGGCGGGCGGGCGTCACCACGGAAGCGTGAGCGCTCAAATGCAGTGCCGACCCGGGGCCGAGCGTCAGGATCGGCTTGCCCGTGCGCAAGTGCTCCGAGGCCAGCTCCCGCGCTCCCTCTCCAGGAGCGGCCTGTTGCGGCAGAAACTCCCCGCCGTCCCCCGTAAGGGAGGCCACATTCTCCGGCGAAAGCTGTTCGGCGGCGGCAAACGGGCAGCCGCTCACAACCCCCGCCAGTTCCCAGAGAGCGCTCAGAGAATCGGCCCCCGCGGAGCGCTGGATCATCCGTCCATAACTGGCGGCGCACTTCCGGGCGGGAGGATCGAAAACGCGCCCGTGGAGAATCTCGCCCAGGCCGAGCGAAAAGAGATGGGGAAGTTGCAAACCGGGCGTTTCGCGGAACAACCGGGCCAGCGTGTCGCTCCCGGGAGCACTGGGGAGGGCCGCCATGTGGCCGACACCGAGAGAGGCGAGGACGATGAGAAGTGCGCGCATGGG
>JAQTMF010000245.1 GCA_028714515.1 Chthoniobacteraceae bacterium | reverse complement strand
TCAAAAATCCCTCGAACGGTTGGCCGCTCGCTGCTGCCTTGGCCAGCGCCTTGGCGACGGCGCCTTCGCCTTGGTTGTAGGCGGCGGAGACGACGGGAAACAAGCCGCCGAACTTCTTGCCGAGTAATAGCAAGTACATGGAGCCGAGCATCACGTTCAAATCCGGATCGAACAAATCCTGGCCATTTCCCGAGAACTTTCGCAAAGTCGCCTTCACGGCCGGGTTCTTCCAGGCATCGAACTGTTTGCCGCGGCGAATGATATCGAGGGCGGTGGGGAGTTTGATCTGCATCATCCCGTGGGCCTTGCCCGCCTGGTTGTAGGCGAGTGGCCGGAAGCCGGTTTCCACGCTTTGAATCGATGCGATCCATTGCGGCGGGACGCCGAAGATCTGACCCCACTTCTCAGCCAGGGCCAACCCCAGTTTTGGATACGCTTTTTTGGGATTCAACATGACGTATTCCTTTCGCGTCGCCGCGTTGGCCGCCGTGGCGAGGAGTGACCCCACCACGACGGTTGCAACGCCTAGAATCGTTCCAATCATTGCTTCACCGCGAACGCGACGCCACGCCTGCCCGGTAGCCGGAGAACAGCGACGCCAGCCGTCCTTTCGGCGCCTGCGGCGCGACGTTGACCGGCAGGCCGCCAGCCTTCTGGGCCTTCTGCGCCGCGGTCAGGGCGACCATTGAAGCCACGGCGTTTGGATCTCCCTTCTTCGCCGCTTCAGCAGCCCGCATGATGGTCCGCTTGGCTTCGGCGTTGCCGTTCCCGGCCTGCGTGACGATTTTGTGGGCTTCGGACAGTTTTCGATCGGGAGGCAAACCCTTCTTCGCCTTGAGCATCGCGCCAACCAATGCCACGTCGCCCATCATGGCAATCGCCGTCATGTTGCCCTTCATCGCAGCACGGGCCGTGTGGCGCAGCTTTCGTTTGGCCTTGCCGTGTCCGGAGACAGCAGCGGCAATCGTCGCGGCGGCAGCTTGCACGGTCGCCGGAACAGCGGGCAGCTTGCCCCCGGCCTCCGTGATGGCCTTCGGCGTGACTTTCCAGTCCCGGCCGGAAATCATGTCGAGCACGAGTCCGGCGAGACGGATGTGTTCCATCCGGTGTTGCGAGGACTTGTCACCGGATTTTCCAGCGGCAAAGACCGTTGCGATCTGACGGCGGGCATCGCCGCCGCCGAGGCGTGAACGCGAGGCCTTGACCAAGCGCCAATCCGCATCGAACTGCGCTTTTTGCGCCGGGGTTTGCGTGTGCGCGATGACGAGGGCGGCAAGAGCAAGGTTTTTCTGGGCTCGGATGGCCGCCTGATCGCCTGCCTGAGCAGCCTTGTTCACCGTGTGGATAAACTCAACGGCCTTCGCGTCGCCAGCCGCCGCGCGACGTTGCAGCTTCAACGAATTGTCGTAACGGTCGCGCGCTTTCATGGACGACGTTTTCAACATCGAAATGAAATCCACACCGCTTTTGCGGGCCGCCGCCCGCTTGATGTTCGCCCATGCACGCTTGGCGCCGGAGAACTGATTTTGTGCGACCTTGCCAACCTTCACGGCCATCAGATCTCTTTTGGCCTGCATATCGCCATTTTCAGCTTTCTTCGCCATCGAAACAACGGCCTGCTTCGCCACTGGATCGCCCGCCATCACTTTGCGGTACGTGTTCATCCCCGCGCGGACTTTTGCTCCCCGAGGCGAACGCTCACCAGCCACCCGCAAGACTTTCGTCTTGTTGGCTGGCAAACAACCCACGAAATCGCCAGCCATGTCGTCCGGCGCAACTTCTTCGTCAGACGACTCGGCTTCCGTCGCCTCGGCTTCAGCTTCCGATGCATCGGCGTTGGCGTCGTCAACCTCGGCTTCGGCCTCGGCTGTCTGGGCTTCGTCATCGGTCAACGTGGCTTCCGGTGCTTCCATGGCGTCTCCCGGAGCCGTCTCTTCTTCGGCCGTCGGGTACTCTTCCGGAGCGGCCGCATACTCGTTGTCGGCGCCCGGGATGTGAGCGGCGTATTGCTGGGCCGTGGCGGGGTCGGATTGCGCCGAGGTTGCTTCGGAGTAGGTCGGATTGTGCTGAGGAGCCGGGAGACTGGGCGCCGGTTGGATCATGACCGGCATCGGAGCCCCGCCCTGCGGAGCGACGTTGACGCTCGGAGCTTGGCCGGGAGACGTTGCCGGGTTGACGGTGAGAGGTGATGCGGTGGGCGCTCCCGGAGCGGCTGCCTTGCGCGCCAGACGGCGTTTCGCATGAGCCAGGGCGCGGGCCACCTGGGCGGCTTTGCGCTTGCGCGCAGCCTCGCGCTTTGCCTGAGCGGCGGAGAGCTGGGCGGCTCGCTTTTTGCGGTCTTGTTCGGCCTTGCGCCGGGCGGCGAGCTGGGCGTTCGCTTTGGCCATTTGGATTTTGTTGGCTCGAAGAGTGGCCTGCTGTTTTGCGATCTGAGCTGCCTGGGCCGGATTGGAGGCAGGCGTGGATGAAGGTTTTGCGAAAGGCTTTTTCGTGGCCCGCTGAGCGAGGATTTCTTTGCGGCGGGCAGCAATCGCGGCAATGCGCTGCTGCGGCGTCATCTTGGCCAGCGCAGCGCGAGTCAACGGAGCGCCGATGTTGGAACGCGAGCCGTAGTCAGCGCCCAGGATTTCGGTGGGCAGACCGCTGCCCATGATTTCCGTCGGCAGGCCGTGTCCGGTGGTGCTGGTACGACGACGATTTTTGCGGCTCCGGGCCTTTTGGACAATGGCCATGAAGGCGGCGGGATTGTGCTTGCGGATGAGGGCCAGCGCGGCAACCGCCCGGCGTTTCTTGCTGTCTTTCATGGGGGCTCCTTTGGGGCGTCTGCGGGAATTGCGGGAGGAATCGCCGTACATCCCGTCTTCGAGATGGCGGTCCATGGCGTGCGGTCCTTTGGTCGAGAGCGCCAGGATGTAATCCGTGTCGGCGGCGTCATCGACAAAACTGAGCGTGCGGTCCAAGAGAGGCTCTTGGTCGAGCGCCTCTCGTTCATCCTTGCTGGTTGGCGTCGAGTAGTTGGACCACATCTGCGCTTCGTGGAGCGATTCGTTTTCGGCGAACGGGTCATGGTTCTCCGCGAGGAGAGAAATGTCGCGTTCGTAAAAACTTGGATCGGAATAGGCATCGCCACGCTCGGCCGCGTCGTCGATTTGCGCCGTCAAAACCGGGTTCGTGGAAAGTGGGCTCCAAAGTTTTTTCATGTTGTTCACCAACGAAAGTTGCGCGTGATGTCACGCTTATTGATTTCGGAATCGACCTGGCGTTGAGCTTTCGCCAGGTCAACAGAGGAAGGGGTCGTGCGGCCGGACTGGCGGGCGATCGAATGAGCGGCCTTGATGACAAGGGCACGATAATCCACCTCGCCGATTTCTTCACCTGATAAACAGCTTCCGGCGATTTCTTGGCGGCCAATCACGGCGTCAAGCCCGCGGCCGGGGAACCAAGCAAAAGGGTCTTTGGAACGTTGGGGCATTAAAAAACTCCGTTCACCCGGTTAAAGGTCTCGGTTGTGTGGCGGAACTTCTGGCGGACCTTTGGATCTGCCAGCCAAGACTTCGCGCCTTGCTCGCCAGCAACGTGCAAAAGACCGAGAATTCCCGACGGAGTAATAGTTTGCGGATGGATGGCGTCACCAAGCGGGGCGTCGGGAACGTTGCCCGCGGCGATGTCCTTGAGGACCTTGGCCGCGGTTGGCAGGTATCGACAGATCGAACGCCGGAAAGTCTTGTATTGCAGGGGCAGTGAATTGAGGAAAGTGCCTTCGGAAAAGGGGGGTTTCCAGGTCGCCAGCCAGATCGCTTTGCCGTTCACGTTGCGGCGCTCCGGAGGGTTGGTGAGATTCAGATCGGAGAGGCGCCGGGGAGACATGCCAAACACCCCCAGGCGGCCGGACAGATGTTTTTCTTTTTGAGGAAAAACCGCCATCTTTTTGCAGAACTCCAACCACTTTTTTGAGGGAATGATCTTATGAATAGGATTCTTAGACGACGGCTTCAAAATAGCCGCGCCAAGAATGAAACCCGCTGCCGCACCTATGACAACTTGGAACATTTTCTAGGTGTAGTAATTAGTTGGTAAGCCGTCGAAAGCCTGGTTTTCCACTTCCACGAAAT
>JAQTMF010000244.1:937-4114 GCA_028714515.1 Chthoniobacteraceae bacterium | reverse complement strand
GTGTGGAGGCGAAAATGTTGCGCTGCACCACCAGATCGGGCGCGGCTTCTTTGGTCGATGGAATCGCGCGAGCCGAGAGCCAGCAAGCAATCGAGAGCCCCACGATCAAGCCCGAAAGCGGGAGCAGGTTGGAGATGCTCGTCACGGCTTTCGTTCCGAGAATCGACCCCAGGAGGATTGCCAGAAACGTGGCGGCCTCGATCAAGGCGTTGCCGTGCGGAAGCTCCTCGGTTTGGAGGTGATCTGGGAGGATTCCGTATTTGATCGGGCCGAACAACGCGGATATCGTCCCAAAGAGCCCCAGGGATCCCATGAGCAGGGGAACCGAGTGGAGATAAAACCCGGCGGCGGATAGCAATGCGGCGAAAATCTCCGCGAATTTCAGACGCCGCGCGATCAGCGCCTTGTCATAGCGGTCGGCCAGTTGCCCTCCCATCCCGGATAGAAGAAACGAGGGCAGGATGAAAATCGCCCCGGCCAATTGCACCAGCGACGCGCCGTTGTTCCTGGCCAGCACATAAACAATCAGCGCCACCAGCCCGTTTTTGAGCAGATTATCATTCAGGGCGGAAAAGAACTGGCACCCGAACAAGGGGCAAAAGGATTTCGAGACTAGAAGGCGCTTAAACATAGAATAGGATGTGCGGGTGGATAGGGAAAAGGTGCCACGGATTCCCCGGGAACCGTGAATCGAAAAAAAGCGCGGCTCCCATCGATCCTATCGATCATGAATGGAAAGCGCAGGCCGGATCAGCTCTTCCGCGAGTCTTCCGCCGGCGAGAGGAGGGGGAAGTAGTCGTTAAGCAGGGATGAACGCTTACCAATCGCTTCTTTTCCCAAACGGAGTCGTTGGGATGGCGCGGCCAAACCGAATTTTCTTCGGAATCTCATGGGCACTCAGCGCTTGCAGATACTCGTGAAGCGCCGTTTGGGCGGCGGTCTCCTGAGCCGGATCGACGAGGACGACGAACGCTTTGAGGTGCTCGCCGTCCAACCGGACGGCGCATGCCTTGACCATCGGGTGGCGGCATAGAAAGGCTTCCACTTTGGCCGGGTAGACATTGACGCCCGCCACTTGCACGGCCTTGTCTTTTCGCCCGCAGAGCTGGAAATGCCGCTCGTCTTGCATGGGCGCGACGTCGGGGAGTTTGAACGCCAGCGCATTTTCGCGCCGCCGGATTTGGTCCAGATGCCCGCCTGCCGTTTCGGCGATCCAGTGCGGCAGGAGTTCAAACGGGGCCCGGGCGGCGTCGCGCCATGCCACGGCACCGCCTTCGGATGATCCGTATATCTCGATGCATCGCTGCAACCCGCGCCGGTGCAGGGCCTCGTGCAGCGCATCCGGGCAAGGGGCGGTCGCGGTTAGCACGGTGATGCCTGGCGGAAACTCCAAGCCGCTATCAACCCATTGTTGCAAAAACATCGGGAAGGCAACGAGGAGATCGCCTGGTTGCAGGCCGTCGCGCCAGGGCAGCAATGGCAAGGGAGCCTCGTATTGCACGGGAATGCCGAGGCGCTTGGGGATTTGCAGGCCGAAGATGAAGCCGTAGGAATGGTGGACAGGCACCAGGCAGACGACCCGCCGTATCTCGCGAAACAAAAAGCAGAGGCTTTCGATTTCCTCCCGAATCACGGCTTCGCTTTGGATGCAATCGACCGGCTCGCCCGTGCTTCCCGAAGTTCGAAAGTTGAACCCGCGGCTGCGCGCATATTCGGCTTCGCATAACGCCACCGCCGCCTCCACGGTTTCCGGCGTTTCCGCTTGAGCGCTGAAGAGCTTGGTCAAGCCGCCCAGCAAGCGCCGCCGTTCCTCGCGGGAATATTGTTCCAGCATCCGCGCCGGTTCGGCTTCGGTAAACACCGCGAAAACGTCCCGTTTGAAGCGCGCCAGTTCCGTTTTGAGGAAGTCCTTTGCGATATGGGAGATAGCGCTTTGGTTCAACAACGGCGTCAACCGCCGCGCCAGGGCAAAAGCGGGCGCGGAGGGATTGCTTGCGGAGCCGGGTTTTTCCAAAGCGGGCAGGGGACAGGAGCCCTCCGGCGAGAGAAGAAAAAACGCCGCCCCGGATTCCTGGAAAACATTGGCGTGCAACTTGCGGTTCACGGGGTGGATTTCATCGACGGCGCCAACCAAGACCTTCCGGCAGCGTCCGGCAAGGAGCCAACTGCGGGCCGTTAGCAGCGCGGACTCAAACGAGCTTCCAAACTGGCTGATGCTCAGGCAGGGGCCGCGCAACGACAGGAGCATGGTGATGAACGTTTCCACCACGTTGTGGACCGACGCGGAAAACGCGAGCGGCGATGCGCAGAGCGGGCCATCGTCGATGATGGAGTCCATAAACGCGCACGTCCGTCGCACCGGCCCGTAACCGCTGGCCACAATCAGCCCGATTTCCTCGCGGTCTTCCACATCCTTCAAAGCCCGCGCCGCCGCCAGCAACGCCATCTTGGTATAGGCATCCAACCGGCGCAGGTCCTTCGGTGCAAACCTTTGTTCGATGCCGTCCAGGTTTTGAACAATGGCAAACGATTCCACGGAAAGCGGCGGCTTAGCGGGCATCGGTTTCCTCCTTTTCCAGGATAATCGCCGCGTTGCAGCCGCCAAAGGCGAGGGAATCGGAAAGGGCGAACCGGCGGTTGGCCGCGATGGGTTGAGCTTCCCAAACGGGGGAGACGGGGAGGGAAGGGTCGGGCTGGGGATCGCGGAAATTCGCGCCGGGAATGCGGCCCCGGTTGAGGCACAGCAGCGTGATCACGGCCTCGATGGCGCCAGCCGCGCCGAGCGCGTGGCCGGTGTAGCTCTTGGTGGCGCTAACGGGAACTTGCGGCAGCAGTTCGCCAAAGACAAACGCTTCGGCGGCGTCATTGTCCAACGTGCCGGTGCCGTGGGCGTTGATGAAAGCCAAGGCGGCGGGTACGATCGCGGCTTGCCGGAGGGCCTCTTTGACGGCTTTTTGCATGCCGCGCCCGTGCGGCTCCGGCGCGGTGGCGTGGTACCCATCGCAGGCATTGCCGTACCCGGCCAGGAACCCTTGCGGCTTGACGCCCCTTCGCTTTGCCTGTTCGCGCGATTCCAGAATCATCACGCCGGCCCCTTCGCCAAGCGTGATCCCCGCGCGGTCTTTCGAGAAAGGGCGGCATGCGCTTTGCCCCGCGATCATCAGCCGGATGAAGCCG
>JAQTMF010000244.1:0-927 GCA_028714515.1 Chthoniobacteraceae bacterium | reverse complement strand
AATTCGTCCGCGCCCCCGGCGATCACCACGTCGCACAGGCCGTTTTCAATCCACTCCGCGCCCGTGCCGATCGCATCCGTTCCCGACGCGCAGGCCGTGACGACCGTTTGGGAAATCCCGGGTATTCCGTAATACTGAAGCACCTTATCAGAGAGCGACGCGCTTTGGTGCCGCGCGAAAAGTTCCTGGTCTACCGGCGCTTCCTTTCGCCAATCGCGATAAAACTCAAAAAGATTGAAGGAGGCGTCCACGGAGGTGCCGACACAAACGCCGATCCGTAAACCGCGAAGCGTTTCCGCCGTCATCCGCGCCTGTCGCAGCGCCTCGTCCAGTGCCTTGCGCAAAAAGAGAAAGCTGAGCGTCTCGCCGCCGCGCCGTTCGTTCAACAAAGTTTCCGGAACTTGGAATACGGGGTAACGCGAGGCGTAGACGCAGTTCAGGCGCTTCTCCGGGAAGCTCGGGGCCACTGCGCGCCTGCCTTCAAGAGTCGCCGCCAAGGCCTCCAGTCCGCAGCCCGCCGCGCTGACGCATCCCATCCCGGTAATCGCCGTTCTCACAACGTTTCGCGCTTACTTTTTCCGGTTTTTCTCAATGTGCTCGCGGAGTGTGCCCAGGGTGCGGAATATCTCCTTGCCCTCCTCCATGTTCTCCACGGCAATGTCGTAGTTTTTGCGCAAAACGATGACGAGTTCGATGGCATCCAGGCTGTCGAGGCCGAGCCCCGAGAACAGCGGCGTGTTTTCATCCACGGATGCCAGGTCGATGCCGTCGAGGCTGAGATTTTGAGTTAAGGCGGTTTTGACGTCATCTAGCGAGGTGGCGATCATGGGGGGAATTATTGCCAAAGATTGTAGAAATTGAAGAATTGATAGCGATACTTTTCGCAAAACCGCTCAAGGGCCGTGGTGAAGACGCGGGCTTCTGGGC
>JAQTMF010000243.1 GCA_028714515.1 Chthoniobacteraceae bacterium | reverse complement strand
AAACCAGTACGCCCCCATTGAGCGATTAAGTTACGGTATCTCCTTCGCCATTGCAAGCTCTCCCTCGAACGGCGGCCGCGGAATGATTTTGATAATAAAATAGCTCGATTTTGAACAAACATAACCCTATTTTGTCGTTGTATCTGTAAAACCAAAACCAGTTATGGCATACGAATTAGCTCCATTACCTTACTCCAACGATGCGCTTGAGCCGTTTATCGACGCCCGCACGATGGAGATCCACCACGACAAACACCATGCGGCGTATGTCGCCAACCTCAATAATGCGGTCAAGGATCGGCCGGAGCTTGAGGGCAAGTCGGTCGAGGTTCTCCTCTCCGATCTGGCGTCCGTTCCCGAGGCGGTGCGCACGGCCGTTCGCAATAACGGCGGCGGTGTCTGGAATCACAATTTCTTCTGGAAGGTGATGGGGCCCAATGCCGGCGGGAAGCCGTCCGGTCCGCTGGCGGCGGCCATTGACGCCGCGTTTGGCAGCTTCGAGGCGTTCCAAGAGAAGTTCCAAGCGGCGGGGGCGTCGCGGTTCGGCAGCGGGTGGGTCTGGCTTTCGGTGAAGCCGGACAAGTCGCTGTGCCTCTGCTCGACGCCGAACCAGGATAGCCCGATCATGAAGGGCGCGGTGGAGTGCACCGGCACGCCGATTCTGACGGTGGACGTCTGGGAGCACGCCTACTACCTGCTCTACCAGAACCGCCGTCCCGACTACCTCAAGGCCTGGTGGAACGTGGTGAACTGGCCGGTGGTCGAGGGGCTATACGCCGCCGCGGTGAAGTAGGCTCCAGGATTTTGAGTTGAGAGTTGAGGGTTGAGAGAACACGGGCTGCGCCGTTCCCTCTCTCAACTCTTGACTTCTCTCAACCCTCAACTTCTAGAACACCTCGGCGCCGATGCCGGTTTCTTCCCGCACGCGCCGGGCGATGAGGGAAAGCTGGGCCAGCGGCAGGTGCTTGCTGCCGGGGTGCGCGGAGGGGCGGCAGGCGGAGTATACCTGGACGAGGGAGATCTGCGCCCCGGCGGCTTTCAGTTCGTTGAGGCGGCCGATGTAGGCGGTGATTTCTTCGTCGGAGGGGGCGATTTCCCCCTGGATGCAGAAGAGGCTCTGGATGACGACGGGCCGCCGCTGGGCGATGGTGAGGATGTTTTTGAGGATCGTCTCCAGCGAGGCCTGCGGGCCGTTGATGCGCTGCATGGCTTCCTGGGTGCCCGCGTCGAGCTTGATCCAGACTTCGTCCTCCGGCCCCAGCCGGTCGATGCCCCGCTGGACGGTGGGCCGGTGCAGCCCGGAGCCGTTGGTGATGAGGACGACTTTGAAGTGGGAAAGGAGGTGCCGGATGGTGAGGACTTCTTTGACGATCTCGTCAAAGTTGGCGACGAGGCTCGGCTCGCCGTCGCCGCTCAAGGCGACGTTTTTGAGGGTCAGAAGCTCTGCGGGTGCGCCCGCGAATTGCTTCCATTCGTTGAGCCGCCCGCATTGGGCCAGCGCGACGACGTGGATCAGCTCCCGGGTGAGGACCTTCAGGTCGAGCTTGGCGTCGGCTTTTTCCGGCGTGCGGACGACTTCGCAGTAGGGACACTGGTAGTTGCACGCCTGGTTGGGGTTCATGTTGACGCCGATGGTGAGCCCCCGGGCGCGGGAGCTAATGACGGCGTAGACGTAGCGGTTGCCTAGGAATTCGCGGGGCTGGCTGCGGTAGACGCTGAGATTGGACGTCGGCATGTGAATCCGTTCTGTTCAGGGTTTGGAGTGCGCAGGTGGGTGCAGGCGTGAATCGGGCGCGGGTTCACCGCACGTCGTGGCAAACCCGGACTGTTATTCATAGATTGGGTGGGGGCGTTTCTCCACACGGGAGTTGGCGGCTGCGCACCCTTTGTTGCGGCGGTTTGCTTCTGGGGAACGGCCAAAACAAAGCCGCGCCGGGTGGGAAGCGGGGCTCCCTGCCGGGCGCGGCGGTGAGTTGGCGGCGGGTGACGTTGGCCTACGCGAGGCGGTGGTCCACGTCGGCCTTGAGTTCTTCCCACAGGCGGCCGAGGGCGTCCTTCACCTCCGGCTTGATCGCGGCGAGTTCCTCCGCGGTGAAGCGCTGGCCGGGTTGCGGGTCGCGGCGGCCGAAGAGGTAGAACTTGATCTTGGGCTCCGTGCCGGAGGGCCGGACGGCGACGCGCCGCCCGTCGGCGAGCGTGAAGATGAGCATCGCTTCCTTCGGGATCAGGTCGCCTTCCACATCCCGGATCTCCTCCGCGCCGAAGTTCGTCAGCGCGGTGACGGCGCTCCCGTCGAGGGTCTTGGGCGGGTTCGCGGCATAGGACTCGGCGAGCCGTTTGATCTTGGCCGCGCCTTCCGCGCCTTCAAAGACGAGGTTGCCGTTCTGCTCCAGGTAGTAGCCAAATTCGGCGTAAATCTCGTCGAGCAGCACGTCGAGCGTGATGCCTCGGGATTTGGCGTAGGCCGCCACTTCGCAGAACATGACGGTGGCGCTGTTGGCGTCTTTGTCGCGGACAAAGTCGGAGCCGCTGTAGCCGTAGCTCTCCTCGCCGCCAAAGACGTAGTAGCTCGACCGGTCGAGCCGCAGGGCGCGCGTTTCGGCCTCGGGCAGGTTGACGTAGTTGGCCTGGATCTCCGCCGGAAGGGCGCGTTCGTATTTCGTGAGCTTGGCGCCGATGTATTTGAACCCGGTGAGGGTTTCCACGCAGCGGATGCCGAATTTCCCGGCGATGGCTTTTTGCAGGTCGGTGGTGACGAACGTCTTGATGATGACGGCGTTTTTCAGGTTGCCCGCGTTGAGCACCCCCTGGCGCAGGAGCGTGGTGGAGCGGTACCAGGCCAGCAGGGAGCCGATCTGGTTGCCGGTGATGAGTTGCATCTCGCCCTTGGCGTTGCGCAGGGCCACGCCCATGCGGTCGCAATCGGGGTCCGTTGCCAGCACGAGATCCGCGCCTTGCTCGTTGGCCAGCTTGATGGCCAGGGTGAGCGCCTCGGCGTTCTCCGGGTTCGGGCTCTTGACGGTGGGGAAGCGGCCGTCGAACCCGGCCTGTTGCGGCACGACGCTGAACTGGAACCCAAGCCGCGCGAGCATCGGGCAGCTAATCTCCCCGCCGGTGCCGTGGATGGGGGTGAAGATGATCTTCAACTCGCGCCCCTTCTCGATCAGCGAGCGGTCGAGGATGAGCGTCTCCAGCCGGGCCATGTAGGCGTTGTCGATCTCCTCGCAGATGGCCTGGACGGTCCCGCGCTTCTCCGGCGCGACCGGTTCATACACATCGCTCTCGGTGGCGTTGACCTTGCGGATGATGCCCGTGGCGTGGGGTTCGATCACCTGGCCGCCGTCGGCGAAATAGACCTTGTAGCCGTTGTCATGCGGCGGGTTGTGGCTCGCGGTGATGACGATGCCCGCCGTGGCGTGGGCGGCGCGGACGGCAAAGGAAAGCTCCGGCGTGGAGCGCGGCAGCGTGAAGAGGCAGACATCCACGCCCAGCTCACTGGCGACCTTGGCGGAGAGTTCGGCGAAATCGCGCGAGAAATGCCGCGTATCGTGGGCGATCACAATCTTCGGCTTCCCGGAGAGCTTCTCTTTGGCGAACCATTCGTGCAGGTAAGCGACGAGGCCCTGGGTGGCGCGCGAGATGTTGAAGAAATTCATCGCGTTGGTGCCCACGCAGGGGTGTTCCGGGCGGTCGAGCGCCTGGGGCGTACCCTGCTCGGCGGCGGTGACGATTTTACCGATCGTGCGGCCCCGCAGACCGCCGGTGCCAAAGGCCAGCGTGCGGAAAAAGCGGTCGTTGAGTTCGCTCCAAGCCCCGGCATCCACCAGTTCGGCGATGCTCTCGTGGTCCACGGGCGAGCTGCTCCGGGCGAGCAGTTGGGTAATGTTGCGCGCGCTGGATTCGGGCAGATGGCCGGCCGCCACGACGGCCTGGATGCGATGAGAGAGAGTATTCATGTGCTAGATGGGTGCCGAGTGTAGGCAGGCGGCGGGAAAATGGCAACGCGGTGTTGCAAAAGAAGACAAGGGGAAACAGCGGGGCAGGGGAGCGGGGGCCGCTACTCCCCGAGCCGGAGCGGTGCCGGGGAATCCGAAGAAACCGTAGCGGCAGAGCGCGCTGGCCCGAGGCGAGGGGCGCGCGGCGGGTCAGGGATCGCCGCATAGGGAGAGGGCAGC
>JAQTMF010000242.1:1676-4275 GCA_028714515.1 Chthoniobacteraceae bacterium | reverse complement strand
AAGGTGATCGGTGATCCAGCGGGCCATTTGCAAGCGGCTGTCGTCCTTGAAGCCACGGTAGACCGCGTGGGCGCGCGGGATGGCGATGGCCAGCGCGCAGGCCAGGGGAAGCGCGAAACCCACGGTTTTCCAACCCCAGCCGCCCTGCTTCCACAGCCGGGCGGCTCCCACGGCCGCGACAAAACAGAAGCCGCAAAGCACGGGCAGCAGATAGCGCGCGGCGGACTTGGGCACCGCCGCCAAGGTCACGAAAAGCAGGAGGGTGAAAAGGGCGACCTGGCCAAAAGGGGTTTTCGCGGGCCGCCGGCGCATCCAGTTCCAAACGCCGAAACCGGCGAACCAGAAGAGGGGGAAGGCGCTGTTTTCCACGAAAAGCGCGGAATATTTGCCCAACCCCCGCCACGGCGAGAAATGCCCCGAAGCGATGCCGCCCCCTGTTTTGATGAGGCCGACTTCCTGGTTGATCGCCCCCAGGCACCCCGCGAAGTGCGCCACCGCCTGGAAGTTAAGCAGGGCATACACCCCCACGGTGAAGCCGAGGAACGGGGCAAGATGCCGGAGCCCGCCCCCTTGCTTGAAAAGCGTGTAGAGACAGAACGGGAGAATGGCGGCTCCCAAATATTTGCCCGAGGCCGCCAGCGCCGCGCCGGCCGCGAGGAGAAAGAGATGCCCCAGGCTGGGGGTGCGCTGGTAGAGCGCGATGGCTAAAAAGGAGAGCCCGAGGCCCATGGTCATCGCCGGGTCTTCCTTGAAGTAGTGCGCCACGGCGATCAGCAAGGGGGTGGCAAGCAGGAACGCTCCGCAGAGGAGGGCCGCCAGCCGCCCGGCCGTGAAATAGGCGGCGCAGGAGAACGCCAGAACCGTGAGGATCGCAAATACCGCCGTTACCGTGCGCCCCATCCAGACGACTTTTTGGGGCGCGGCTTCCATCCCCGAAAGGGCGAACGCCGCCTGGGTCGCGTCGAGCATCAGGAGCGGATGATGGAAATTCCGTTCGCCCGTCTGGATTTGCTCCACCTTTCCCGGTTCATCGGGATGGCAGCGGTAGGAAAAGCGGTTGTGGCTCAGGAAAAGGAAGCCGGATGCCAGCGCCAAAACCAAGAGGAGCCCGCAAAGAAAAGGAGCGTGGAAATTCCGGCTTCTTTGGCCTCCGGAATGAACGGCTGCGGTGGACTCCTGTGGGTGCATATCCAAAGCCGCCATGCTATGGAGCCGGGCGCGCGGAGTCAATGGAGCACGCCGGGGAGGCCTACCCGCGCACGAGGCGTTCGAGCTGGCCGCGCAGGATGTTGCGGGCCCGGTAGAGGCGCGTTTCCACGGCCTTGGGGCTGCACCCCGCGATCTCGGCGATCTCCCCGTGGGAGAGCCCTTCGTATTCAAAGAGGAGGATCACGGTTTTCAGGTCGTGCGGCAGCGCCTGGATGCATTCCCGCACGCAGCGGGCGGTGTCGTTTTGTTCCGCGGCCGTGGCGGGCGTCGCGCCGGGATTTGGCAGGCTGTCCATCCCGGAGGAGGGAGAGTCTCCCTCTTCCCCGGCGTCTTGCGTCAGCGAGACCGCCGGGTGCCGCCGCTCCCAGCGCAGGTGGTTGCGGCAGAGGTTGGCGGCGATGGTGTAGAGCCAGCTTGAAAACCGCGCGCCGGGCCGGTAGCTGGCCCGGTTTTGGTAAACGCGCACGAAGGTTTCCTGCGCCAGGTCGAGCGCCTCGCTTTCGTCGCCGATGTAGCGGTAGATGAACCGCAGGAGCGGCGTCTGCCACTCGCGCATGAGGGCGTTGAGCGCCAGGTCGTCCCCCTGGCGCAGGCGAAGCATGAAGTCGGTATCGCGGTCGGCGTCCATCGCGGGGGTTATTGATCGAGCAACGCCGTGTGGGCCATGCCCGTTTCCACCAGTCTTCCCGAGGCCATGGCGACGTAGCGTTTGCCGTCGGCGGGCGACATCACCGCGCTGACGGCGTACACGTGCCGCAGCATGGCCACGCGGCAATCGTTTTGCACCAGCGCCCATTCGCGCAAGGCCGCTTCCGTCTCGGGCGTCACCGCCGGGTTGGCCGCGATGAGGGCGTCCACTTTCTCCCGGGCGGCCGCGATGCGCATGCACATCGCCTCGCACGTGGGCCGGTAGGCGGTGTGCATTTGCTCGACTTTGGCGAATTGCTCCGGGGAAAGGTGGTATTCCTGGCGCAGCCAGACCATCCCGCAATCCGGGTGTGCCAGCATGGCCTTTGCGGGACGGGTCGCCAGTTCGTAGACGATTCCGTAACCCAGCACCGCCGCCGCCAGGGCCGCGAGGAGGAGCAAAAGCGGGCGTTTCATTACGATTGGCCGCCGCCGTGGGCGAGCGGGTTGATGGTTTCGATGTAGCGGGCCTGGAGCTGCCGCCCCAGCGCGGCGTTGGAGTCCTGCGCTTTCACGAAGGCCGCGCCGATGCCCACCGCGAGGCCCAGCGTGACGGCGAGGGCTGCCACGCGGGGGCGGTAAAATGCGGCAGCCAGCCATTCGGCGGCGCGGCTAAACACCGTGGCGCGCGCGCTTTCCTCGGCGGCGATCCGCGCCCAGACACCCGCCTGAAAGCGCGGCGGCGCTTCGAGGTCCACCCGCC
>JAQTMF010000242.1:0-1666 GCA_028714515.1 Chthoniobacteraceae bacterium | reverse complement strand
CCCGCCACTGGGCAAGCTGTTTTTGAAGAGAGTCGTTGGAGTCCATATCCTTCCTTACACCGCCACTCTGCCAAACCCTCGGGAAAAAGCAACCGGCGGCAAAAATCTCTCGCGGCGGCGGGAAAACGAAAAAAGTTTCGAGGGTTTCCGCCGCAAGCGGTGTTTGACCTTACGACGGGCGATTCCCAATAGCCGCCCGCCAATAACATCAAATCCACTGCTTAAGAATCCATTGTTTATGAAAATCCAAACACTCCACATCCTCGCCGCCGCCCTCGCCTTTGCCGTCAGCCCCGTGTTCGCTCACGAGGGCCATGTCCAGGGCGCGGGAGAACCTGCCACCTTCGCCGCTTCCGCCGCGCAGACGTTGCCCGCCGCCGAGGTCCGCTCCGAAGCCAAGAAATACACCTGCACGATGCACCCGGAGGTGGTCTCCGACAAACCCGGCAAGTGCCCCAAATGCGGGATGAACCTCGTGCCCGTCAAGTAACGGAGCCTTCCCCCGCTTTATGAAACGGCTCTTGCTTCTCGCCCTCTGCATGGCGCTTCCGCTCGGCCCTGGCCTTTCCGGGGCCGAGCCCGCGCTCTCGCAAGACGCGCTCCTGCGCGCGGCGCTGCGCGATAATCCGTCGCTCCAGGCCGCGCGCGCCCGCTGGGAGATGATGAAGCAGCGCGTGCCGCAGGCCCGGGCGTGGGACGACCCGATGGCGGGGATCAAGCTGGAACGGATGGGAACGCTGCGGCCGGACCGCGTCTCGGATGTCGAGTGGATGGTCTCCCAGAGCCTCCCCATCTCCGGCAAGAACCTGAGCCGGGCCCGGGCGTCGGAGGCGGAGGCGCTGGCCGCCTTCGAGGAGTTCCGGCGGGCGCGCTTCGACGTGGTCCTGCGGGTCCGGGCGGCCTACGCGCGGCTCGCCGGCGCGCAAGGGCAACTGGGGATCAACCGGCGCAATGACGAACTGCTCGGCCAATTCGCCGATTTGAGCCGCAAGAAATACGAAGTCGGCACCGCCACGCAATCCGACGTGCTCCTGGCCGAAACGGAAAAAGCCCGGCTCGCCGAAACGCGGGCGATGATCGAGCGCGACGTTTCCGACCAGCAGACACAGCTCAACGTCGTGGCCAACCGGCCGCCCGCGAGCCCGCTGGGTTCGCCCACGCCGCCGCGTTTGCTGCCCGCCCCGCTCTCTCCCGCGCAAGCCGAGACGCTTGCCGCGCGCTCCCGGCCCGAGATTTTGCTCGCCTGGCGCAAGATCGAAGCCGAGCACGCCCGCCTGCAACTGGCGCACCGCCAGTGGATTCCCGATCCGCAGGTCGTCGTCGCCGCCCGCCAGTATTCCGCCGCGCAGGGCGTCCGCGAATATGACACGGGGATCGTATTCAGTATTCCGTGGGTCAACGGCAAGAAATATTCCGCCGGAGTCGCCGAGGCCAGGGAAAGCCTTGCCGGGGCGCGGCACGATTACGATGCCGCCCGAGTGGAAGCCGCCGGGCTCGTGCGCGATCAGCTCAAGAAAATCGAGACCGCCGCCGCCAACTACCGGCTTTACCACGAGAAGATCGCCCCCATGGCCCAGGCCGCCGTGGATGCCGCCCGGAGCGGCTACGAAACGGACAAGAACGGTTTCCTGGATCTGATCACCGCCCAGCGCACGTTGCAGGATGT
>JAQTMF010000241.1 GCA_028714515.1 Chthoniobacteraceae bacterium | reverse complement strand
CGCTTGGCGCGGAGGGGCGGCGGCAAATCCTGGCGCACTATACATGGAGCAAAGTGGGCGAACGGATGCACCGCATCTACCAGCACGTTCAACGCCGTCCCTCCTTCGACGCATGACCACAAAGACAATCCTCTTTCTCGACCACACCGCCCGCATGGGCGGCGGGGAAATCGCGCTGCTGCGCCTCGTCACGGCACTCGACCGGCGGCGCTTCACCCCCGTCGTCGCCCTCGGCGCGGACGGCCCCCTGCGCACATCCCTTGCGCAAGCGGGGATCGAGACCCACATCCTCGCGCTGGGTGCGGAAGTGCGAGAAACCCGCAAGGCAACCGTCGGCGTACGGAGCCTGCTGCGCCCCGGCCCGCTCCTTTCCACCTTGTCCTACCTCTGGCGGCTCGCCCGGTTCCTGAAAACGCGGCGCATCGACGTACTGCACACCAACTCCCTCAAAGCCGACATCCTCGGAGGCATCGCCGCCCGCTGCACCGGCGTCCCGCTCGTATGGCACGTCCGCGACCGGATCGCCCCGGATTACCTCCCCGCGCGCGCCGTCCAAGGCTTCCGCATCCTGGGCCGCACCCTGCCCCGCCGCATCATCGCCAACTCCGCCGCAACGGCCGACACCCTCGGCGCCGCCGCGCAATCGCGCAGCCGCGTCATCCACGACGGCATCCCCTCCACCTGCAAACCGCTCCCCCCGCCGCAGCCCCCGGAGCCGATCGCCGGACTGCTGGGCCGGATCACCCCCTGGAAAGGCCAGCACATATTCATCCGCGCCGCCCACCTCCTCCACCGCCGTTTTCCCGAAGCCCGCTTCCGAATCATAGGCTGCGCCTTATTCGGCGAAGAAGCCTACGAACGCGAACTCCGCAAGCTGGTCCGCCTCCTGCGCCTGCAAGACGTGCTCACCTTCACCGGCTTCCAAGAGGACATACCCGCCGCGCTCGCCCCGCTGGCCTGCGCCGTTCACGCTTCCACGCTCGCCGAGCCCTTCGGCCAGATCGTCGCCGAAGCCATGGCCTGCGGCAAACCCGTCGTCGCCACCAACGGCGGCGGAGTCCCCGAAATCGTCGTCCACGGCCGCACCGGGCTGCTCGTGCCAATGGGCGACGCCGAAGCCCTGGCCGCCGCCATGGAAACCCTCCTGCGCAATCCCCAGCTCGCGCGCCGCATGGGCCGCGCGGGCCAGGCCCGTATCGCACGCCACTTCACCATCGAGCAAACCGCCCGCAAAGTGGAAGCCGTCTACGCGGAACTAGGGAATGACACCGATGCCGCCGATTGAACCAAGCATCCAAGCCGCGCGAGAGCCCCTGCCCTGCCCCAGCCGCCGCGTCGCCATCGTGCACGACTGGCTGCCGCTCTACGGCGGAGCCGAGCGCGTGCTGGAGCAAATATTACACCTCTTCCCGCAAGCGGACCTCTTCACCCTCATGGAAGCGCTGCCGCCCGGCGACCGCGCCTTCCTGCACGGCAAAGAGCCCCACACCTCGCTCATCCAGCGCCTCCCCTTCTGCGCCAAAGCCTACCGGAACTACTTCGCCCTCATGCCGTTCGCCATCGAGCAATTCGACCTCTCCGCCTACGACATCGTCATCTCCAGCAGCTACGCCTTCGCCAAAGGCGTCCTCACCGGCCCCGACCAGCTCCACCTCTGCTACTGCCACTCGCCCATCCGCTACGCCTGGGACCTGCAAAGCCAGTATCTAGGCCAGCGCGGCGGCCTCGCGCGCCTCATCGCGCGGCTCCTGCTTCACTACATCCGGCTGTGGGACACCCGCACCGCCAACGGCGTCGACACCTTCCTCGCCAACTCCCATTTCATCGCGCGGCGCATCCGCAAAACCTACGGGCGCGAAGCCCGCGTCGTCTACCCGCCCGTGGACGTGGACGGCTTCACCCCTCGATCGGACAAAGACGAATACTACCTCGCCGCCTCCCGCTTCGTCCCCTACAAGCGCCTCGACATTGTCGTAAAAGCCTTCGCCAAAATGCCGCGCCGGAAACTCGTCATCATCGGCGACGGCCCCGAATTCGCGCGCATCCGCTCCCTCGCCACCCCGAACGTCACCCTCGCCGGGCACCAGTCCCAGGAAAACCTCCGGCACTACCTGGAGCGCGCGCGCGGCTTCGTCTTCGCGGGAGAAGAAGACTTCGGCATCACGCTCGTCGAAGCGCAAGCCTGCGCCACCCCCGTCATCGCCTATAACCACGGCGGCGCGCGCGAGATCGTCCGCGACGGCGCGACCGGCATCCTCTTTCCGGAGCAGAACGAAGAAAGCCTCATCCGGGCAATCCGGCGGTTCGAAGCGCTCCGGTTTGATCCGGGCGACCTTCGGCGCAACGCCGAGCGGTTTTCCATCCAAGTCTTTCGCTGCCAGTTCGCGGACGCCGTGGAGAGCGCCTACGCACAACTCGCGGCCTGTCTCTAGGTAAAAAAAGGGGGAGCAACATGATCTCGAATCGAGCCCATGGACTGGGATTATTGCATAGTACTATTCAATATCTTGCCACGGCCGGATTGCTCTGGACATGGCATTTCACGATGGACCGCGTCTACCAGCCATCCTGCTTCCCCATCCGCAGGCTTGCCATATACACCCTCCTCATGGCCGTCGCCTTCGCGTTCCACCCCCAGCGGCGCTTTCTCCACCTCCTGCATGCCGCGCCACGCGAGCACTTCGGGTTCACGCTACGCCAAACCGTCCTCGTATTCAGCATCCTCCCCCTCTTCGTCGCGGCGCTCAAAGACCAGTCCATCTCCCGCGCCTTCCTCTTCTCCTTCTTCCCGCTGCTCTACGGCCTGCTCTACTGGACCAACACGCGGCTGCCCGGCTTCCTCTCCGCCCTCGCCTTCCGCGGCCCCCACCAGCAGGCGACCGTCGTCGTCGGCTCGCCCGAGCACATTCGCCAATCCGCCCCCTGGCTCAACCACAAACGCGCATACGGGCTGCGCATGGTCGGATGCGTCGCCCCTCCCGGCGCGCCGGTCCCGCCCGCGCCCGGCCCCTCCGCGCTGCCCTATCTCGGCTCCTTCTGCGACATGGAATGCATTCTCAAAGCGCGCCGCGCAGCCCAGCTCATCGTGCTGGAAGTGCCGCAAGATGAAGACATCCGCTTCCTCGCCGCGCTCTGCGATCGCCAGGGAGTGCGCCTCTTCATCGTCAACGACCTTCCCGAGCGGCTGCAAATGCCCCTCGCGTTCATGGAAGAAGACGGCAAGCAATTGATCGGGCTCCGCCAGGAACCGCTGGAATGCCCCATGAACCGCCTCCTGAAGCGCGCCCTCGACCTCGCCATCGCGCTTCCCGTCGTCGTCTTCATCCTGCCCGTCGTCAACCTCGCCGTCTACCTATTCCAGCGCTGGCAAGCGCCCGGCCCCCTCTTCTTCCTCCAGCGCCGCACCGGGTTCCACAACGAGGAATTTCTCATCTACAAATACCGGACCATGCGCGTCCACAGCGGCAACGAAGCAACGCAAGCCAGCCAGGACGACCCGCGCGTCTACCCCGCCGGGCGATGGTTGCGCAGCCACAGCATCGACGAACTTCCGCAATTTCTGAACGTCCTCCGGGGCGAAATGAGCATCGTCGGCCCGCGCCCCCACCTCCCGGAGCACTCCCGCACGTTCACCCACGCGGCCCACGGCTTCAAAATCCGCGCCTTCATCAAGCCCGGCATCACCGGCCTCGCGCAAGTGGAAGGCTACAGGGGCGAAGTGCGCGAACTCAAAAACCTGACGGACCGCGTCCGCTCCGACCTCTACTACCTGGAAAACTGGTCCCTCGCGCTGGAATGGAAGATCATCGTCAAGACCGCGCGCCAGTTGATCCGGCCGCCCAAGTCGGCCTACTAGGGCGTGTTCACGCATTCAAACCAGAAGAAAAGAGAAACGTTGGAAATTTTAAACAGGATTGGCAGGATTTCTAAAGATGAACGGGATTTTGCTCAGATGCCGCAACAACGCCCCTTCGTCTTATCCCGTAAATCCTCCTTAATCTTGTTAATCCTGTTATCAATCCACGACGTCCTAACCGCCACGCTTGCCTGTAATTTCCCTTCCTGCCAAGTCGTGAACACCGCCTAGAAAAGCCGCCGAGCGACTCGCCGCTAGCGGCTGCGGCCCGGCTCCTTCGCGCCGTAGCCCGCCTCCCCGTAGTGGCCGGGAGAATAGTAATAGTAGTAGCCGACGCCGCCGTCCCGGGGCAACTGGTTAAGCACCAATCCGGCGACCTTCGCCCCGGCCACCTCCAACTGCTGACGCGCGCGGATCACCGCATTCGCC
>JAQTMF010000240.1 GCA_028714515.1 Chthoniobacteraceae bacterium | reverse complement strand
TGACCTGGTCGCCGTAGACCTTCAGATACGCCTCGCGTAAGGGGAGGCCCTCCAGCACGGCGTCGATGAACTTGGGAAAACGCTCTTTGGGATAGGCGCTCAAAAGAAACCGCACGAGCTTTTCGCTGCTCTGGTAGAAGCGGGCCACATCCAGGTGTTCGGGCGGGTAATCCACGATCGCGGTCACTTCGTCCGGGGAAAGGAGGGCCATGTCCAGCGGCTGCTGCATCGCTTTGGCCCAGACATGCTTGCGGGCGGCCATGCTGGCCCCGGCCATCGTTTCGGCAAAGCCTTCGTTGAGCCAGCGCGGCCACCGCTGGCCGGGGTAGAGCCTGGCAACGACGGCGTGCGTCGTCTCATGGGCGAGGATGCGGGAATCGAACGGCTCGCCCGGCCCGCCGATGTGCAGAAAGAGGTCGTCGCCGGAAGCGAAACTCGCCGTCCAGTCGGGCACCTCCGCGTCGGGGCGGAACTGCACCCACTCCCGGCCGTCCTGGAAAACATAGACATGGGAGCGTTTCGCATAGCGCTCCGGCCCCGCCCCCAGGCTTTGGGCGACGAACCAGAGGGTGAACTCCACTTCCCGCGCCGCTTTCTGCGCCTCCGTCGCCCGCCGGTAATGGAGGATGAAATGCGGGGTTTCCGCGTGTTTCCACTTGGCGGGAGCAAGGGCGAGCGCTTTCAGCCCGAGGGGATTCGCGTCGCGGCCGGAGAGGGCGTCGAACGGTTTCTCCTCCAGGCGGACGTCCGCCGGAGGCGTGCCGGCATCCGCGGCCCGGGCGGCGGCGGTTCCGAAAACCAAAGCGGCCAGGAGCAGCCCTCCCAGCGCCCGGCGAGGAATCTTGATTGCTCGCATCGAACGAAGCATCATTGCCCGGCGGTCGCCTCCATGTGTTGTTTAAAGGCGCTCTCCAGCGCGTCCAGCGAACTCCACTGGGAACCGTAGGCCTCGCTAAAAGCGGCGGGGAACGGCGCGCCTTGCGCCATGGAACGGAACATTTTCAAAAATCGCTCTTTCCGCCCTTCGGCGCTCATATACGCGACCAGAGCCCGCGATTCGCGGTAGAGCGTCTCCACTTCGGTGTCGGGCGGATAGGCCGTCAAGGAAGTCAGCCGCGCCAGGGGGATGTAACCGTTGGGGATCAACGCCTGGGGGCGCGCCAGATACCCCCGGGCCCGGAAGTAAGCGGCGTAGCCCCGGCTGGAGACCTCCTCGGCCTGCCCCTCCTTCAGCCACAGCGGCGATTTCCTCCCCACATAACGGTTCACCAGCAAATGGGCGATCTCGTGCCCCAGGGCGTTCCCCTTCCACTTGAACTCCGGGTAGCGCGGCACAAAAAGCGCGCCGTCGATGCAGACGGCCCCCGTCCACGCCTCCAGCGCGGCGGCTTTGCGGAAGACCACCCAGTCCTCCCGCGATTCGAACAAATAGAGATGCGTTTTCCCGCCGCCCGCCTCCGCGATGGCTTGCGGGGTCAGGCCAAGATCGGCCGTGATGTAGCGGTGGAAATACTCCGCCTCCACCGAAACCGGCGCGGCGATGAAGGAGCGGAAATAATGCAGCACAAAATGCGGGGTCTCGCAGTGATGCCACTCGGCGGGGCGGATGGCCAGGGCGCGCTGACCGTCGGGCGTGATGTGCTGGTCGGTCAGCTTCCCAAACGGCACGGAGGTGATCGTGTAGGGAACTTCCGGGACGGCTTGGGGCGGCGTCTGGGCAAGAGCGGTTCCCGCCGCGCACACGCAAGCCAGCATCCCGGCAAAACGCAAGACATTCATGTTTTCCACACTGTCTGCTTAGCGGGGCGCGCGAACTTTTCAAGAAAAACGCCTTCCTTTCGCCTCCGTTTCTGTTCTTTTTACGGATCTCCCCCCATGACCGCCCGCTGGATTCTCCCGCCCCCGCTTTCCCCTGGTGAGGCGGCGTATGCCGAGGCGCTGGCGGGCGAACTGGGCTGCCCGGCTTCGCTGGCCGCGATTCTCGCCCGGCGCGGCCGCGAACACCCCGGCGAGGCGGCGGATTTCCTCACACCCCGTCTCAAGCGTCTTGCCGATCCGTTTCTCCTGCCCGAGATGCGGGCGGCCGTGGACCGGACGCTGGCGGCGGTGGACCGGGGCGAACCGATTGTCCTCTATGGCGATTACGACGTGGACGGCGTCTCCTCGCTGGCGCTGCTGGCCCGCGTGCTGCGCGCGCTGGGAGCCGCGCCCCGGATGTTCCTCCCCTCGCGGACGGATGAAGGCTACGGGTTAAGCCGCGACGGGATAGCCCGCTGCCTCGCGGACGGGCGGCCCGGCCTGCTCGTGGCGGTGGATTGCGGGACATCGAGCGCCGCCGAAATCGCGGACCTCGCGGCCCAAGGCGTGGACGTGGTGATCCTGGACCACCACGAATGCCAGGACGCGCTCCCCCTCTGCACGGCGCTGGTAAACCCAAAGCGCCCCGGGGCCGCGCCCGGCTTTGAAAATCTTTGCAGCGCGGGGCTCGTCTTCAAATTCTGCCACGCGCTGCTCAAGACGCGGCCCTCGCCGGAGGTTGATCTGCGGGATTACCTCGACCTCGTGGCGCTCGGCACGGTGGCCGATATCGTGCCGCTGACGGGCGAAAACCGCATCCTCGTTTGGAAAGGGCTGGAAGTCTTGAGCCGCACGCGCTGGGTGGGGCTGCAAGCCTTGCTGGAGATCGCGCAAGTGCAGGCGCGGCTGACCCCCTCGGACATCGGCTTCAAGCTCGGGCCCCGGCTCAACGCCGCGGGACGGCTGGGAGAAGCCGGAGCGGCGCTGGAACTCCTGCTCACCGAAGACCCCGGGCGCGCGCGCGCCCTGGCGCAGGAACTGGACGCCCAAAACCGCGAGCGCCAGCGCGTGGAACGCGCGACGGTGGCCGAGGCGCAGGCGCAACTCGACTTCGACCCGGCGCGCGACGCCGCCATCGTGGTGGGCGCGGAGGGCTGGCACCCGGGAGTGCTCGGCATCGCCGCCTCCCGTCTCTGCCGGGCGCATTCCCGCCCCGCGCTGGTCATCGGCTTTGACGCCAGCGGCCTGGGCCGGGGCAGCGGGCGGAGCATCGCGGGATTCTCGCTGGTGGAGGCGCTGGGCAACTGCGCCCCGTGGCTGGAAAAATTCGGCGGGCACGAGATGGCAGCGGGCCTGGAACTGCGCCGGGAGCGTTTCGAGGCCTTTCGCGGCGCTTTCCTGGATTTCGCCCGCGCGGCGCTCACGGATGCCGATTTCCAGCCCCGCCTCGCCCTCGACGGCGAAGCCGCGCTTTCCGACATCAGCCTCGATTTCCTGTCCGTTCACGAACGGATGCAGCCGTTTGGAACCGGCAACGCGCAACCGCTTTTCCTGGCCCGGGGCGTCCGGCCCGCCGGGCCACCGGCGGTGCTCAAGGAGAAACACCTGCGCCTGGCGCTGGAACAGCGCGGCGCGCGGCGCGACGCCATCTTCTTCAACGGTGCGGCCGACCCGCTCCCCCGCCCGCCATGGGACGTTGCCTTCCACATCGAGCGCAACGAATGGCGCGGCCGCGTGAACGTGCAGATCCAGATCCGGCACATCCGCGCGGCGGAAGAAAGCCCACTCTCCCCCCCCTCCCCATGAAACACGCCCTTCTTCTCTGCTCCGCCGGGCTCCTCCTCTCCGGCCATCTCCTCCAGGCCGGGCCGGAACCGCGCTTTCCCTTCGTCCTGCCCTGGGACGACGCCACGCCCGGCGTCACCGACATGAGCGGCCTGCTGGAAAAACCGGCGGGCTCGCACGGGTTCATCCAGGCGAGAGACGGCCATCTTTTCGCGGACGGCAAACGAATCCGTTTCTTTGGCGTCAACACCGTCTTCGGCGCGAACTTCCCCACGCACGAGGCCGCCGAAAAAATCGCGGCGCGCATGGCGAAATTCGGCATCAACTGCGTGCGCTTTCACCACATGGACAACCGCGCCGCGCCAAGCGGGATCTGGAACGAAGACATGCGCACGCTCAACGCCGGGCAATTGGACAAGCTCGACTACTTCATCGCGCAGCTCAAAGCCCACGGCATCTACTCCGACCTGAACCTGCATGTCAGCCGCGTCTACCCCGGCATGCCCGAATGGAAAGAGGCGCCCGGTTTTTCCAAAGGCGTGGACCTCTTCTACCCGCCGATGCTGGAGATGCAGCGCGACTATGCCCGCCAGTTGCTCCGGCACGTCAACCCGTACACGCACACGGCCTACGCCGATGAACCGGCCGTCGCCCTGGTGGAGATCAACAACGAAAACGGGTTGATTGAGGAATGGAACCACGGGGCGCTCGACCC
>JAQTMF010000239.1 GCA_028714515.1 Chthoniobacteraceae bacterium | reverse complement strand
CCATTTTTCGATTTTTCAAGGCGCATCCGCAGCGGTGCTATCTGAAGATAACACCCAAGGATGCAACGCAGAAAAATCGGAAAAGGGGCCGGAATTATGACAATGATTTGTCTGACAGGACACTAGAGAAAAGACGGGGGAACGCGGAGAGTTCCGGCCCATCAGGGCAAAGAAAGAGGCGCGCTGACAGATTAACCCCTTCTGCCAACGCGCCTACCCCTGATTTGAATATGGAAAAAAGATAGCCTGATTCCCGACTAAGGGAAATCCGTATGAATGCGTAGTTTTGGCCTAAAAGCTGCTATTTTTCATGGGTTTTGATCAAAAACATGGCGTGAACCCCCGTCTTTGCTAGCCCGGAGGAGCAAGCCGCCGTGGAAACGGCTTGCCACCAGTGTTTCCAGCGAGGCCGGGCGCGCCTATTGGAAGTGCGCGGACTGGCCGGTGATCTCGACGACGGATTGCCAGAGTTCGCCCTGCGGGTCCACCTTGCGGCGGCCGTGCGTCACCAGGTCGATCGGCATGTGGACGTAGCGGCCGTGCCAGCGGCCGATGAGCATGGCCGTCTTGCCCGCCATGGCGGCGTGCACGGCGTGCTGCGCCAGGAGCGAGCAGTAGACGTTGTCCTGCGTGGAGGCGGGGACGCTGCGGATGGTGTAGCTCGGGTCGATATATTTAAGCGTCGTCTCAACGTTGATCTTTTTGAAGTAGCCGTTGATCCGGTCGCGCAGGTAGGTGCCGATGTCTTCGAGCTTTTTGTTGCCGGAGGCGTCCATGCCCGCCTCGCCCACGAGGTTCTTGCCCGCCCCTTCGGCGACGACGATGACGGCGTGCTTGCGCTGGTTGAGCCGGGCGTGCAGGTGCTCGAAGAGGCCGCCGGGCCCCTCGAGTTTGAAGGGGACTTCCGGGATGAGGACGTAGTTGACTTCGGCGCAGGCGAGCGTGGCCAGGCAGGCGATAAAGCCGGAGTCACGCCCCATCAGCTTCACGAGTCCGATGCCGTTGAGCGCGCCCTGGGCCTCGGCGTGGGCGCAAAGGATCACTTTGCCGGCCTCGGCGACGGCGGTCTCGAAGCCGAAGCACTTGTCCACATACATGATGTCGTTGTCGATGGTCTTGGGGATGCAGACGACGGCTTTCTTGAGGCCGCGCTTCAGGATTTCGTCGGAGATCTCGCCCGCGCCCCGCAGGCTGCCGTCGCCGCCGATGACGAAGAGGATGTCGATGCCCATCTCCACGAGGGTATCGACCATCACGCCCACGTCCTGCGGCCCGCGCGAGGAGCCGAGCATGGTGCCGCCGAGTTTGTGGATGGAGGCCACTTTTTCCGGCGTCAGGATCTCGGGCACGCGCCCGAAGCTGGGGACGAGCCCCTCGTAGCCGTAGCGGAAGCCGTAGACGTTCTTGATGCCGTAGTTATAGCAAAGCACCATGACGAGCCCCCGGATCACATCATTGAGGCCGGGACAGAGCCCGCCGCACGTGACGATGCCGGCTTTGGTCGTGCGCGGGTCGAAAAAGATCTTGGAGCGGGCCCCGGCGACTTCAAAGCTCGCCAGTTCTTCCTTTTTCTCCTGCGTCTTCTGGACGGAGGAGAGCGTGTCGTCGCACAGCACCCGTTCGTTGTCGCGCCGGAAGTTCTGAGCGCAGCGCGTCAGCGGCGAAGGAATGGAACACGGGCCCAGCGAGGTAATGGCAGTCTGCATAACGGAGGTGTTGTATACTGGCAGAAGTCCCCTTCGGCAACTCCCGGGAGAAGAAATTTCCGGGGCGGAACGCGCGCGGGGCCTCTTTTTCTGTGGGATTGACCCGCCGGGCCAACTGCCCTAAAAGGGTTGTTCCCCAGCGGTTTCAAAAGCCCCGGGGGAGCATCATCCCAACAACCAGTGGAACTCAGTCTTGAAGGGCACCGCCCGAGAAATGTCGATTGGAAACGCGCCGCCGCCCTGCTCTATGGGGACTGGGGCACCAGCAAAGCCTATGTCACCGGCCTCGCCTTTTTGGCCGCGGGATTTTCCTCCCTTTGGCTGATCCTGGCCGTCTGCGCCCTGACGGGCCTGGTGGCGGTGAACTATTCGGTGATCTGCCGTTATTTCCCTGACGGCGGGGGCGTCTACTCCGCCGCGCGCTCCAAGGGGCGCTTGCTCGCGGTGGTCGGCGCGCTGCTCTTGATCGCCGACCTGACGGTGACGGCGGCATTGAGCGGCTGGGCGGGCTTGAGCTACCTGACGGCGGGGGCGGACCACATCCCCTGGATCGCTTTTCTTAAGGAGCACATCGTTTTCGCGACCACCGCCATGCTGCTCTTCATGGGCTGGCTCAACTGGTATGGCCCCAAGCACAGCGGCAGCCTTGCCGTCGTGCTTTCCGCGCCCGTGATCATCATCGTGCTGGTTCTCATCGGCATCAGCGCTCCGCACTTGACGCTCCATTACGTGGAGCCGCCCCACGAGAGCGCGAGGATGGTCTGGGTGCAATTTGTGGGCGTCATCCTGGCGCTGAGCGGCGTGGAAGCCATCGCCAACATGACCGGCGTGATGAAGCTGGACCCGGGCTCCACCCCGGAGGACCCGAAGGTTCACCGGGAATCGGCCCGCGCCATCTGGCCCATCGCCTGCGAGGTGGTCTTCGCCACCGCGATCCTCGGCTGGGCCATGCTTTCGCTCCCTTCGGTGCTGGGGAGCAACATGGGGCTGCACGATCAACAGAGCTGGCTGGCGGCCATGGACAAGCGCAGTGAAGACATGCTGCGCTTCATGGCCGAACAATTCGGGACGGCCACGGTGGCCCCCTGGTTCGGGTCCGTCTTCGGGTGGATTGTCGGCATCCTGATGGCCCTGCTGCTTTTGAGCGCCGCCAACACGGCCATCGTCGCGCTGGTCGGCCTGATGTTCATGATGGCCCGCGACGAGGAGATGCCCATCGAGTTCACCAAGCTCAACCGCTATGGCGTCCCGCTGGTCCCGCTCCTCATCGCCGTGGGGCTGCCCATCATCGTCCTCTTGACGACCAGCAATTTCGCCGCGCTGGCCGGGCTCTACGCCATCGGCGTCGTCGGCGCCATCACGGTGAACCTCGGTTCCTGCGCCACCAACCGCCATATCGGCTTTACCTGGTATGACCGGGCGCTTTTCGCGCTCACCTTCCTCATTCTCTTCGCGGTGGAACTCACCCTGGCGAAGACCAAGCCCGACGCGCTCTTCTTTGTCACTTGCGTGCTGGGCGTGGGGATCGCTCTGCGCACTTACTCTCTCAAGCGCGCCGGGCTCACGAGCGTCACGGTTTCCAAGGAACTGGCGGAAATCGTCACGCCGGAATCGATTCAGCGGCTTCAGCCCCGGCTCGCCGAGGGGCAGAAAATCATGGTCGCCGCGCGGGGCGTCACCCCGGTGCTGCAATTCGCGCTGGACGAGGCCCAACTGCGCAAGGCGACGCTTTGCGTGCTGTATGTGAAGGAACTGGCCGTCTACCTGCCCCAGGCCCCCGCTCCCCGCGCCGCCCGCGGCGGGCACCCGAAATGGCAGGACGACCCGCAGGCCGCCGCCATCATGTCGCTGGTGATGAAAGCCGCCGGGGAACGCGGCGTGGATGTCATGCCGGTGTTCGCCGTCAGCGAGACCCCGGCGGGAACCATCCTGGACCTGGCCGCCACGCTCGGCATCGACATCCTGATGCTCGGCTCCTCGCACCGCATGAGCATGACGAAGATCCTGAAGGGCGACGTGATCGCCCAGGTGGCCGCCGGGTTGCCGGAGGACATCCAGCTCGTGATTCACGGGTAACGGGAAGCTGAGAGAGGAAGATGTTGAGAGTTAAGAGACCGGAAGGAATCTTCTTGCATCGTCCTTCTCTCAACCCTCAACTTTCAACTCTCAACTTCATAGACCCATGTGGAAAGGACGCTTTAAAACCGATACCGCGCAACTGCTCAAGGACTTCAGCGAGTCGATCTCCTTCGACTGGCGGCTCTACCGGCATGACATCGCCGGTTCGATCGCCCATGCCACGGCGCTGCAGGCCGCCGGGCTGATCACAAGGGAAGAACTGGAGGCGATCCGCGCGGGGTTGCTGGGCATCCGCGCCGAGATCGACGCGGGCAAGTTCCCGTGGAAAAAGGACCTCGAAGATGTCCACATGAACATCGAGGCGGAACTGACCGCGCGCATCGGCGACGCGGGGGCGAAGCTCCACACCGCCCGCAGCCGCAATGACCAGGTGGCGCTCGACATCCGGCTCTACCTGCGCGACGAAGCCGCCGAGATCAGCCATCTCCTGGCCGAGGTGCAGAAAAGTCTCGT
>JAQTMF010000238.1 GCA_028714515.1 Chthoniobacteraceae bacterium | reverse complement strand
TCTCTGGTCCCTTGGCTTTGGATTCGTCCCCCCTTCGTGTCAACCGAACGTCTCTACGGAAAGGAATGTCCGTATGATCTCACACGAAGGCACGAAGGCACGAAGGCACGAAGATTTTAGGAGGAACGCATCGAACGCTTCTTTCTTATTCCAGGCCCGTAAGCACACTTCGTCCAGAGACTTCTTTCCCAGCCACCCTCTGTTCCTGTCTTCCCTTCGTGCCTTCGTGCCTTCGTGCCTTCGTGTTAAAAAGGGCGGGGCGTGGCTGCCAATAACAGGTTGTTTATTCTGCATCGGCATACCTGCCTCACAAGCCGAGGACAAAACCGTCGTTTCGCCACGGTCGTCATCCAAGACTATCCGATATTACCCAAAGGACTCTGCTTCGGTGAACCCAACGGCCGCATATGGCGGAGGCTTCGAACGAAAAACTTACCTACGACCCAAGTTGATTTTCCCATGAGCACCACCCTTCTGCGCAACGGCCGCATTATCGACCCCGCCAATCACCGCGACGAAGTCGCCAACCTTCTCATCGTCGACGGCCGCATCGCCGATCCCTCCACCGCCATTCCGAAGGAAGGCGTGGAGGAAATCAATTGCAAGGGGCTGGTTATCGCCCCGGGGCTGATCGACCTCCACGTGCACCTCCGCGAACCGGGCCAGGCCGCCAAGGAAACCATCGCCACCGGCGCGCAGGCCGCCGCCGCGGGCGGGTTTACCAGCGTCGTCTGCATGCCCAACACGACGCCCGCCATCGACCACGCCAGCGTCGTTACCTGGGTCAAAGACAAGGCCCGCCAGGAAGCGTGCGTCAATGTCTTCCCCGCCGGGGCCATCACGAAGGGCATCGCGGGCGAGGAGATCGCGCCTATCGGCTCCATGGCCAAGGCTGGGATCGTCGCCCTCACCGACGACGGCCGCTGTGTTCAAAATCACCAGATCATGCGCCGCGCCTTGGAATACGCCGGGATGTTCGGCCTCCCCGTGATGGACCACTGCCAGGACGCCAGTCTCTCCGCGGGCGGCGTGATGCACGAAGGTTACTGGAGCACACTGCTGGGCCTGCAAGGCTGGCCCTCCATCGCGGAGGAGATCATCGTCCAGCGCAACGCCCAGCTCGCCGAGCTGACCGGCACCCGCATCCACTGCCAGCACCTTTCCTCCGCCGGGAGCGTGCGCATCCTGCGCCGGGTGCGCGGGCGCGGCATCCCCATCACCGGCGAAGTCTGCCCCCACCACATCGCGCTGACCGACGAATCCGTGCGCGGCTACGACACCCATTACAAAATGAACCCGCCGCTGCGGGCGCAGGCCGACGTGGACGCCCTCCTGGAAGGCATCGCCGACGGCACGATCACCATCCTCGCCAGCGACCACGCCCCGCATTGCGACTACGAAAAGGAGGTCGAATTCGACCACGCCCCCTTCGGCATCACCGGCCTGGAAACCGAGCTGGCCCTCTTCCTCGACATCCTCGTCCACAAAAAGAAGGTCCTGGATTTGCCGGGCCTGATCGCCATGTACACCGTCAACCCGGCCCGGCTCCTCCAGCTCGACAGGGGGACGCTGACCCCCGGCGCGCCCGCCGACGTAACCCTCATTCATCCCGGCAAGGAGTGGACCTTCGACAAAGCGAATTCCCGCTCCCGCTCCCGCAACACCCCTTTTCATGGGTGGGACCTCAAGGGCCGCGCCGTGCGGACCATCGTCGGCGGCCAGACCGTCTGGGCGCTGTGAGGTAGGGGCGGCACTCGTATCTGTTTAGTGTGTAAAAAAGAAATCAATCCGAAGGATTGAAAGAGGGTAGCCGGGGGTCGAGCGAAGCGACACCCCCGGTATGCTTGAGACGTTTATCTCACCCCTTCTGGGGTGATTTTCATTGCGAACCTGTTCCGGTGGTGTCGGCGCGTGACCGCGCCTCAACCCCCGGCTAACGTCTGGAACCCCTTCGGGGTTCTTTCTCCTGATCCGCGCTTCCTACCCTCCTGGCTAAACAGATACCGGCCCTCCGTGCCGCCCGGACGCGCCCCGCCCCGGAAATCGCCCCGCCTTTTTTCTACCCGTCGCCCTGCGGACGGCACGGAGTGCCATCCCCACCCCCGGCGGGGAGCGCGGGCAGCGGCGGGCTTCCCAGCCGGAGCCGGGCCGTCAACACCGGGCTCACCACCCGCACCCGGCGGGCCAGTTCCACCGGATCGGCCACCGCCACCAACGTCGGCTCGCGCTTCTCCACCACGTCGAGACCGTCCAGCCGGGCCAGCCGCTCCAGCACCTTCAAGACCAGCGCCCCGGCCTTCAGCCCCGCCTCCAGCGGCTCCTCGTCGATCACCGCCCCGTTGCGCCCCTCGGAGCGCAACGCCAGCGCCGCCGTCGCCGCCACCGGCACCCAGCGCTCCAGCATTTGGTAACAAACCGCCCGCTGCCGGTCCCGCCCCTCCCCGGCTTTCCGCTCCTCGCCCTCCGGGAGCGCCTGGCTCGGCCGCTTTACGCGCCGCGCCGTCATCGCCCCCCTCCTTCCCCGGCCAGCGCCGTTCCCCGCCATACCAACCGGAACCCGAGCGGGTTCCAGAGCGACCCCGTTACGCGCCAGATCCGGTCCGCCCGCAGCGTGATCTCCGCCCACGGCGCTTCCCGCGCCCACGCCGGGTGAATCCACGTCCGGCCGTCAAAGCGCGTCACCGGCGCGTAGAACAGCACGTTCGCATCGCCCGCCCCCCAGGATTCGCACACGAATTCCCGGCTCTCCCGGATGATTTGATCGAGCGTCTTCATACGCACGCCGGTTGCGGTTCCGCTGCTTCCCCGGTTCCGGCGTCCATCATGTCCGCCCCCGCCTCCTCCACGGCCTCCGGCTCGTCCTCCAGAAGCGGCGCCTCGTCCTCCGGCAGCAACAGCAAGCGCGTCTTGGGCCGGTAAACCGTGATCTGGTAGCGGCCCGTGGCCACCAGCAGCGCATCCGGCACCCCGGCGACCCAATCCGCCAGCAGCTTCCCCTCCCCGTGCTCAAACACCGTCGAAACCGGCGCGTGCGTTCCTTCCTTTTCCCACGCGTCGATCAACCCGAGTTGTTTGGCTTCGTGCACCCCGTAACACGCGAACGTGTAGACGGGTCCCCTTAGTGTAACATCGTGTGGCATAATACCTTCCGTGATAATTGCTTGAACAGGCGCACGCCGGTTTCCCCGGCAGGCAAACCGGACCGGCTCCCCGCCAGTCCTACTCATCCGCCTCCGTGCGCCTATTTCCTTTCTCTCAGGTGTATTACACCAAGACAAGGAAAAAGTCGGAATTTTTTTCCTCCTGGAATTACCGAGGCGGTATTAGGGCCTGTTCACGAATTTACTAAAAAAATTAGGAAACCAGGAAGCCAGGAAGAAGATGCCGGGGACCAGTTGCCGGGGAATCAGAACTCTGTTTCCTGGTTTCCTGGCTTCCTAATTTATCCCTGTCTTTTCCTCATTGTCTTGAATTCGTGAACACCGCCTAAGGGGAGGAAGAGGTGCGGAGTCCCGCGCGCGCGTTATTCCGGGGGCCGCGAGGGAGTTTGCGAGCGTTTCCGGGCGCTCCCTTTTTCGTAAGGGAAACGGTTCTTTTGCAAGATGCGCCGGGCGCACCGGCTGCATACGCCGTGAGAAACCGGCGGCTCCGTCCCCTTTCGGATCACTTTTTGGCACCACGCGCAGATCATTTTCATCGGCATCTTCCCTGGGCTTGCACGCGGGCAAAAAGAAGGGCGCGGCCCCGCCGCGCTGGTCCTGAGGCCCTAGGAGGCCCGACGCCAAAGCACGACTGAACCGCGCCGATTGTCGGCGCGATCAGCAGTTCCTTGGCGTCATCGCGAAATTTCCTAGGTTTCAGGACACCAATCTGCCTGCGCAGTTAAAATGGATTGTTTAGAGGAGAAAACGTCTCAAGAAACCGCCTCCTTGGCAAGCTCTTGCGAGGCTCGCGTTCGCTTGGGAACGAGGGGCAAGACGCATTCTGTAAATACCGGGCGCTGGTTTCTATTCACCCGCTGCGAAGCTGGAGCTCGAAGACAAGCGCGTTCCCAAGCTGGAGCTTGGGAACGAGAGCGGATGAGAGCGGAATCAGGGAGCCGCCCCGATGGGCATCCCCTCCCAATACGCCATGGTAAGGCCATGCGCGCGGATACCATGATTGGCTCCGGGATGGTGTCGGTCCCGATCCTCTTGTTTGTCTTGTTGACGCGATGGCTTTTCCCTCCGCTGCCCTCTCCCTATGCGGCGATCCCTGACCCGCCGCGCGCCCCTCGCCTCGGGCCAGCGCGCTCTGCCGCTACGGTTTCTTCGGATTCCCCGGCACCGCTCCGGCTCGGGGAGTAGCGGCCCCCC
>JAQTMF010000237.1:1891-4375 GCA_028714515.1 Chthoniobacteraceae bacterium | reverse complement strand
CGAGCTGGGGCTCGAGTTCGTCAAAGTGGACGGCATAAAGCTGGAATCGCCTGAAGGAGAGCGCAACCTGCGCGCCTTTTTCCAAGCCGTGCGCGCGGAATCGCAAGGGAACGTCACGCTCGACCTCGATGTCACCGCCGACAAACGCTTCGGCTACTTCGGCCTCCTGGAGCCGGGCCCCATCTTTGTCCAAAACCGGTATACCGACTGGCACCGCTACTGGCCGCACCAAACCCTGCGCACCGCATGGCAACTCGCGCAATGGGTGGACCCCGTGCGCCTGCGCCTGGAGTGGCTCAATAATTTACGCAATCGCACCCCGTATGAGGGCGACCCCCTCGCGCCGGAGCGGTGGCGGCCCGACGCCCTCTTCGCCACGGTCATGTTTTTCGCCCCGCTGGGATGGTTCGAAATTCAGAACCTGCCGCCGCGTTACTTTGAGGAAGCAACGCCCCTCATCCGGCAATGGAAGCGCCACCGCGAAGCCATCCACCGGGGAAACATCCTCCCCATCGGCAGCGCGCCCGACGGCGTGAGCTGGACCGGGTTCGTCTCCCTCGATGAGCAAAAATCCGGCGGCCACGCCTTGCTGTTCCGCGAATTGAACCCGTCGGCCGCATGGGAAGTCGAAGTGCCGGGGGCGGGCACCGCCACCCGCGATTGCGAAGTGCTCGGCGGCGAAGGCAAAGCGAGGCTGGAGAACGGCGTCCTGAAAGTGGAGATTCCCGAAACCCTGCGGTTTATCTGGGTGAAGTTTTAGTTACGCCCCCGCGCGGGGAAACGAAATAGAGAACCAGCCCCAGCGCCAGCGTCGCCAAACCCGCCAGCGATTCCCACGGCTGCGTGCGGGCGACATACCCCATCATCCAGAGCGTGACGCCCAGGAACAGCAGCGGCGTAAAAGGGTATCCCCACGCCCGGTACGGCCGGGGCAGATCGGGGCGCGTTCGCCGCAGGATCATCATCCCCAGCACCGTCAGAAAAGAGCACAGGAGCAGCGTAAACTGGACGTAAACCAGTGCCATCTGGAACGAGGCCGTGCAAAGCAGCAACACGACAATCGCCAGTTGGAAAAGGATCGCCATGGCCGGGACGCCGCGCCGCGTCTTCCGCCCCAGGAAGCGTAAAAGCGCCAGGTCTTCGCCCATCGCCATCGTCACGCGCGGGCCGATCCACGTCATCGAACTGACCGAGGAAACCAGCGCCAGGCAAATCAGCCCGCTCATCCAGCGGCCCCCCCCGGCCCCAAAAATCCGCGCCCCGGAAATACTCCCAATCTGCACCTGCCCCTCCAGCGCCGACAGCGGCGTCGTGCGCAGGAAAATGAAGTTCAAGCCCAGGTACAGCGCCATGACAATCAGCGTCCCCGCCAGCAGAGAGCGCGGGACATTGCGCCCGGGCGCACCCACTTCGCGGGTAATGTAAGCCGAGGCATTCCAGCCGGAGTACGCATACATCACATAAATAAGACTGATGGCAAACGGCGCGCTGGCAATGCGCCCCCAATCCCCCGGTTGCGGCGAAAACGCCAGCGGTTGCGCCGGGCAAAGCACCCAGCCCGCCCCGATAAAAACGAGAATAAGGAGCACCTTCCCCCATGTGAAAAAATTCTGAAAAACACTCCCCGCCCGCGCGCCGCAAAGATGCACGGCCGACACCGCGCCCACCAGCGCGAGCGAAAGCGCCAGCGCCGGAACCCCGGCAACCACCCCCTGGAAATAGCTCCCAAACGCCATCGCCGCCAGAGCGACCGGAGCCGCGAACCCGGCCGTCGCCGAAGCCCACCCCGCCACGAAACCGACCGAGGGATGGAAAATGGCGGAAAGAAAATGGTATTCGCCGCCGGAGCGCGGCAGCGCGGCCGCCAGCTCCGCATAAGCCAGCGCGCCGCAAAACGCGCACACGCCCCCCAGGGTCCAAAGCAGCAGCAAAGCGAACCCGGAAGGAAGCCCGCCCACCTGGAAACCGAGGCTCGTAAACACGCCCGTGCCAACCATGTTTGCCACCACAATCGCCGTGGCGGTGACGCCGGAAATGGAAGGTTGAGCGGCGGCGGAATCTTCGTTAGAATGCAAAGTAACTCGAAACTACCCCGGCCGCCGCGCCGCTTCAAGCTCTGGCCCCTTGAGAAACGCCACCGCCCTGGAACCCGGCCGCATCCCCGGGTATGTTTTGGGTCTCTTTTTATGAAAATTGCCGTTTCGCTGCTCCTCACCCTTCTCTGCGGCGTAGAGATCACCCTTGCCCAAGCCCCCGAAGTGCGCCGGGCCATCCCCGTGGGCCCCGCCGCCACACTCCAGGAGGACCAGACGGACATCGACGCCGCCGCCCAATTCATCGCGGGCCTCCCCCCCTCGGCCCCCGGGCCGTTCGCGGATCTCTCCGCCACGCCGGAATGGAAAGCGTTCGCCAAAACCCTCGACGAAAGCTGGCGGCAATTTGACGAATTCCGTCTGCAACCGATCCGCGAATGGCGGCCGGGCG
>JAQTMF010000237.1:0-1881 GCA_028714515.1 Chthoniobacteraceae bacterium | reverse complement strand
GGGCGCCCTCCCCAGTTTCCACCCCTCCACCGTCTTCTACCCCTTCAGCGGCCCCGATTACGTCTACGCGCGGACCCTCTTTCCCGACGCCGCCACCTACATCCTTTGCGGCCTGGAGCCGACGGGCACCATCCCCTCGCTAAAGACCGTCCAGCCGCTCGCCTCCACCCTCGGGTGGACGCAAGTCTCCATGAAAACGCTGCTGGAGGCCGGGTATTTCGTCACCAAGGAAATGCGCGTCCAGTTCAAGCAAAGCCCGCTCCAGGGCACCGTCCCGGTAATCTGCCTCATGATGGCCCGTTGCGGCGACCGCATCCTCTCCGTCACAAGCGACGCCAGCCACGCCGAAATCCGCTTCCGCGCCCTGGGCGAAACCCGCGTGCGCACCCTGCACTACTTCTCCGTCAACCTCAGCAACGACGCCCTGCGGAAAAACAAAGCCTTCCTGCAATTCGTCGCCGCCGCGCGGCCCGACACCGGGTATCTGAAAAGCGCCTCCTACCTGCTCCACGAAGAAGAATTCTCCCTCATCCGCGAAACCCTCCTCGCCCAATGCCCGGCGATCCTGCAAGACGACTCCGGCATCCCCTTCCGGGCATTCGATCCCGCCCGCTGGCAATTCCTGAACTTCGGCGTCTACGCCGCGCCGCTCGACATCTTCAAAAAATACACCCAGAAAGACCTCGCGGATTACTACGCCAAGTTCCCCGCCGAACCGCTCACCTTCGGCGTCGGCTACCATTGGGACCCGAAAACGGCGAACTTGATGCTGGCCCGCCGCGCCCGGTAGGGACGGCACTCCGTGCCGTCCGAACACCGGCGGAAAAAAAGAGACCCGCGCAAAGCTCCCGCTACGACGGCTTCACATACACCCCGATCAGCGGCCGGGGATAAGGCGTGGGCGAGTGAAAATCGCTCACAAAGCCGGAGGAAGTGCGCAGCTCCACATGCCCCGCGTCGGCCCCGCCGTAAACAATCACCGCCCCCACCGGCGCGTGGAACGGGTTGCTCACCGCGATCTTGGTAAACCCATACCGGGCGCAGAGTTCATCCCCGGCCTGTTTGGCCCACGGTGAGACCGGACGGCTGGAAACCACCCCGGCCGCCAGCAGCGCATCCTTCACCGAACGCCAGCAATGCCACTTTGGGCGCGTCCCTTCGGCCCGCGCCGCCGCGATCTCCGCCGCGCGGATCATCCGCGGATCGTAGCGATGGGAGACGGCCCCCACCCCGAACAACTCCCGCAGCCGTTCGCCGAGCCCGGGCGTCCGCTCCACCCCGGCGTTTTCCGCCCGCAGCGGCGCAACCCAGGCGCAGCAGCAGCCCAGCAAACAGAGAAAAGCAAAACGGTTCATGGCATCAAGGCGGAGAGCGGGGATCACCTCGCGGCAACCCCGGTGGAATCCTTTTAGCAGAAACCGCCCCCCATGGCAATCCGCCCCCTTTCCCCGGGGAAAGCCGGATTTTCCGCTTGGCCTCCGCCCCAGTCGGGGCAACATGAGTGTTTTCCCATGAACGCCACGCCTCCTCATGCCCGGTTTCAAACCGAGCTGCCCGTCCGCCCGGACGACATCGACATGAACCAGCATGTCCACAACAGCCGCTACTTCGACTACGTCATGGCCGCCCGCTACGACCAAATGGCCCGCTGCTACGGCATGTCGATGGAGGCCTTCCTCAAAGAAGGCTTCGGCTGGGTCGTCCGCACCGCCCACGTGGAATACAAGCGCCCCCTCGTCCTGGGCGACGTGGCCGCCGTCACCACCTGGGTGGAGACGCTCCACCCCGACGGCGTCACCGTCGGCTTCGAAATCCGCAAACAATCCAACGGAAAACTCGCCAGCGACGGCGCCTTTCACTACACCATGGTCGACATCCAAA
>JAQTMF010000236.1 GCA_028714515.1 Chthoniobacteraceae bacterium | reverse complement strand
TGACCGCGGGGATTCCCGTGGCATGATGGCGTCCAGTGAAAGTCCCCCTCCATATCGTCAACGCGCGCCGGGAGCGCCTGGCGGCGATGATCTCGCAATACGGCTACATGCCCGTGAGCGAGCTTTGCCGCCGGTTGCAGGTTTCCGAGGCGACGGCGCGGCGCGATCTGGCGGCTTTGGCCGGGGAGAAGAAAATCAAGCGGACGTATGGCGGGGCGGTTTCGGAATTTGAAAACCGCTACCCCTCGTTTGCCGAACGGCGCGACGCCTCCCGCCGCGCCAAGGCGCAGATTGCCTCGGCGGCGCTGGCTGCCCTCACGCCGGGTTTGACGATTTTCCTGGATGCCGGGACGACGGTATACGCCATTGCCGAAGCCTTCCGGGCCAAGCCGGTCAAGCCGATGACGGTGGTGACTTCCAACCTCCCGGTGGGGGAGATGCTCGCGGCCATCCCGGGCGTCAGCGTGTTTCTGCTGGCGGGCCGGTTGCTGGCGCGGCAATCGACGTTGCTGGGCGAGGCGGCGGTGAAGAGCCTCCAATTCTGGCGTTTTGACGTGGCGTTCCTCTCCGCCGAGGGGATGGACGCCTCCGGGATCTGGAATTCCCAGAGCGACATCGTGGAACAGCAGAAGGTGGTGGTGAACCGCAGCGCGAGGGCGGTTTTCTGCCTGGACGGCAGCAAGTTGAACCGCCAGGCGCCGGATATTCTGCTCCCCTGGCGGCAGGTGGAAATGCTCCTTACCGACGTGCCGTTCGAGAAACTCGCGGCGGCCGGGATTATGATTGACCCCAAGCAATACTGGAGCGCGCGGGGCGGCAAATCCGCTTGCCCTTCGGGTCCCTTCGAGGGGAGCGGCGGCGCGGATGCCTCCAGCCTTCCGGTGGAGCTTCTCTAGCGGCGGCATCGCCCCGCTTTTCTTGTATTGATAAGGCATCTCGGGCTTTTCTGCCCGGGAATGCAAAGGACGTCGAACGCCTTCTTTTCCCGTTTCCGCGTCCCTTCTTCATCCACGCTCGCGGAAAAATAGTCCCAAATTTCTGTTGACGCTCCGGCGGCTCATGATATGACGGATGTCGATCATATAAATCTTCTCATTTCCTCTCCCTCCCATGCTCGCCGAACCTTCCACCGCCGCCCGCTCTTCCGTCGAAGCCCTCGTGCGCGAAGCTCTTTACCGGCAGTTGGGCATGCGCACGCCCGCCGGTCCGGCGCCGGTTCTGGTGGTCAATAGTTCCGCGCGGCACATGCACATTTCGCCCGAGAATCTGGAGATTCTCTTTGGCAAGGGGGCGCAGCTCACCGTGCACAAGATGCTTTACCAGGAGGGGCAATTCGCCTCGCAGCAGACGGTGACGCTGATCGGGCCGCGCAAGCGGATCATCCCGAATCTGCGCATTCTCGGCCCCTGCCGCAACCTCACGCAGGTGGAGCTTTCGCTGACGGACTCCGTGCAACTCGGCATCGACATTCCCGTGCGCGCCTCCGGCAACATCGAGGGGACGCCCGGCTGCTACATCATGGGGCCGAAGGGGATGATCGAGATGAAAAACGGCGTCATCCGCGCCTGGCGGCACGCGCATATGTCCCCGGCCGACGCGGCTTTCTACGGCGTCAAACATCTCGACACGATCACCCTCAAGGTGACGGCCCGCGATTGCACGACGCGCTTTGACGACGTGCTGGTGCGGGTGGACCCCTCTTTCAAACTCGAAGTCCACATCGACACCGACGAGGCCAACGCCTGCAACCTGGACCACGCGGACAAAGTGGAACTCCTGAAAGCCTAACCATCCGGAAAAATCTGCGGATAACTCCTCTCAACTCCAACCCAAACGCAATACAACATGAGCGAAGCAATCGGACTAATTGAAACGCGCGGCTACGTGGGCCTGGTGGAAGCCAGTGACGCCATGGTCAAAGCCGCCAACGTCGAACTCGTCAAATCCATCCAAATCGGCGGCGGCCTCATCACCACGATCGTTCGCGGCGATGTCGGCAGCGTGAAAGCCGCCGTGGACGCCGGGAAACAAGCCGCCACCCGCGCGGGCACCCTGGTCGCCTCGCACGTGATCGCCCGCCCCGCCGCCGAACTCCTCGGCTTCTTCACCGCCTAACCCTCCACCTTTTTACCTCTCTACCTCTTATGGCTGGACAAGCACTCGGAACCATCGAAACCAAAGGCCTCGTGGCGCAGTTCGAAGCAACGGACGCCATGCTCAAGGCTGCCAACGTCGAGTTGATCGGCTGGGAAAAAATCGGCTCGGGCAACGTCAGCGTCTTCATTCGTGGCGATGTCGCCGCCGTGAAAGCCGCCGTTGAAGCCGGAGCCACCGCCGCGAGCGCGCTCGGCGAAGTCGTCGCCGTGCACGTCATTCCCCGGCCGCACGAAGACCTCGCCAAGCTCGGCAAATTCATCGCCGGGAAGACCGCCGCCGCCAAGTAACACCGCACGCGCCCATCCGTGAACGCCAACCAAATCCTCGTCGCCAACATCGGCAGCACCTCCTTCAAGTTCCGCTTGATCGAGATGCCCAGTGAGCGCGTCCTTGCCAAAGGCGGCATGGACCGCATCGGCCACCCGGATTCGGCGTTCAAATACCGGATCGGCGACGCGCCGGAGCAAAAAGGCTCGGCCCCGTTCCCGGACTACGCGGCGGCGATTGCGTTTGTGGAAAAAATCCTCGGCGGGTTCGGGCGGCTCGCCGCGGTCGGCTTCAAGCCGGTGATGGCGCGCGGCATCTCGGGCACGCAAGCGCTCGACGAAGAGGTGCTGTGCGCCATGGAAGCCGTGAACACGCTGCTTCCCGCGCACAACCCGCCCTACATCGCCGCCGTCCGCAGCTTCCACGCGACCCACCCGGGCCTCCCGTGCATCGGCACGTTCGAGACGGCTTTTTACGACCACCTGCCGCTGGAAAACCGCCGCTACCCGGTGCCGCTGGAGTGGGAGTCCAAATACGGCGTACGCCGCTACGGCTTCCACGGCGCGAGCCACCGCTACGTCACCCAGCGCTGCGCCGAACTGCGCGGCACCACGCAAGGACGGCTCATCTCCTGCCACCTCGGCGGCAGCTCCTCCATCGCGTGCGTCCGCGACGGCACCGCCATCAATTCAAGCTGGGGCATGACGCCGCAAAGCGGCCTGCCTCAAAACAACCGGGTGGGAGACTTCGATGTCTTCGCCCTTGTCTACCTTGCCCGCGACCTCGGCCTGGGGATCGACGCTGTGGAAAAAGCGCTCACCACACAGTCGGGCCTCAAAGGCATGTCCGGGCTCCCTTCCGGCGACATCCGCGACATCGTGGCCGCCGCCCGCTCCGGCAACCGGGATGCCGCCGCCGCGCTCGACATCTTCGTCGGCAGCATCCGCAAATACCTCGGCCAGTTCCTGGTCGAAATGAACGGGGCCGACGCCCTCATCTTCACTGCGGGCATTGGCGAAAACGAGCCGGACTTGCGGGCGCGGGTTTGCGAAAACCTGGGCTTCTGCGGGCTCGAACTCGCCCCGGAAGCCAACCGCGCCGCCCTGGCGCGCGAAGCCGTCATCTCCACCCCGCGCTCGAAGATCGAAGTGCGCGTCATCCCCACCAATGAAGAAATCATCATTGCCCGCAACGCCTGGCAAAAACTCTCCGCTTAAACCAACACCTACTCCTATGGCACAACAAGCAATCGGAATGATCGAAACCCGCGGCCTCACCGCTCTCGTCGAAGCGACGGACGCGATGCTCAAATCCGCCAACGTGGAACTCGTCGGCCCCATGATCCAGGTCGGCAACGCGCTCGTAACCGTGGCCGTCACCGGCGACGTGGCCGCCGTCAAAGCCGCCACCGAAGCCGGCAAGATCGCCGCCCAGTCGCTGGGCGAAATCGTGAGCGTGAGCACCATCGCCCGCCCGCACGGCGATCTCGCCGCCATCCTTCCCAAGGCCAAATAAATGATCCTCGCCCGCGTGGAAGGCAGCCTGATTGCCACCAAGAAAAACGACAAGATGACGGGGAGCAAGTTCCTCGTCGTCCGGCCGCTGGTGGTGGACTCTCCCTCGGCGCGCGAGCTGCGGCCCGGCGCCAGCACGCTGGTGGCCGTGGACACCCTCGGCGCGGGCGAAGGGGAAGTGGTGCTCATTGTCCAGGGCAGCTCGGCCCGGCTGGCCGCCGCCGATAAGAACACGCCCGTCGATGCCGTCGTGATCGGCATCGTCGACACCGTGGACCTCGGGAAAAACAACCTTCTCTACCGCGCGCATTAGGGGGGGCGGGGATAGACTACAGATTATAGGGGGAAAGAGATGAGAGATCCTTTCTCCACGCGCACCGCCGCTCCTTGTTCTTCTCTTAATCTCACCCCTCTCTCCTCCTTCTATTCTCTTCATAA
>JAQTMF010000235.1 GCA_028714515.1 Chthoniobacteraceae bacterium | reverse complement strand
GGCTTGCGGGACATTGACCATGACGCGCATCTTGTCGGTTTGCGCAATGTGGAAAAGCTCGGTGGGGCTCGATCCTACCGAAATAAGCGCCCCGATTTTCACAAGCCGGGCGGTGATGACGCTGTCGAACGGCGCGACGATGTGTTTGAAACGCTGCAAGTCCGAAAGCTGCGCCGCGTTGGCCTTCGCGGCGGCGTAGTCCGCGCCCCGGGCCTTTTCCGCGCTGAATTTTTCATCGGCGTCCTGCAAGGAAACAGCGTGGGTTTTGACCAGTTCTTTCCAGCGGTTGGCCGTGACTTGCGCCAGCTCCAGGTTCGCCGCCGCCTGGTCCAGGGCCGCCTTGGCTTGCGCCAATTGCTGATCCACCTGCGGGGTGTCGATCTCCGCGAGCAGTTGGCCTTCCTTCACGCTGTCGCCGATATCAACCAGCCAGCTCTTCAGATAGCCGGAGGTCTGCGCATACAGGGTGGTTTGGCGGGCGGCCTGCACCGTGGCGGGCAGCAACAAATCGGTTTCGAGCGGTTGCGCCGTGGGGTGTTGGGCAATGACGATCCGCTCCGCCTGCCCGGCCGCGTCGCGGAGCAACTCCGTGGCGGCCGCCCGGCGCGGTTTGATGCCGAATTGCCACACGATGAGCCCAAAGGCGGCGAGAACGGCCAGGCCGATGTGAAACTTCCGGCGGGCGGGAGAAGAAGCGGGCGATGAGTCCATAGACAATTCAGAGCAATGCGGTAAGCGGAAAGGCGGGTGTTAGTTGGCGGGAACGGGCTCGCGCAGCAGCGGGTCGGTTTCGAGCTTGGCGGGTTTGCGGCGGAGTTTGCTGTAAACGACGGGAACAAAAATAAGCGTGAAGAGCGTGGCGACGATCAGCCCGCCGATGACCGCCCGGCCCAACGGCGCGTTTTGTTCGCCGCCCTCGCCGAGCCCGAGCGACATCGGCAACATGCCCAGGATCATGGCAAGAGCCGTCATGAACACCGGGCGCAAGCGCGTGGCCCCGGCGTCCAGGGCAGCCTGCATGGCATCGCAACCCTCCAAACGCCGGTCGTTGGCAAAGGTAATCATGAGGATGCTGTTGGCCGTGGCCACGCCGATGCTCATGAGGGCCCCCATCAACGCGGGCACGCTCAGCGGCGTTTGGGTGAGAAAGAGCGCCCAGAGGATGCCGGTGATGGCCCCCGGCAGCGCCATCACGATGATGAACGGGTCGAGCCACGATTGGAAGTTCACCACCAGGAGGAAATAGACCAGCAGGATGGCGGCGAGCACGCCAAACCCCAGGGCGAAAAAGGAATCGTTCATGCTCTTGGCCTGCCCGCGCACCATGATCGTCGTGCCGCGCGGCAGCTTGGGAGTCTTATCCTGGATGATCTTCGCCACCGCGTCCGAGACGCTCCCCAGATCGCGCTTTTGGACGTTGGCGTAAACGTCGTAAACCGGCTGGACGTTGTAGTGGTTGACCACGGCGGGGCTGGTCGTCCGGGTGACGCTGGCCAGGTTGCCGAGCAGTTGCGGTTCCTTCAAATTGGGCGCGGCGATAGGGGTCTGCGCCAGGGCGTCCACGGAGTCCATCTTCCCCTGCGGCGTCTGCACGCCGATGGCATAATTCACGCCGTTCTTGGGGTTGACCCAGTAGTTGGGCGCGGTCTGCCCGCTGGAACTCAGCGAAACAAGCACGTCGCTCATGACATCCCGCTGCGAGAGGCCCAACTGTTCCGCCCGCGTCCGGTCCATCTCGAGGAACAGCGTGGGAGCGGCCGCGACCTGGTGCAGATGCACATCCGCCGCGCCGGGAATCCGCCCGATCTCCCGCGCCAGTTGCCGGGCAATATCCACGTTGGAGGGATCGCGTCCCACGACTTGGACGTCAATCGGCGCGGGGAGGCCGAAGTTCATGATTTGCCCGACGATATCCGAGGGCTGGGTAAAGAACACGCAGTCGGGGAACTCCCGCGCCAGCCGTTTGCGCAGCACGCGCACGTAATCCCACGTCGGGCCGTGCTTGGTTTTGTTCAGCGAGACGAGGATCTCGCCGTCGGCCGGGCCGATCGTCGCGGCGTCGCTCATGGCAAGGTTCGTGCCGCCCACCGGCAGCCCGATGTCGTCCAGCATCAGAGAAAGTTCATCCTTGGGAATCACCGCCTCGATCACCTTGTGGACCCGCGTGAAGAGCAACTGTGTCTCCTCCAGGCGCAGGCCGACGGGGCCGCGAACGTGCAGCCGGAATTGCCCGGCGTCCACGAGCGGGAAAAAGTCGCGCCCCAGCACGGGCGTCAGGGCGGCGAGCGATCCCGCGACACAGAAGACCGCCGCCAGGGTGACGGCCACGGGGTGCTTCAACGACCACCCCAGCGCCTTCAAATAGGCAAGCCGCAGCCGTTCAAAACCGGCCATGAAATAATGGTGCACTTTCTCGAACAGCCCCATCCGCGAAAGGTCCCCGTGCGGGTGCGCCTCGCCGCCCAGAAGGTAGCGGGCCATCGTCGGCACCACCGTCCGGGAGAGGAAATACGACGCCATCATGGCGAAGACCACCGCCATCGCCAGCGGCACGAAAAGGTAGCGCGCCACCCCGCCCAAAAAGAAGATCGGCACAAAGACGATGCAGATGCAAAGCGTGGACACGAAAGCGGGCATGGCGATTTGCTGCGAACCGTCGAGAATCGCCTGCATCAGCGATTTGCCCATCGTCCGGTTCCGGTGGATGTTCTCGATGGCCACCGTCGTGTCGTCCACCAAAATGCCGACGGCAAGCGAGAGCCCGCCCAGCGTCATGATGTTGATCGTCTGCCCGAGCGCGGCCAGCGCGATCAGCGAGCAGCAGATGGAAAGCGGAATGGAAGTGGCGACAATCAGCGTGCTGCGCCACGAGCCGAGGAAAAGGAGGATCATCGCGGCGGTGAGCCCGGCGGCGATCAGCGCCTCGCGCTCCACGCCCTCCAGCGCCGCGCTGACGAAGAGCGATTGGTCGAAAAGCGGCGTGACCTTCAGGTCCGTCGGCAGCGTCGCCGCGATCTTCGGCAACTGGTTTTTCACCCGCTGGATGATGTCGAGCGTCGAAGCGCCGCCATTTTTCAAGATCGTGAGCAACGCCGCCTTGGCCTCGTTGACGCGGACGACGTTGATTTGCACGGCGAAACCGTCGCGCACGTGGGCGACGTCGCGGATATACACCATCGCCCCGTTCACCTGCTTGATCGGGAAGTTGTTCAGCTCGTCGATGACGCTGGGGCTGCTGTTGGAGAGCACCTTGTATTCCGTCCGGTCGATCTTCGCGGTGCCGGAGGGCAGGATGACGCTTTGCGCGTTGACGGCGTTCACGACGTCCAGCGGCGCGAGCCCCTTGGCCTGGAGCGCCTGCAAATCGAGGTCCACCATGATCTGCCGGGGCTTGCCGCCGTAGGGGAGCGGAATGGAAGCGCCCTGCACGGTGGCCAACTGCACGCGGATAAAGTTGGAGGCGAGATCATACAAATCCTGCTCCGGGAGCGTCTTGCTGCCGACGCTCAACTGGACAATCGGCACATCGGAGGCGCTGTAACGCAGGATCAACGGGGGCGTCATCCCCGGCGGCAGGACTTTGACAATGGTCTGGTTGATCGCCGTAACCTGCGCCACGGCCGCCTCGATCTTTGCGTTGGGCTGGAAAAAGACGCGGATGATGGAAACGCCGTCGAGCGACTGCGATTCGATGTGCTCGATGTCGTTCACCGTCGTGGTCATCGCGCGCTCGCTCACCGTGGTCACACGGCGTTCCATTTCCTGCGCGGGCAGGCCGGTATACGTCCAGATGACGCTGACGACCGGGATATCGATGCTCGGGAAGATGTCCTTCGCCATCTTCATATAGGAAAGACACCCCAGGAGAAGGATCATCAGGGCCATCACCGTAAAGGTATAGGGCCGGCGAAGGGCGAGGAGGACAATCCACATGGGAAAATTTGTAATGGCAAAACGCCGAGACTTCCAATATATCTTTAAATCGTGATCGAGACGATCCACGTCTCAATACACTTTTTATCCATGGAACTGCGCCACGCCCGCTATTTCCTTGCCGTTGCCGAGGAGCTTCATTTTGGACACGCCGCCAAACGGCTTCACATGGCCCAGCCGCCGCTCAGCCACCAGATCCGCGAGCTGGAAAAGGAGCTGGGCGTCTCCCTGTTCAAGCGCACCAGCCGCCGCGTGGAACTGACCCCGCACGGGCACTTGTTCCTCAAAGAAGCCCAGGCGCTGTTGGACCAGGCCCAAAAGGCGGTGGAGGTCATGAAGGCGTCGTTGCGCGGCGAACACGGCTCCATCGTCCTGGGGTTTGTGACTTCAGCCTGCTACTCGGCGCTAATCCCCACGCTGCGGGAGTTCCATTTGCAGTATCCCAAAGTGGAC
>JAQTMF010000234.1 GCA_028714515.1 Chthoniobacteraceae bacterium | reverse complement strand
CGGAGTGGGCCGATCGCGAAATGAAATCGCCGGGCGGCGGCAAAGCCCTTCTCTTCGAGCAGCCGACCATCAACGGCCGGGTCTCCCCGTTCCCGGTGGCGCTCAACACCCTCGGCTCGTGGCGGCGGATGGCGCTGGCCATGGGCGCGGAGTCCGTGGACGCCGTGGCGGCGGAACTGGGCGCGCTCATGAAAGCCAAGCCGCCCACCGGCCTGCGCGAACTCCTCAGCCTCCTCGGCACGGCGCTCGACCTGCGCCACGCGCGGCCGGTGCGCGTCAAGAGCGGGCCGTGCAAAGAAGTCGTCCACCGCTTCGACGCCCCCCCCAGCCACACGGAGCCGTGGCCGCCCGTGGGCGACTGGAAACAAGGCACAAATCCGTTCCCCCCGACCCTCCTCGACCTGCCCATCCTGAAATGCTGGCCGCTCGACGGAGGCCGGTTCCTCACGCTCCCGTGCGTCATCACGCAAGACCCCGACACCGGCGAGCGCAACGTCGGCATGTACCGCATGCAAGTCTACGACGACCGCTCCACCGGCATGCACTGGCAGCTCCAAAAAGTCGGCGCGCGCCACGGGCGGCGCTACTACGAAACCGGCAAGCGGATGCCGGTGGCCGTCGTCCTGGGAGGCGACCCCGCCTACACCTTCTGCGCCACCGCCCCGCTGCCCGACGGCCTGGACGAATTCCTCCTCGCGGGCTACCTGCGCCGCCAATCCGTCGAACTCGTCCCCTGCGAGACCAACGAACTGCTCGTCCCCGCCAACGCCGACATCGTCATCGAAGGCTACGTGGACCCCGTCGAGCCGCCGCGGGTGGAAGGCCCCTTTGGAGACCACACCGGCTTCTACACCCTGCCGGAGCCCTACCCCGTCTTCCACATCACCGCCATCACGCACCGGAAAAACGCCGTCTACCCCGCGACCGTCGTCGGCATCCCCCCCATGGAAGACTTCTACATCGGCGCGGCCTCCGTGAAATTGTTCCTGCCGATCTTCAAAATGAACTTCCCGGAAATCGTGGACATCGCGCTGCCCGCCGAAGGCGTCTTCCACAACCTCGTCGCCGTCTCCATCAAGAAGACCTACCCGATGCAGGCCTACAAAATCATGCACGGCCTCTGGGGCATGGGGCAGATGATGTTCACCAAATACCTCGTCGTCGTGGACGCCGAAGTGGACGTCCACAACACCAGCGAAGTCCTCTTCCACCTTTGTTCCAACACCGACCCCCAGCGCGACTCCCTCTTCACCAAAGGCCCAGCCGACGTGCTCGACCACGCGACCAGCGTCGTGGGCATCGGCGGCAAACTCGGCATCGACGCCACGCGCAAACTCCCCGGCGAAGGCTTTACGCGCGAATGGCCGCCGCTCCTGGCGATGGACCCCGCCGTCAAGCGCCGGGTAGCGGAGGCGCGGGAAGAGTAGCGGGGGACCCAAACAACCGCGCGAAATTCTCCGCCACCCGCGCCGCCAGCGTCTCCACCGGGCAGCCGCGCAGAGCGGCCAGCCCCTCGTAAACGGCCAGGAGATTGGCGGGGTGATTCACCGGGCGGCCATCGGGCCGGTCCGGCAGCGCGAACGGCCGGAACCCGGGCGGCGGCGTCATATCCGGCGCATCGGTCTCCACCAGCAGGCGTTCGGCGGGCAGCGTGCGGAAAATCTCGCGCCGCCCCGCCTTGCGTTCCTCCAGGAAATGCCCGGAAAACGAGAAATACGCGCCGCGCCGCAGAAAACCGTCCACCATTTCCGCCGGGCCGCCATAGGCATGGAGCAGAAAACCGCATTCCGGCACCCGCCGTTCGCGCAGCACATCCTCCAGTGCCCCCCACGCCTGCAAACAGTGAATACTGACAGGCAGCCCCCGTTGCGCCGCAAGATCCAGTTGCCACGCAAAAACGGCGGTCTGGTCCGCCAGATCGAACCCCGCGATCCAGCGGTCGAGCCCAATCTCCCCAACGCCCGCCTTGCCCCCCGCGAGGCACTCCGCCAGCCGTTCGCGCCAGCGCGGCGAGCGCTCCTTCACATACCAAGGGTGGAGCCCATAGCAGGGGACCACCCATGGATGCGCCGCCGCAAGCGCCGCCACGGCGTCCCAGTCCGCCTCCCGCGTGCCATTGACAGCGGCCCGGGAAAGGCCGATCCCCCGCAGCGCCGGGACAATCGCGGGCAGATGCGGCGTCAGCGCGGCATCCTGCAAGTGATTGTGAGCGTCGTAAAGGAGCATGGCGGAAATCAGGACGCGGAAGAAGCGGGCAGACAACGCCGCGCGAACGCGGCGATGCGGGCCTGCAAATTCGAAAGACCGTTCAGCCGGGTGGGGGACAAATTCGCCGCGATACCCAGCGCCTCCAGGAACTCCACCGGCGTCGCGAGCACCTCCTCCGGCGCGGCATCGTCATACAACTCGCAAATCGCGGCCGCCAGCCCCTTCACCAGCGCCGACTCCGCGTGGAGGCGGAAGCGGCACCGCCCATTCTCCAGCGACGGCACGAGCCAGACGCGCGAAATACACCCCGGCACCAGCGCCTCCGGCCCGCGCTCCTCGGGCGGCAGCGCGGCGAGCTTCGAACGCCGCGCCGTCAGCGCCGCCAGGCGTTCATGGGCATCGGGGAGGATCGCATAGCGGGCGATGAGGGCATTCTGGCGTTCGCGCGGAGACATGGGGGCCAGCATACGGCGGGAAGCGCCCCCGCCCAAGCCGCATTTTGGCGCGCCGGGGAGGATTATGCCGTGTTCACCGCATGCCAAAAGACAGAGGAGGGTCCGCAGATTTTCGGAAGGACAAAAAGGGATCTGCCGCCTTTCAATCTGCGTCCCTCTGCGAAATCTGCGGATAAAACTCCTTGAATCCGTAGCGGGGAGGGGAGGCCCCAAATTAAGTTTTGCCGTCCGCCCGGCGGCGTTTTACAATCCCCCTCTTATGTCGATTTGGAATTCCGCCAATCCCCAACTGCGCGACCTCGTGGCCTACGAACCCGGCAAGCCGATCGACGACGTCGCGCGCGAACTGGGGCTGAACCCGGAGGAGATCATCAAACTCGCCTCCAACGAAAACCCGCTCGGGCCCTCTCCCAAGGCCGTCGCCGCCATGCGCGAAGCCGTGCAGAGCGCGCACATCTACCCCGACGGCGGCGCCTATTACCTGCGCGAAGCCATCGCGCAAAAATTCGGGCTCCAGCGCGCCAACGTCATCCTGGGCAACGGGTCCAGCGAAATCCTCGAATTCACCGGCCACGCCTTCCTCCAGCCCGGGGACAACATCATCGTCGCCCGGCACTCCTTCACCATCTACAAACTGATGGCCCAGCTCTTCGGCGCCTCCACCATCGAAGTGCCCGACCCCCACTTCGCCCATGACCTCGACGCCATGGTCGCCGCCATCAACCCGCGCACGAAAATCATCTTCGTCAACAACCCCAACAACCCGACCGGAACCCTCCTCTCGCAGGCGGAGATCGACCGCTTTGTCGCGCGCGTGCCGGAGAACATCGTCATCGTCTTCGACGAAGCCTACATGGAATTCCTCGACGAGCCCGTGGACACGCTCAAATACGTGCGCGAAGGCCGTCCCAACGTCCTCGTCACCCGCACCTTCTCCAAAATCCAAGGCTTGGCGGGCCTGCGCATCGGCTACGGCCTGGCCGGCGCGGAACTGGCCGAAGTGCTCCAAAAAACCCGCGAACCGTTCAACGCCAACAGCATCGCCCAGGCGGGCGCGCTCGCCGGGTTGCTGGACGAAGAACACCAGCGGGCCACCCGCGAACTCAACAAAGAAGGGCGCGACTACCTACAGCGCTGCTTCGCCTCGCTCGGGCTCAAATACGTGCCCAGCCACGCGAACTTCATCCTCGTGAAAGTCGGCGACGGCAAAGCCCTCTTCAACGCCCTGCAAAAGCGCGGCGTCATCATCCGCGATATGTGCGCGTATGATCTGCCGGAATGGATTCGCGTCACCATCGGCACCATGGAGCAAAACACGCGGTTCATCCGCGAGTTGAACCTCTTCATCACCCCGCCCGCGAGCCAGCCCGTGCCGAAGTGCCATTAGGAGGTTGAGAGAGGCGGAGGTTGAGAGTTGAGAGCCGGAGACTTCCCGCTCCGGCTTGACTTTCCCGGAGAGCCTCCCATCATCGCGGCTTCTATGAAACTGCATGTCCTCCTAGTCTCTCTTTTGTGCGCGGGCTCCGTCTTCGCACAGCAACAGCCGATCACCGTCACCATTCCCGTCATCCCCCAAGGGGTGAATACGGCGACATTCCCTGCCCGCGCGGCGAGTGGATCCAACGGTCCGCGGCCAACAAAGAAAAAGCGCACGCCAACGCGGAGCCCATCCGGCTTATTTTCGACGGCGACTCCATCACCGACGGCTGGCAAGGCCGTGGCAAAC
>JAQTMF010000233.1 GCA_028714515.1 Chthoniobacteraceae bacterium | reverse complement strand
GGGGCGTTTTGGACGAAATTCGCGTTGGCCAGCTTTTTGCGGACGGTGATCAGCTCGGCGTCCACTTTGGCGATTTCCTTCTGGATGCGCGCGGTTTCGGCGGCGGCGTCCACGAGGCCTCCCAGGGGCAAATAGAGTTCGCCCAGGGGGGTGAGGACGCGGGGTTCGCCGTGGCCGGGCTGGTAGGCGGGCTCCAGGGCGACGGTCTCGGCGTTGACGAGCCGCGCGAAGGTGCCGCTTTCCTGGGCGGCCCACGCGGGCTGCGGTTTGAGGAAGAAGCGGACTTTTTTGTTGGACGGGATGCGGACTTCGGCGCGCAGGTTGCGGGCGAGGCGGACGGATTCGTAGACGGCGGCGACGCGCTCGGAGGCGGCGGCCAGCGCTTCGGCGGGGACGCCCGCGAGCAGGGCGGCGGCGTCGGGCCAGGCGGTGTCCATGAGGTGGCCGCGCCCGTGGGTGGGGGCTTTGTAGCCCATGGTCGTCCAGAGTTCGGCGCTCAGGTGCGGCATGAAGGGCTGGAGGAGGCGCAGGAAGTGGGAGAGGACGAAGTCCATGACGGCCAGGGCCGAGGCTTTGGCGGCGGGGTCGTCGCTGAAGATTTCGGTTTTGGCGGCTTCCACGTATTGGTCGCAATATTCGCTCCAGAAGAAGTCGTACATGAGCTGGGCGGCTTCGTTGAAGCGGTATTCGCCGTAAGCCGCGTCGAGGTCCGCGACGAGTTTCCGGAGCTTGGCCAGGATGTCGAGGGAGTAGCTGGAGAGCGGCAGGCCTTCGAGCTTCACTTCCGGCGCGCTGGGGCCGTGCATCTGGCGGAAGCGGGCGGCGTTCCAGAGTTTGTTGGCGAAGTTGCGGCCTTCTTCGATCTGCTTTTCGTCGAAGCGGATGTCCTGCCCTTGCGGGGCGACGCGCAGGAGGCCGAAGCGCAGGCCGTCGGCGCCGTAGGTGGCGATGAGGTCCAGCGGGTCGGGCGAGTTGCCCAGCGATTTGGACATTTTGCGCCCCTGCATGTCGCGGATGAGGCCGGTGAAGAAGACGTTGGCGAAGGGGGCCTGGCCGGTGAATTCGTACCCCGCCATGATCATGCGGGCGACCCAGAAGAAGAGGATGTCGGGCCCGGTGACGAGGTCGCTCGTCGGGTAGAACTTGGCGCGCGTGGCGTCGTCCATGGTGGCGAAGGGCCACAGCCAGGAGGAGAACCAGGTGTCGAGCACGTCGTCCTCCTGCCGCCAGTTTTCGGGGTCGGCGGGCGGCACGGTGTCCACGTGGACGCACGAGGGGTTGTCTTTGCGGTACCAGACGGGGATGCGGTGGCCCCACCAGAGCTGGCGGCTGATGCACCAGTCCTGGATGTTCTCCATCCAGTGTTCAAAGACGGAGGTCCAGCGCTCGGGCCGGAACTGGACGGTGCCGTTTTTGACGGCGGCCAGGGATTCGGCCACTCGGGGGTATTTGAGGAACCATTGTTCGCTCAGGCGCGGCTCGATGGGCACATCGGCCCGTTCGGAGAAGCCGACGTTGTTTTGATACGGCTCTTCTTTGACGAGGAGGCCCATTTCGCGCAGTTTCTCGACCGCCGCCGTGCGGGCTTTGAAGCGGTCCATCCCGGCGAACTCCGGCCCCGCCAGCTCGTTGAGCGTGGCGTCCGGGTTGAAAATGTCGATGACTTCCAGGTGGTGGCGCTGGCCGATCTCGAAGTCGGCCTTGTCGTGCGCCGGGGTCACTTTCAGCACGCCGGTGCCGAAGGCCGGGTCGAGGTGCTCGTCGCCGATGATGGGGATTTCCTTTTTCGGGAAGGGCCGCCAAACGTGGAGGCCGATCAGGTGTTTGTAACGCGGGTCCTCCGGGTGGACGGCCACGGCGGTGTCGCCCATCAGCGTCTCCGGCCGCGTGGTGGCGATTTCGAGGGTTTCCCCCGGGCGCTCCACCAGCTCGTATTTCATGTGGTAGAGCCAGCCGTTCTGCGGCTTCATGATCACCTCTTCGTCCGAAAGGGCCGTCAGCGAGACGGGGCACCAGTTGACCATCCGTTTGCCGCGGTAAATCAGCCCCTTCTTATAGAGGGCGACAAAGACTTGCTGCACGTCGCGGGAGTAATCCGCGTCCATCGTGAAGCGTTCGCGCGACCAGTCGCACGAGCAGCCGAGCTTTTTGAGCTGCTGGATGATGATCCCGCCGTGCTTTTCCTTCCACTGCCAGACGCGCTCCAGGAACGCCTCGCGGCCCAAGTCGCGCCGCGTCTTGTGTTCCTCCTTGCGCAGGCGGCGTTCCACCACGGTTTGCGTGGCGATGCCCGCGTGGTCGGTGCCCGGCAGCCAGAGAACCTCGCGGCCCAGCATCCGGGCGCGGCGAGCCAGGATGTCCTGGATCGTGTTGTTGAGAACGTGCCCCAGCGTCAGCATGCCGGTGACGTTGGGCGGCGGGATGACAATCGAGTAGGCGGGCTTCGACGCGGCGGGGTCGGGGGTGAAACACCCGTCGGCCATCCAACGCGAATACCATTTTTCTTCCACCGCCTGCGGTTCGTATGCTTTCGAGATCTCTGACATGGAACTGTCAGATTTTCGGCGAAAGTTGCCACTTGGCAATCCCGAAACGCCGGTATTTCACGCGCACGCGAAGGCGGCGAGGCGCGGAGAAGCGGCTAACTGGCGTCCTTCCGGTTCCGGCGGACGGGGCGCAACAGGACGAGGGCGAGACCAAAAACCACCAACGCCGCCCCGGCGTAGAGCACCGGGTTGGCGCGCATGGAGCGGCCGGCCCATTTTTCCCAGCTCCAGACCGTGTTTTTCCCGCGCATCAGTCCCTCGCGCGCCTGTTCCGCAAGCTCTGTCGCCTGGCCGCGCATGGCCGATCCGACTTCATCCGCTGTTTTCTGCAACTGGTGCAGCCGCATGTCAAAACGGCTGCGAAATGCTTTTCCGCGACGCATGGGTAAGCCCCTCCTTTTCAAACAAAACGAACGATTCGCCCATTTTGGCCGGGCGGAAGAGAGCGCGGCGTTCCGGCTTAGCCGTGCCTTCCGGCGTTTTGAAAATTCTTTTCGGGAAAATGCGTAAAGCCGTTGTCAGGCGTCCCGTGTTGCCGTAGACTTCGGCGTAATCCCTTTCCCCCATGAAAGCCATCCGTTCCCGCCGTTCCGCCTTCACCCTCATCGAGTTGCTGGTCGTCATTTCGATCATCGCCGTGCTCGCCAGCCTCACCTTTGCCGGGGTGCAGTCCGCGCTGATCGCCGCCAAAAAAGTGTCGGCGAAGAACGACATGGCGCAGATCGCCAACGGCGTCCAATTTTACTACACCGAATACGGGAAATATCCCACCGCGGGCTCCACGGGCACCAATGACCTCGTATTTGGGACCAGCGACAGCGGAGCCCAAGCCAACAGCTCCATCATCAACGTCCTGCGCTATCCCAAAACAGGGTGGACCGATACGAACAACGAAAATCCGCGCCAGATCCAATTCCTGCAGCCCAAGACAGTGGATGCCAAAAAAGGGGGCGTGAACTGGAGCAGCACGGGCTCCGGCGATGGCAACTGGTATGACCCGTGGGGAACGCAATACGTGATCTTCATCGACGCGGCCTATGACGGAGACATCACAGTCAAGGACCGGTTTACCGACATTACCACGAATCCGGCCTACGGAGTAGGCGTGGCCTCGGTGGGCTACTATTACGCGAAGAAGAACACCACCAAAACCGTGGCCGATGGTGGGTTGAATTTCGGTTCCAACAAATTAACCATCTTGCTTTCCTGGTAGGAATCTGTAAAAGGAGTCCGGCCTTTCCGTAAAGGAAGAGGGGAGGAAAGGTCGCGTGCGCGGCAAACGCAGTCCTGCGGGTGTAGTTCAATGGTAGAACGGCAGCTTCCCAAGCTGCATACGAGGGTTCGATTCCCTTCACCCGCTCCAACTTGCTTATTTCGAGCAGGTTACACTTGATCTAAAGCGGTAAGACACGCCGGGTAAGACAAGAAAGTAAGACAAGTTAGGGGCTTTTTCCGCCATTGTTCGCGGGGTTGCCTGGTTGTTCGGAAGCACGGTGGGATGGTTGTTTATAGGGGCTTCACGCGGGGCTTCGTAAGTCCCAGGGCATCTTCAGGTCCAGTAGCCTTCGGTTCCGGGTGAGGAGCCACGGCGGAGTGCGAGGTCAAGACCTTCCTTGGGGTGGGTCTCGCGAGACTATCGTAAAGGACTCTCGCCACCCTCGCGAGGGGAGTCCATGCAAAGTTCTAGCTCCCCGAAGGTCTGGCCCGTCTGCCCGTTGACAACCTTCTTCAAATATCTTCCTTTGCGCGAAGATGGGCGGGTGCCGGGCACTCGGCGGGCACTCGGCGGGCACTCGGCGGGCACTCGGCGGGCACTCGGCGGGCACTCGGCGGGCACTCGGCGGGCACTCGGCGGGCACTCGG
>JAQTMF010000232.1 GCA_028714515.1 Chthoniobacteraceae bacterium | reverse complement strand
AACAACGCCCCTTCATCTTATCCCGTAAATCCTCCTTAATCTTGTTAATCCTGTTAAAAATTCACGAGGCCCTAACCGACACGCTTGCCTGTAATTTCCCTTCCTGCCAAGTCGTGAACACCGCCTAATACCGCGCCATACCCGAATCGACCTCGCGGGCCCAGGCGGAAATACCGCCCTCCACATTCCAGAGCCTGGAAAAACCGGCCTCCCGGAGAATGCGGAGCGCCTTGACACTGCGCACGCCCGATTTGCATAGCAGCGCGATCTCCCGCGCGCGGTCCAGTTCCGCCAAACGCGCCGGGATCTCCCCCAGCGGGATACGCCGCGCGCCGGGAATCGAGCAAATCTCCCACTCAAACGGCTCGCGCACATCCACAAGATCGAACGGCTCCCCCGCATCCAGCTTCCGCTTCAACTCCGCCACGGAAAACGACGGGATCTCCCCATTCCCCGCGGACGGCGCCGCGTTCCCCGCGCCAAGACAAAATTGATCATAATCCACCGGCGCGGTAATCGAAGGGTGCTCGCCACAAACGGGGCATTGCGGATCCCGCCGCAGCTTGAACTCGCGGAACTTGAACCGGAGCGCATCAAAGTGAGCCAGCCGCCCAACCAGCGGCTCGCCAACCCCCGCGATCAGCTTCAACGCTTCCAGCGCCTGCCAAACGCCGACCAACCCGGGAAGCACGCCCAGCACGCCCCCCTCCGCGCAGCCCGGCACCGAGCCCGGCGGCGGCGGCTCCGGCAGCATGCAGCGGTAGCACGGGCCGCCCAGATGTGGCGCGAAAACAGAACACTGCCCCTCGAACCGGAGAATGGAGCCGTAAACATTCGGCTTCTTCAAAAACACGCAAACATCGTTGGAAAGATAGCGGGTGGGGAAATTATCCGTCCCGTCCACAACGACGTCATACCCCCGGGCGATCTCCATCGCGTTCCCGGCCCGGAAAAAGGTGTCGTGAAGGTCCAGCTCGACGTGCGGATTCACATCATGCAGCCGGTCCCGGGCGGAAAGAAGTTTCTTGCGCCCCACATCGCGCGTCCCATGGAGCACCTGCCGCTGAAGATTGCTGGCGTCCACCGTATCGGCATCCACCAGCCCCAAGCGCCCGACGCCCGCGGCGGCCAGGTAAAGAGCGGCGGAAGACCCCAAGCCGCCCGCGCCGATGCACAGCACGCTCGCGGCCTTCAGCCGCGCCTGCCCCTCCAGCCCGATCTCCGGCAACGCGAGATGGCGCGCATAGCGGGCCAGCTCGCCCCGGGTCAACCCCGGCGCCGATGGGGCCGGAGCCGCCGGATCGCGCCGGCTCAGCGGAGAGGATTGCAATCCGCGCCCCTATTTGACGATCAGCTTGAAGGCGGCCTTCCGCCCGGTGCTGCTGATGCCGGCGGCCTTCCCCTCGGCCTTGATTTTCTTGGCCACGGTGGCCGAAGAAGAGCCGAGCTTGAGCGCCACGCTCCGGTAATTGGCCGCCCCGCCTTTGATCGCCTCCACCACCTGCGCGATCGTCACGCTGGTCCGGGGTTTGCGGCCGACGGGTTTCCCCGGGGCGGTTTCTCCGGTGATTTTCTCGATCTGGGATTGCAAATCCACCACCAAGGCGCGCGCCTCGGCGAGTTTTACCTTTAATTCCAGAACGGCCCGATGGCGCAATTGTTCAATTTGACGTTGGAGGTTTTCAATCTGCTCTGTTGCACCAGAGGCATTGGTTGTGGCATTAGGCATAGCTAACTATAAAGGCGCAATAGCGGCGAAATGTCAATAGAAGACAAAATGAAAAGAACATTACCAACGATGCCAACGCCCACCCACCACAACAACAGATGTCGGTCCGTAATAGTACGGCGAATAAGGATAATAAGCGCCGTAAGGATAATAGGGGCGCGGAGCGTAATACGGGCCGGGATACGGCCTCGGGCCAAAGAGAGAAGGCGTATCGAGCAGGTAGTTGATCACGTCCTGGCTCACCTTCGCCTGGTTCAAACGAGCCATCGCCGGTTTATCCAATGAATAGATGGCGCGCGTTGAATAAAGATAGCGAATCATAAGAGGCGGCGGGACCTGCCGTTGGGATAGTTCAATAATGTCACTCAAACTTAACACATCCCCATGCATCATTCTGTCGTAAACAGCAGGAGACACACTGTGTGCAATCAATGTCTTGCGTTCGTTGCGATCAATCGAAGCGCAACCGGCAAAAACAAAGAGCGCCAAAAGGCACGCCAGGAAAGGAAGAAAAAGCCGCTGTTTCATATAGCCTTCGGGGGATAACGCCGCGCCCCACCGTTTTCAATCCAAAAAACACCGGGCAAAGCCCGATTGCGGATCCACCCCCGCCTCGCCGCCCTACCGCTCCAACGTGCGCAGCAAGCGGCGCATATCGTCCGAATCCCCCTGGATCACCACCGCGCAAACCGTCTCGCGGTCGCTCCAGACAGCCACGGCCCATTCATCCTGCTGAAACACCCGCCAGCCGCCCGGCTCCAGCGTCCCCGTCGGCAGATCCGCCACCCGGAAAACCAGCAAACGCGCCCCCTCCACCCCGGCAACCTTCCGCAGCGCGACATCCGCCACCGGCAGATTCCCGTGCTTCCAGACCCGGCACCCAATCGCCGTCACCTTGTCCATGGGCGGCGGCACCGCGTAACCCTCAAAACCCTTCAAAACAAACCAGTCATCCAGCTTCCCCGCCGCGGCGGGCGTCACCGCCTCCATCGGCGGCTCCGAAGCCTCGGACTCCGCCTCGACCATCGCCTCAATCGCCTCCCGGCCCGGGAAATCCCCCCCCCGCGTCCGGGCCAGATAGACCAGCGCGCCCACCACCACGACCAATGCCAAGGCAATCGCAAGCACCGCCGGTTGAAAAAGTTGGCCCCACAGGCCGCGGCGCGGCGGCACCGCCCGGTAAAGAGCCACCAATGCCTCGGGAATGGCGATCGCCTCGATCTCCGCGTGCCATTGCGCGTCGGCGGCGGCCTGGGCGGCAAGCGGAGCCGTCGCCGCCGGTTCGGGCGAAGCCTCCACCGCGCGGACCGCCTTGGCAACCTTCGCGCGGTCCCCGCCCCACGGCCGGTGCACCCGCAAAAGAACATTTTCAGGGAAAACCACCCCCTCGGGAGCCAGCGCCGCCCGCGCCTTCGCCAGCGCCTTGGCAAAAGCCGCCCGCGAAAGCCCCAGCAATTCCGCCAAATCATCCAGACCGCCCTCGGCACAGTGGAAAACAGCGAAAACACTCCGGGCCGGCTCCGGCAAAGCGGAAACGCGGCCGGGCAAAGAAGCGGAATCCGCCGGTTCGTGCTCCTGCCGCCACTGGAGCGCCTGAACGCGGATCTGCCGCAAAAGCCAAATCCTCCGGCGCTCGCGCCCCCGGAGCTGAGCCAGTTCATCCGGCGCGACGGCAAAAATCTTCTCCAAAACCGCCGCAGCCGCCGCCGCATCCCCCGTCAGCAGCAACGCCAGCCGATACCACTCCCCGTCCGGTTCCGGCGCGGAAGAAGACTCATGGGGGGCCCCGGAAGGCCGGGCAGACTGGTTAGGAAGGGGACTCTCCACAATGCCTGAAGCTACGGAAGGGCCAGCAAAATCGCAAGGCATTTGCATCGCGCGATTCCCCGGGGCCCCCGTTCCCTCTTGAAGAGCCAACAACCAACGGTTGAACCTCGACACCGCCAAAAATCCATGGAATTCTGTCCCCCCTCGCCCGGCAATACACCGGGCAAGCGCCTCGGCCCATCGTGAAACCCGTCCTGCACATCCTCTTCGTTTGCACCGGCAACATCTGCCGCAGTCCCATGGCAGAAGGCCTCATGCGCAAAATGATCCGCAGCGGCGACGCCATCGAAGTCGCCTCCGCAGGCATCAGCGCCGCCCAGGGGTTCCCCGCCAGCGCCCACGCCGTCTCCGCCCTGCGCGCCATGGGGGCGGACCTCACCCGTTTCCGCAGCCAACCGCTCACGGAAGCGCTCGTCACGGAAGCCGATTACATTTTTGCCATGACGCACGGCCATCTGGATGTCATCCTGACCTTCTTTCCAGAAGCCGCCGAAAAAGCCTTCCTCTTGACGGAATTCCTGCCCGGCCCGGCCCGACGCTCGGACATCCCCGACCCCATCGGCCAGGGACTGGACGTCTACGTCAAGTGCCGGGACCGGATTCGGACAGCCGTCGCCAGCATTTTAAAATTCCTCAACCGTAACAAGCCCAAGCACCAGTCCATGACCACTCCCAACGCAACGAGCCAGTCCCAACGCATCGCCATCGCCGCCGACCACGGCGGATTCGAGCTGAAAAAAACCCTCCATACCTACCTTTCGGGCAAAGGCGTCCTGGTGGCGGATTTCGGCGTCTTCACCCCCGAATCAGTCGACTACCCCGACTTCGCCGCGCTCGTCTGCAACGAAGTCATCGCCGGCAAAGCCGACTTCGGCATCCTCGTCTGCACC
>JAQTMF010000231.1 GCA_028714515.1 Chthoniobacteraceae bacterium | reverse complement strand
CTGCTCACTCGCGTATTCATCCAGCGGCAGCGCCGGATTCGCCAGCAACAGCGCCCGGATCAGCGTCTGCCGCCGCTCCACCCGCGCCTCCTCGCTTGCCTTCGCCATCTCCGGCGCCTCCAGATCCCGCAAAGCCGCCTCCAGACTCCCGCGCAACGCCGGATCGTTCACCTTTGGCAACAGCTCCCGGGCCAGCCCCGTCGGCTCCACATTCTCATCATAGCGGCCCCAAAACGAATACTGGTTCTCGATCGCCTGCGACTCCGGGATATACACCGGCGGATGCCCCGGCGCCTCCACCCGCTTATCCGGCAGATAAAACGCCAGGCTCGAAACCGTCTGATACTTGTTCGCGATCAAAAACAGCGGCTTGCCCGACTCCGCCTCCAGCTTGTGCCGCAAATCATTCACCGCCAGCGCCACCGACTCCCATCCGCGCAACCGCGACCCGGGATCGTTATCATACGACCAGCGCAACCCCAGCCGCCGCACCCCGTCCGTATTCACAATCACCACACTCATCACCAGCCCCACCGCCAGCGCCGCCACCGCCCCCCGGCGCGCCCCCACATGGCTCTGCGCCAGCCCGTGCCAGAACGCCACCGCCAGAATCCCCAGGCTCACAAACGCCGGAGCCGTCCAATTCGCCTGCCCCGCATGCTTCAGCGAAAGCACGCAATACATCACCACCAGCGGCAGCGCGAAAAGCGTCAAAAACCGCACCCGAAACTCCGCCCACCCCGCCCGGCGGCACCCATGCCAAAGCGCCGCCAGCAACCCCGCGAAAATCAGCGGCGAATACACCCCGAAATGCAGCCCCACAAACACCAGCACCTCCAGCGGATGGAACCCCTTGTCCTCCAGCCCGCCGCGATTGCGCAAATGCTCCACCGTAATCCAGTCATGCCCCGCGTTCCAAGCCACCGGCGGAATCATCGCCAGCGCGAACACCCCCAGCAGCACCCAGAACCCCGGCCGCCGGAATTCCCCGCGCAGCCTCGGCGTCAAAAGCAACACCAGCACCACCGAAACCAGCGCGATCGCATTCGTATACTTCGCCAAAAAACCCAACCCGATCAACGCCCCCGCCAGCGGCCAAAACAGCGAAAACTTCGGCGACCGCTCCAGCGCCTCCCAAAAAGCCCACAAAGCCGCCACCCAAAAGAAAATCGAAAGCGCGTCAATCGTCATCAACAGCCCGCCCACATTGAAAATCGGCGTCAGATTCAGCATCAGCACCGCCCACACCGCCACCGACTCCCCATACAACCGCCGCGCCAGCCCGAAAAGCAACACACTCGTCCCCAGCGCGAGAAAAGGGCTCAACAACCGCACCCCGGAAGCCGTCGGCCCCAGCAGCGCCGTCCCCGCGCGAATCGCCGCCGCCACCCCCGGCCCCTTCGAATAATAGGCCCAGTCCAGCCGCTGCGACCACTGGTAATAATACGACTCATCCGGCGACACCTCCATTTGCGCCCCCAGCGCCAGGCGCAACCCCGTCAACACCACCAAAAACAACAAAAGCCATCGATTCATACAGCAACCTTCTCCCGTAAAGACTTCCCATTTCCCAACAAACTCGGATAACCCCGCCGCCACCCCGGCGCAAACCGCGCCCCCCAGCGCCGCCAGCCCCCCTCCGCCAACGCCACAAACAACACCCCCAGCCCCGTCCCCAGAAACACCGAAACCGCCACATCGCTCGGCCAATGCGCCCCCACGTAAACGCGCGAATACCCGATCGCCGCCGACATCAGAAAATAAAGCCACCCCCAGCGGCGGTAAAACAACGCCAGCACCGCGGCCGCCGCGAAATTATTCGCCGTATGCGCCGACGGAAACGAGCGGCCCACAATCGTCCCCGTCTCCGGCTGCGAAAAACGCACCACCACCGGCTTGGCCACCGCCAGCAACCGGGGCTTCGCCTTCGCCAGATCCACCACCCGCGCCTCCTCCACCTGGTGCGGGCGCGGCCGGTTCGCCCAATGCTTCAACCCATTCAAAACCACCCCATCCGTCAGCCCCACCGTCACCAAAAGCACCACCAGCATCGCCCGCGCCTTGAATCCCCCCCTCAGCGCCGTAACCGCCAGCACCAGCGCCAAAAGAGGCACCCAGAAATCGAGACACGACAACACCGCCATCAGGCGGTCGAGCGCCGGAGAAGTCCCCTGCGAATTAATCCAGGAAAAAAGGAATTGATCCATGCGAGAGTGAGAGGAAACATCACACCATGTCCACCTGCAACCCGCAAGCAGAGCATTTCTTGAAATGAAAATCACAAACCACCCCGCCCGGCTCCTCGGAACCCTCCTCGCCGGCCTCCTCCTCTGCGCCCCCGGCCTCACCCGCGCCGAAGTCTCCGAAAACCCCACCGCCCGCGAACTCCTCGCCCTCGTCCGCGCCAACCAAGCCGGCCAGGAACGCGACCTCAGCGGCAAACTGCGCATGTCCACCAGCGAAGCGAAAATCATCATCCCCTTCCGGCTCCTCCTGCGCGGCAACACCATCATCTACCAATTCACCGACCGCCCCGAATCCCTCATCCTGCGCCTCGACGAAAAAGCCTCGCGGCTCGACCGCGCCACCGGCAGCGGCAAAACCGAAAAAATCACCGGAGCCAAACTCGACGACCCCGTCCGCGGCACCGACATCAGCTACGAAGACCTCTCCCTCAAATTCCTCTACTGGAACAACGCCGTCATCGAAAAAGAAAAAGAGCGCCTCATGACCCGCACCTGCTGGATCGTCCGCGCCGTCCCCTCGCGCAAAGACGACTCCCAATATGACATGGCGCGGCTCTGGATCGAGCCCACCGGCGGCCTCCTCCAAGCCGAATGCTACGCGGGCGGCAAATTGATCCGGCGCTTCTCCGTCCGCAACGTCCAGAGCGCGCACGACACGGGAGGCTACATCCTCAAATCCATGAGCATCCAGCGCATGGACGAAAGCGGCAAAAAAGACCGCTACCCCACCTACCTGGACATCCAGCAAAACTAACGCCCCCCGCGCCCTCGGCGTTAACAAACCCCGCCGCGAACAAGCCCCGCCGCGAACAAACCTCACACCGCGTCCCTCGATAACAAGCCCCCCGGGCCGCGCCCCTCAATAGCAAGCCTCGCCCCGCGCCCGCCTCTCGTTCCCAAGCTCCAGCTTGGGAACGCCCTTGTCTTCGAAGCTCCAGCTTCGTAAAGCGAAAAAAACAAACCCGCGCGCAAACTCCAAACCGGCGCTCCCTATCGCCCTCGGTCCGCAACATCGCGACCTCGCCCCGCCCCGCTAAACCGCGTGCCGGCGATTAAACTGCGCCTTCTCCCGTTCCATCTCCCGCTTCTCCGCGCGGTCCTTGAGATCCTCGCGCTTATCGCGCGCCTCCTTCCCCTTGGCGATCCCGATCTCCACCTTCACCTTCCCATTCTTCCAGAACATCCGCAGAGCCACCAGCGTATGCCCCGCCACAGCCGTCGCCTCCTGCAACTTCGCAATCTCCGGCTTATGCAGCAGCAACTTGCGGGCGCGCTTGGCCACATGCTGCTCAAAACTCGCCCGGACATACGGCTGAATATCCGAATCGTACAAAAACACCTCGCCATTCTCCACCCGGGCAAACGCCTGGTTAAGATTGGCATAGCCGCCGCGAATCGACTTCACCTCCGTCCCCTTCAAAGCGATCCCCGCCTCGAAGCGTTCGAGAATATGATAATCGTGAAGCGCCCGGCGATTGACTGAAATTTCGTCAGACATTCGGACTGGAGCCCCGCGCTAGTGTCCTGTCAGACAAGTTTGCAAAATAAGTCCGAGCCCATTTTTCGTATTTTTCAAGGCGCGACCGAGAGGCAATATCTGAAGATATTGCCCGAGGAAGCAACGCCGAAAAATCGGAAAAGGGGCCGGAATTATGCAGTTCATTTGTCTGACAGGACACTAGATGCGGGGAAAAAAGCGCGGGAACCTAAGCCGCGTCCTCTTCCGAGGTGAACTCGAAGCTGATCTTACCCTCGATAATCTCCCGCAGCGCAATATCGGCATAATCCAGACGCGCCCCAACCTCCACCATCGGCCGATGCCCCTGGGTGAGCTGACGCACGCGCTTCGAGACAACATTGATCAGAACCTGCTGGTCCGGAATCACTTTGATGGCTTCGTCAAGAAGAGATGTGGTCATAATTTTTTTAGGAAAAAAGGAATAAAAGGGTAGCACCAGGCCACCGCATGTCAAAGCAAGATTGCGCCTCGCGTCCTTGGGCCCCCACCCGCGCAAGCACCGGGCCGCCTCCGAACCCGCTTCCAGGGAGGAACTCCATTTTATGCATCAAGCCGCCGTCACGCTCATCGTCTGCACCCTCGCGCTCGCGTTCCCATTCTCGGGATGCCACCGCCCAACACCGCCGCCGCCAGCTCCGGCGGAACCCGAAAAAACCGCCCCCGTCGGCGAAAAAGACACCTCCGCCGAAGCCACACCCGCGGCCATCAACCGCAACGCCCAA
>JAQTMF010000230.1 GCA_028714515.1 Chthoniobacteraceae bacterium | reverse complement strand
CCACGTTCCACGCGCTGACGATGTGCCGTCGGCTGGTCGGATTGCGTTTGATCTGTTCGATGACGTGATCAATCTGATGACTCGAGCGGCCGTCGGCGGTGCGCCAGTCGCACCATTGCGCTCCGTAGACGCGGCCCAGGTTGCCTTGTTCGTCGGCCCATTCGTCCCAAATGCTGACGCCCGCGGCTTGGAGGGAGCGGATGTTGGTTTCGCCGCGCAGGAACCAGAGGAGTTCGTGGATGATCGACTTGAGGTGGAGCTTTTTGGTGGTGAGGAGGGGGAACGTTTCGCGGAGGTTGAAGCGTGCCTGGGCTCCGAAAACCGAGATGGTTCCCGTGCCGGTGCGGTCGGATTTGCCTTTGCCTTCTTGCAGGACTAAACGGAGGAGATCGAGGTATGCGCGCACGGGATAAGGTGGAGGAGTGGCTCCGAGATTATGCGGCGCTCCGGCGCGAAGCAAGCCCGGGATGGGGGCGGTGCGCCGGGCCTGAGCGGCACGGGGGGGCGAATCCCGGCGGTGTTCGCGCATTCCAAAAGGCGGAGGAGGGTCCGCAGATTACGCAGATTCCCGGAATACCAAAAAAGACAGGGATGAATGAGGAAACCAGGAAGCCAGGAAACAGTTTTGATTCCCCGGCAACTTCTCTTCTTCCTGGTTTCCTGGATTCCTCATTCTTTTAGTGAATTCGTGACAGCCCCTAGCGCACTTGCACGGAAAGCTCGCGCTTTGCCGGGTCGGCCGCCGTCTGCGTGCGCACGAAGGAGACGATCTCCTCTTGCAGCGCCTCGCAGCTGCGGCTCCAGCTTTTGCGCGAGCGCAGTTGCTTGACGCACGGGGCGAGCCCCACCACGTCCACTTCCGTCGTTCCCGCGCCGATCAGCGAACGCAATTGCTCGCGCAGGCGGTTGAAAAACGCCAGTTCGTAACCGGCCCCGGCTTCCCTCGCCAGCACGGCCAGGTCGAGCCGTTCGCCGGGCATCCCCAGCGCCAAATGGCGGCCGATCTCCGAGTAACCGATTGCTTGCAGTGCATCCCGGATGCGTTCCGTGAGGCGCGGCACGGAGATGACGTTGCCTTGGTAATAGGCGGCCAGCGAAAGCGCGACGCTTTCCGTAACGTGCGCGGCCAGCCACCATTTGGAAAACCCGGCCTTGAACGCCGCCCGGGCCAGCGCCCGCACGATCCATTCGCGCTGGAACGCAACCGCCCGCCCGTCGTCCAATTGCACCAGTGGCATCCCGTCGGCAAATGCGATCATTTGAAAAGCTCCTGTTGCAGGACGCTCGTTTTGACGCGGCGCCCCATGTTTTGGATTTCGTCGAGAAATTCGCCAATGTCCTGGAATTGCCGGTAGACGGAGGCATACCGGACGTAGGCCACCTGGTCGAGGGCGTGGAGTTTCTCCATCACCTTGGCCCCGACGACGCTGGACGCCGTCTCGCGGCCGCTCTCGGTTTCCAGTTCGGCCTCGATCTCTTCCACGGCTTTTTCGATCGCCTCCATGGAGATCGGCCGTTTTTCACAGGCCTTGATAATACCGTTAACTAACTTGCGCCGGTCGAAGGGTTCGCTGCGGCCGTCCCTCTTGATCACGCGGATCAGCTCGTGCTCGATCTCCTCGTAGGTCGTAAAGCGGTGCAGGCAGCCGGTGCATTCACGGCGGCGGCGAATCGACGCTCCATCCTTGGAGGAGCGTGAATCAATAACCCTGTCTTCTTGGTTTCCGCACTTTGGGCAGCGCATTGGTCGATAAATTGGGGACCGGCGTCTATCTAAACACAACATCTTGTGGTGTCAAACTTTCCCCTTCTTCGTATGCGGGGAAAAAAACGGGCGGAAAAAAAGGACGGTTTTTTGCGATAAACGCATTTTCGCGGCAGGCAGCGAATCAGTTTACGCGGAGGGGATTCCTTTCCGCGAACCGTCACTTATCCGGCCATGAATCCAGAGAACGTGGATGCGCCCCGAGGGGGGGCCGCGGGCGAAAGCCGCCCGGAGGGAAAAGCGATCACCATGGCGATGATCGCCAAAGCCGCCGGGGTCTCGCAGGGCGCCATCTCTTCGCTGCTCAACGACCGGGACTATGGCATCCGCGTCAGCGCCAAAACGCGCGAGCGCGTCTTCCGGGTTTGCCGCGAGATGGGGTATATTCCCAACGATCTGCGCGCGGTGGTGCGGATGTACCCGGAGCAAGGGGAATTCGCCCTGCTCGTTTCCCAGGACATGGGGATGGAAAACCCTTTTGCGGACGCGCTTTCCAAGGCTCTGCTGCGGCAGATCCCCGTCCACCACCTTTCGCTGGCCTGGTACGACCCGGCCCTGGATTACGCCGCCCATCCCGGCGATCTCCCCGAGCCGTTGAAAACGGGCGTCGCCTCGAAGTTCATCACCCTGGGGACGCCCAATGGCAGCCTTTTTTCCGCCATCGTGGCGCGCGAGGCCCCGGGCGTTCACATCGGCCAGGAAGCGGGTGTTGCAGGCTACACCAGCATCGTGCCCGAGTATGCCCGCGCCTCGCGGCAGGCCGTGGACGCTCTGCTGGCGCTGGGGCATCACCGCATCGCCATCCTCTCCGGCCCCTTCGGCTCCACCGACCCCGTGATCATCGAGCTGAATTACGGCGTGCGGGCCGCCTATGACGCCCTCAAAATCCCCATCGAAGCCCAGAACGTCATTTACGGAAACCCCACCTTCGAACACGGCGTCGCGTCCGCCGATCTCCTGTTGGAGCGCCCGCAGAAGCCGACCGCCGTTTTTTGCTTCTCCCCGCTGGCGGCCGCCGGGGTCCTCCACCGGGCGCAGGCGCGCGGACTGCATGTGCCGGAAGATTTGAGCGTCATCGCCTTTGGCGAAGCCGATTTTTGCCCGCTCCTCCACCCGCCGCTTGCCACCGTCTCGCTTTCTGCCGAGGAAACCGCGAGGAAGACCATCGAGGATCTCTCGGCGCGCATCCGGGCGCAAGACACCGCCTCCACCCGCCGCATCACGCTCCCGTGCGCGCTTGCCGAACGAAACTCGCTCGCGCGCCCAAAGGAGCATTGACAAGCCCCCGCGCCGCTTCCTAAGGTGCTGGTTTCCAAACCAGCATGAAAGCCCCTCAGTTTTACATCGCCCTGGCGCTTGGCACTTTGTGTCTCATTTTGAGCATCACGACCATTGTGCTTGGCAAGAACAACAATAACCTGCAACGGCTGGTGCAAGCCCAGCAGGAGGAGATCAACCGCGGCAACATGAGCCTGCAGATTCGCCAGAATCTCCTCAACGATATGGCCCAGATGTCGCTGAAGAACGAGAAGATCAAACAAATCCTCTCCAACAACGGCTGGACCGTGAGCGCCAACCCGCCCGGCGCCCCCGCTTCCACTCCGGCTTCCACCCCCACCACGACCACTCCCGCGCAATGAACTCCTCTACTCCCGATCTCGATTACCAACCGTCCCAGCCGATGAGCGGTTTTCTGCCGATCACGCTGTTGGGCGTCAGTCTGGCGTTGGTGCTCATTTTCCAGATTTCCATGCTCTTGCCCCAACGCGACGCCTTGCGCCAGGCCCTCGTCCAAAGTGAGAAACCCGTTGAGCAGTCCAAACTCGTGCAGGCCGCCCTGCAACGGCTGGTGACGGACGTTTACACCGCCGCCCCGGACGACAAGGACGCCCAAGCCATCATCGCCAAATACGGCATCAGGATGGACGGAACCGCCGCGAACGCTGCCGCGGCTCCCGCCGCAAGCCCGGCATCCAGCCCCGCCAAGTAGGCGTTCCCATGGAAGAGCAGGCCCGGGCCGTCGTCCGCCGGCTCCATGATGCGGGTTTTCTCGCATACTACGCCGGCGGCTGCGTCCGGGACACCCTGCTGGGGCTCACGCCCAAAGACTTCGATATCGCCACCAGCGCTCCGCCGGAAACGGTCCAGCGCTTGTTCCCCCGCACCATCGCGGTGGGGGCCCACTTTGGGGTCATCTGCGTGCTCCAGGGCGGGATTTCCTTTGAAGTCGCCACCTTCCGCTCCGACGAGGCGTACGTGGACGGCCGCCGCCCGACCGGCGTGACCTACTCCACCCCGCAGCTCGACGCCGAGCGCCGCGACTTCACCGTCAACGGCATGTTCTTCGATCCGTTGCGCGGCGAAGTCCTCGACTACGTCCACGGCCGCGAAGACCTCCAAAACGGCCTCCTGCGCGCCATCGGCGATCCCGCCCAGCGCTTCCGCGAAGACCGGCTGCGCCTGCTGCGGGCCGTCCGGTTCGCCGCGGCCTTCGGGTTCACCGTCGATCCCGCCACGTGGGACGCCGTGCGCGCCAACGCCTCGGAAATTCACGTGGTGAGCGCCGAACGCATCCGCGGGGAACTGCCGCGCATATTCACCGGCCGCAGCCGAGTGCGCGGCTTCGACCTGCTCGACGCCAGCGGCCTCCTGGCGCAAGTGCTCCCCGAAATCACGGCACTCAAAGGGTGCGAACTGCCGCCGTAATTCCACCCCGAGGGGGACGTTTACGTCCACACCCGCCGGATGCTGGAATTGC
>JAQTMF010000229.1 GCA_028714515.1 Chthoniobacteraceae bacterium | reverse complement strand
CCGTGGTGTCGTAGCTGACCTGGGGGTCGAGCGAGCGCGGGTCTTCGCCGATCGCCCGGTAGCTGACCACCCACGGCTTGCCGTCCTTCCGCTCCCGGTGCAGCGGCTGCGGGTGCGGATCGTTGTCGCACCCGGCCAGCGCGCCCAGCAGTGCGAGCGCCGTTAATATGGAAAAAAATCGCTTCCCGTTCATCCGTTTTGGGCCGGGGGACCGGCGAGCGGCTCCCTCGGAGCGGCCACTATCGCGGCAAGCGGGGCGGGAATCAACCGGAATTGCGGTTTACAATCCGCGGGTTTTGCCTAGCAATAGGGGCATGGCTTCTCCCCTTAAAACCCTTGGGCTGGCGGCGGCCGCCTATGCCCTGCTCTGCGCCGGGGCCCAGGCCGCCTTCTGGCGTTGCGAACTTCCCGGCGGCGTCTTCATGGTAAGCCTCCCCTCCGTTTCCCTGGTCAGCATTCACGAATACGTCGTGGACGGCGCGGCCCGCGTCACGGAACTGACCGTCGGCACCAACAGCGCCGTCGTCGCCCGGTTCTACTATCTGGAGCCGATGGTGCCGCAATCGCCCGCCGGCGGCATTGGCCAGACGCTCGTCGATAAAGCCCAGCAGCAGGCCCGGGATGCGGCCGCCCGCACGGGCATGGAGGCCGTGTGGCAGAAAGTGGTCAAAAATTACCCCGTGACCACCCATGCCCACACCGTGGAATACCGGCTGGAGACTCTCGACCAGCTCAAGCGCGTCCAAAAAAGCCTGGAAGACGCCTGGCGCGCCAACCGGGAAACGCAGTTCAAAGTCTCCGACGACGACGCGAGCGACTCCAACACCTCGGGGAACTGAAGAAGACGCGGAGAGGGGGATGCGCGTGGCTGTGTTCACGCATTCCAAAAGACAGAGGAGGGTCCGCAGATTTCGCAGAGAGACGCAGATTTGAAGGCCGAAGATCCCTTTTTGGCCTTCCGAAAATCTGCGAAAATCTGCGGATAAACCTCTTTAAATTCGTGAACGGGCCCTACGGCACGAGCGGTTTGATCAAGTCGAAGAGGCCCTTTGCCCCGTTTTCCAGCGTCCCTTTCACCCCCTCGATCACCTCCGCGCCCGCCGCGGCCGTCAGCCGGGGCGTCAAATCCTCGGTGAGGTGGGACAACGGGCCGCTCACCTGCACGGCCGTCCAGACGTAGCCGTCGCGTTCCTGGGTAAAAACCCGGGCCCGCGAACCCGGTAGCCAGCGCAGGCAGGAAGGCGTCACGCCGACCTGGAACACCCCCCGCAAATTCCCGCGTTCCACCGTGAACGGCCCTTCCGCGCGGATCAGCCCCTCCGATTCCGCCACAAACCGGCTCACCGCCAGCTTTTGCGGCGTCCAGGTGAAGTCGGCCTCCGCCTTTTGCAGCGCGAATTGCCGGAACTCGCGGGTGTGTGTGAAAGCGGCGATTTTTTCCAGGATCGGGAGCGCCTCAAGCTGCCCGCCGGTGAGCCGCAGCGTCCCCACGGCCTTGAGCGCGCCGGGAGCGCCGGTCACGCGCGCCTCGCCGGAAGCCGCCCCTTTCACCCCCGCCCGCCAATCTTCCGGCAGGTAGCCGGAGACGGGGACGCCGTTCCATTGCACTTGCAGATCGACCGCGCGATCCCCCGAAAGCGCGGCCTGCCCGCTGACGCTGAAGCGTTCCGTTTCCCCCCGTTCCAAGAGGCTGTCGTTGAGGAACAAATCCGGGGCGCGGTAGCGCAGCTTGACGTGGTCCACGCGCAGCGCGGGCAGCCCGGCTTGTTCCAGCGTCCCGCCCAGGCCCAGGGCCGACCAGTCCGCACCGTCCGGCTCCACCGTCAGGCGCATTCCCCGCAGGCTGCCGCTGCCGGTTGCCGCGCCGGGCTCCCCCCATGTCAGGACGGCCTCTTCGATCCGCGCCTTCCGGAGTTCAAAGCGATCGGGAACCCACCCGGGCGCGCGCCGGGCGGACGCCGGGGCAGGGGAGGGAGGTGGAGAAACTTCGAACCTCGCGGCGGACGGCGTGGGCGAAGCTCCGGGAAGCGTAAACGCGGCATGCAACCGCTGGATTTGCAGCGAGCCGATGCGCCACGCCCCGTGGAAGACGGCGGCGGGCTCGAACTCCGCGCGGATTTGCTCCGCCCCCAGGTCCCGCAGAACGGTTCCGGGGAGGCCCTTGGCGGCGTAGTTGTCCGCATAGAAAGAGAACCCCTGGCGCTGGATTGGAGCATAGGCCCCCTCGGCGGCGAACAACGCGGAAGTCTTCGCGTTGAGCAGCGCGCGGAACGCCTCGCCGCGCAGGTAGCTATTGAGCAGCATCGACGCGGTGAAATAGCCCAGGAAAGCGAGAATGACGGCGGCGAGAGCGGTCCACGCGGCCGCGCGTTTCCAGCGAAAAGACGGTTTGGGTTCCATGGCGTATGCGTCTCCACACTAGCGGGCAACTCCGCCCGGGGCAATCGTTGAAATTGCCAACCGGCGGAAAGGCGGATAGCTTCGCCTTCGTGCTCGCCCTCAGCCACATTTTCCTCCAGGTCGGCTCCTCCCAAGCGCCCCAGACATTACTCCATGATATCTCGCTTCAGATCCCCCGGGGCCAGCTCGTGGGCATCGTCGGCCCGGCGGGCAGCGGCAAAAGCACGCTCATCAAAGTCATCGCGGGCGTGCACGAGGCGACCGAAGGGAACGTCCACTGGGGCGGGCGCGACCTCGCGGAGGAGGACCTTGCCCCCTACGACATCGGCTACGTCCCGCAATTCAGCATCGCCTACGACCATCTGACGGTATGGGAGAGTATGATCGACGCCCTGCGCCTGCGCGTCACGGGCTTGAGCGAGGAGGCCCGTTACTTCCGCGCCAAGTCGATCCTCAACCAAGTCGGCATCCTCGGAATTTCGGGGCGGCGCGTGCAGTTCCTCTCCGGTGGCGAAAAACGGCGGCTCGGCCTCGCGCTGGAACTGGTGACGTTCCCCTCGCTGCTCATCGCCGACGAAGTCACCAGCGGCCTCGATCCGAAGTCCGAACAAGAGATCATGCGGCTCATGTACGATCTCACCCGCGACAGCCGCCGGATCGTCCTCGCCGTCACCCACAACCTGCGCCACATCGCCCTGTGCGACACCGTGATCGTCATGTACCAGGGGACGCTCGCCTACTGCGGCTCCCCCCAGGCGATGCTGGAATATTTCAAAACCGAGAGCGCCGAGGACGTTTTCCCGCGCCTGGCCAAGCGCACCCCCCAGGAATGGGAAGCCGCCTGGGCGGAAAAACGCGCCGCCTACGAGCCCCCGGCCGAAACGCTCGCCGAAACCGAACCGCAAGCCGGGAGCCAGTCCCCCGTGGAAGCCATCGATCCCGACGCCATGGACCCCGCGACGGCACTTGGCTGGCAGGGGAAGCGCACCCAAACCGCCACGCCCGGCGCGCTCGCGCAATTCTGGGTGCTCACGGCGCGGCGTTGGCGCATCTTCTTCCGCGACAAAAGCCAAGTGTGGCTCCATCTCGCGCTCCTGCTCGGGTTCCCGTGCCTGGTCGTCATCTTCGCCCTGGGGGGCCTGCCGCAGGTGCAAAACCCGGGCATGACCGCCGACATCAACGTCATCGAGCAACTGCGCGAGGCCATCGCCTTCACCATCCAGTCGGCCAAGATCGGCCAGTTGGTCTCCGGCCTCGTCATCATGCAGGTCGTCCTCCTCACCTTGATGGGCTCCAACAATTCCGCCCGCGAGATCGCCGCCGAACGGCTTATCTTTGAAAAAGAGAAACTCGGCGGCCTGCGCCCCGCGAGCTACCTCGCCAGCAAAGCCGTTTTCCTGAGCATCCTGGTGGCATTGCAGGCCTGCTGGATGGCCGTCTTTGTTCACAACATCTGCCATCTCCCCGGGGACCTGGGCGACCAGATGCTCCTGCTTTTCCTTGCTAACGCCGCCATGACGGCCACCTGCCTCGCCATTTCGAGCCTCATGAAATCGCCCGAGCAGGCGTCCCTCGTCTCCATCTACCTCGTCGGCTTCCAGCTCCCGCTCTCCGGCGCCGTCCTGGGGCTGCCCGAGTTTTTTGGAGCGCTTACCCGCCCCTTCATCGCCGCCTACTGGAGCTGGTCGGGCATCCTCCAGACCATGCGCGACACCCGTTACTACGACGTCGTGCAATCCGTCTCCCCCACCGTCCTTTCCCCGGGCGCGATTTGTCTCTGGGCGCTCGGCTGTCACGTTGGCATCGGCCTTTTCGTCGCCTACCTCGGCTGCGTGCGCGGGCGGTGGGAATAATACCAACTCCCATCAAAAATCTGACAGTTTAACTTGGTCTTTTCGTGCAGGGCGGCGTTGTCAGGCAGAGGCGCTATCTGAAGATAGGTATCTGTTTAGCGCGCAAAAAAGAAATCAATCCGAAGGATTGAAAGAGGGTAGCCGGGGGTCGAGCGAAGCGACACCCCCGGTATGCTTGAGACGTTTATCTCACCCCGGAAGGGGTGGTAGAACCGCTGCCACCCCTTCCGGGGTGATTTTCATTGCGAACCTGTTCCGGTGGTGTCGGCGCGTGGACGCGCCT
>JAQTMF010000228.1 GCA_028714515.1 Chthoniobacteraceae bacterium | reverse complement strand
CGGGGCCCGCGCTACGACTTCGACTTTTTCAGCGTACAAGTGGACTACGGCGACGACGGCCCCGTCCTTCGCGACGGCCTGCCGAAAGAAGTGACGGTGTCCATCCACAACCGTTACAAAATCCAGGCCAATCTCTCCCTGCACTGGTATCTGCCCGGCGAGGGATGGCAGGTTGCGCCCGCCGCCGACGGCTACGCGCTGAGTTTCCCCGGAAAGACGCTGGCGCTGCCGTTCCGATTCACCGCCGAACGGATCACGCGCTCCACCAGCCGGGCGGTGCTGGAAATCACCATCGAAGGGCGTCCCACCGTCATGCACATCCCCCTCGCCCTGCTCAACGGGAATCTCCTTCCGGGGGAATCTCAGCCCTGAGCCATCGCGGCCCGGGAAGCATCTCGATACCAATGCTGCGGTTGCTTCGATAAAACGCCGCGGCAGCAGGGGGCGGCACTCATTCCGTGCCGCCTCTCTGGATCAGCGCCGCGATTTCGCGCGGCGCGTCCCGTCCCCCCTCGCATTACCAATTCGGCGGGCGGAACGTCAGGAACCGGATGCCGTCGGGCTGTTCCACCCGCTTGTTCAGGTTCCCGGAACGGTTGCCATCGGAAGAGGAAACCGTGACCAGACTCCGGGCGCTGCCGTAGGAGGGCGGGGCGAGCGGGTTGAGCATCTGGAGCGGCTCCGGCGCGCTGGCCATCCGCACCAAGACGCCGCCCACCGCCGGACCGTTGCCGTTCGTGAACTCCGCCACCGGCGCGGGAGGCTGGCGCAACACCGCCGCGGCGGTCCGCGCCGTCGAGGCGAGCCCCGGCGGGCGCGGCGCGCAACGCGTCTCCTGCCCTTGCGCCGCAAAAGAAGTCAAAATGAATGCACACACCCAAGCGGTTTTCATCGTTAATCCCTTTGTGAACAATACGCAGGCGACTCAGACAACGGACGGCCTCACGACGGTGGAGCCGTATTCTTTTCAAAATACCCACAATGAAAAGTTTGCCGGAAACCGGAAGCAGGTTAGGCTTCTGAACGCCATGTTGGAACGTGAGGTGAAAATTCTGAATCGCTTGGGGCTCCACGCCCGTCCCGCCGCCGAGTTTGTACGGGCGGTGCGGACGTTTCAGTCCAGCGTCACCATCATTAAAAATGGCGACGACTATTCCGGGGCCAGCATCCTCGACGTTCTGAGCGCCAATCTGGATCACGGTTCCACCCTGGTCTTCCGCATCGAGGGTCCCGACGCCGAAGACGCCATGGAGCGCCTCTGCGCGCTGCTGGAAGATTTCCGCCGCCAGGAGGAAGAAGACGGGATTTAGCGCTCTCGGCGCGTCTCCCTTCCCCGCGTTTCCCTGTTTTTCCCCCCGTGCTCCTCGCCTTCCATAAACCCTACGGCGTCCTTTCCCAATTCACGCCCGACGGCTCTCCCAACCGGCCGCTTGCCGGGTTCGGGTTCCCGCCCGGCGTGTATGCCATCGGGCGGCTCGACGCCGACAGCGAGGGGCTTCTGCTTTTGAGCGATGAGGCGAACCTGAACGCCCTCTTGCTGCACCCCCGGCAGGCTCACGCGCGCGTTTACTGGGCCCAGGTGGAACGCGTCCCCTCGCCCGACGCCCTCGCGCAGCTCGCGCGCGGTGTGGTGGTCGCCGGACGGCGCACGCTCCCCTGCCGGGCCCGGCTCCTCGACCCGCAGCCGGAGGTCCCGCCCCGCGATCCGCCCATCCGGTTCCGCAAGAATGTCGCCGATTGCTGGATCGAGCTGGAACTGGTGGAAGGCAAGAACCGGCAGGTGCGCCGCATGACGGCCGCCGTGGGCCACCCGACGCTGCGGCTCCTGCGCGTGCGCATCGGCGGTTTTGACTTGGGGCGACTGCCCGCCGGCTGCTGGCGGGAGCTGACGCCTGCCGAACGCCAGGCGGTTTTGGGATCTCGATAGATTCTTGTTTCCCGTTCCCGGATTTTCGGATGGGGAACGGCTTTGTCTTCGCACGCCAACTTCGTATGCCGCGGCTGCCGGGCCAGCCCCCCTCCCGAAGAACCCACCGGAAAGTCAGGCGTTACCAAGCTGGAGCTTGGTAACGAGGTAGTAAAGCGGGGCCCGGCCGGCCTCCCTGCTCTCCCCCTTCCGGCCAAGCCCCGCACCCATCATATCGGCGGCGGCACAAGGCCCGGCCTTGGCGGAATGTGCCTCAAGCGCCCATCCGGTTTTTCCCCCGGCATCCTCCCGGCGGTTTTTCTTTGCATGCAGGCCCCTCTTCGGGCGAACGTGGGGCCTTGCCGCTTCCATGACCACCAAGATCCACTACCAGTGCCAGCGCTGCACGGCTTGTTGCCGCTGGCCCGGTTTTGTACGGATCAGCGAGGCGGAGGTCCCCCGCCTCGCCGCGCACTTGGGCCTGGACGAAGACGCCTTCATCCAGCGCTACACGCGGCTCACCCCCCGGCGCACCGGCCTCGCTCTCATCGACCAGCCCGGCGGCGCATGCTATTTCCTCCAGAACGGCGGCTGCCTCCTGCAGGCCGTCAAACCCGCCCAGTGCGCGGGCTTTCCCAACACTTGGAACACGCCCGGCTGGCGGGAGATCTGCCGGGCAATCCCCATTGAAATGGATGACTCTGCAAATTCCTGACGGTGATTTTGACGGTTACGTTTTCGACTGCGACGGCACGCTCGCCGATTCCATGCCGGTCCACTATGAAGCCTGGGTCGAAACGCTCGCGCGCTTTGGCTGCGACTTCCCGGAGCCTTACTTTTACGAACTCGGCGGCGTGCCCACGGAGCGGATCGTGGAGATGCTCAACGAACAGCAGGGCCTAAACATGCCGCCGGTGGAAATCGCCCGGGACAAGGAAGCGCTCTACATCCGGCTGATCCCCCATATCACGCCCATCCGGCCCGTCGTCGATTTCGCCCGCCGCTTTCATGGCAAAAAGCCGCTCGCCGTGGCCTCGGGCGGGCACCGGGGCATTGTCCGCCGGACGCTGACGGCGATCGGCATCGTCGATCTTTTCACCGCCATCGTCGGCGCGGAGGACTACGCCCATGGCAAGCCCGCGCCCGATCCGTTCCTGGAAGCCGCGCGGCAACTCGGCGTCGATCCGGCGCGCTGCCTCGCCTTCGAGGATACCGCCCTCGGCATCCAGAGCGCCTCGTCCGCCGGGATGGCCACCGTGCGCGTCCCCGCAACACGCTTGCCCCGGCGGGCAAAACCCGCTACTCGATAGAGGCGCGATGGTTCAACTCAACGACAATTACCTCAAATTAAAGGCCGGCTACCTCTTCCCGGAGATCGCCCGGCGCGTAAAAGCCTTCTGCGAAGCCAACCCGGACGCCGCTCCCCACGTTATCCGCTGCGGCATCGGCGATGTGACCGAGCCGCTCCCGCCCGCCTCCATCGCCGCGATGCACAAGGCGCTGGATGAGATGGGCGCGCGCGAAACGTTCCGCGGCTACGGCCCCGAGCAGGGCCACGAGTTCCTGCGCCACGCCATCGCCCGGCACGATTACCGCGACCGCGGCATCGAGATTGCCGACGACGAGATTTTCGTCTCCGACGGCTCCAAGTGCGATTGCGGCAACATTCTCGACATCCTCGGGCACGGCAACCGCCTCGGCATCACGGATCCCGTTTATCCCGTTTACGTGGATACCAACGTGATGGCGGGGCACACGGGCGAGGCCGACGCCTCGGGCGCTTACGCGGGCATCCACTACCTGCCGTGCGTCGCCGCCAACGGCTTTGTGCCGGAAGTCCCGGCCGAACCGCTCGATGTCGTCTACCTCTGCTTCCCCAACAACCCGACGGGGGCGACCGCCTCGCGCGCGCAGTTGGCGGCCTGGGTGGAATACGCGCTGGCCAACAAGACGTTGCTGCTCTTCGACGCGGCCTACGAGGCGTATATCTCCGACCCGGAGACGCCGCACTCCATTTACGAGATCCCCGGCGCGCGCGAATGCGCCATCGAGTTCCGCAGTTTCTCCAAAAACGGCGGCTTCACCGGCACGCGTTGCGCCTTCACGGTCGTCCCGAAGACGCTCCTTGCCGCCACGGCGTCGGGCGAGCGCAAGCCGCTGCACCCGCTCTGGAACCGCCGGATGAGCACCAAGTTCAACGGCGTCAGCTACATCGTCCAGCGCGGCGCGGAAGCGCTCTATACCCCGGAAGGCCAGGCGCAAGTGCGCGGGCTGATCGACCACTACATGGGCAACGCCGCGATTCTGCGCGCCGCCGCCAAGGATGCGGGGCTGCCCGTGTTCGGAGGCGTCAACGCCCCCTACATCTGGGTCGGCACGCCCAGCGGCCTCAGCAGTTGGGAACTCTTTGACCGGATGCTCACCCAGGCCCGGGTCGTCATCACCCCCGGCAGCGGCTTCGGCGCGAAGGGCGAGGGCTACTTCCGTATCTCCGCCTTCAACAGCCGCGCCAACGCCGAGGAAGTCGCCCGGCGCATCCGCGCGCTTTAGCGCAAGAAGTTGAGAGTGAATCGTTGAGAGTTGAGAGACAAAGAGGCGCAAGCAACACTCTTTCTCTCAACACTCAACCTCCCCCTCTCTCAACTTCCCCACCCCCCTCCCCATGCAAGACGCCAT
>JAQTMF010000227.1 GCA_028714515.1 Chthoniobacteraceae bacterium | reverse complement strand
GTGGTAGTTCCCGTTGACGAGCAGATGCAGGTGGTTCTTGTCGGTCAGTTGCGGGTGGGCGGGATCGCCCCATTCCTCGGCGTTGCAGTGGAGGCAGATGACGAGGTCGGGCCGGATCTGCGTGTTGACGCGCCGGGCCCGCTCGCGGATCTCCGCGATGCGGTAGAAGAGCAACTCGCTTTGCCACTGGACGGATTGGGTTTTCTGGGGATCGTTGGGGCCGTTGTTGCCTTGCGCGGGCTCGAAGACTCCCTCGCGGGCCAGTTCCGCCGTGGCGGCGCGGCGCAGGGTGGAGGGACGCTCGGAGGTGACGGGCTCGCTGGTCTTGCGGATCAGCGTGACGTTGGCCCCCAGGGCGGTGAGCCGTTCGGCCAGGTGCCTGGCGGTGAGGAGCGTCATCTCCCCCTCCATCACCGGCTTGGCGTTGCCGATCTGGAACCAGCGCTCCTCCATTTTGGCCCAGCGGCCGCCGAGGTGGCCGGGATCAATCGCGATGGTGTAGCCCGCCAGCGGCTTGGCGGGGGGCGCGGGGCGCGCGGGCGCCGGTCTCCAGAAGCGGGGCGGCGCGGCGGCTTCGGCGGGGCTGGCCGCGAACTGGAGTTTGAAGTCGCTGCCCCAGCGGCCGGGCTGGCGGATGCGGGCGGAGTCTTTGCCGATGTCGATGCACTCTTTCCACGCGCCATCGGGGGCGTATACGGTATCGAGAAGACGGATAAACTCCGCGCGGGTGATGGTTTTCTGGTAGGGGGCGAGGTCTTTCCAATCGGGCCCTTCCGCGAGCACGCTGAGCGGCTCGGCGGCTTGGGAGGTGGCGGTCAACGCGAGGGCGGCGGCCGTTAGAAAGGAGAAGAAATGGCGCATCTGAAAGGAAATCGTTTGTGGAACCGCGTGGTTTTCCAGTAAAGGAACTCTCTTATGTTACGTATTTTGTTTCTGGGTGACGTGGTGGGAGAGCCCGGACGCCGGGCGGTGATCGACCTCATGCCGGAACTGAAAAAAGAGTATGGTCTCGATTTCGTGATCGTCAACGGCGAGAACGCCGCGGGCGGGCGCGGGATCACGCCCAAGATCACCATCGATCTGTTGCGGGCGGGCGTCGCGGTGGTGACGACCGGCGACCACATCTGGGACCAGAAGGAGATTTACCACTACATCGACACCGAGCCGCGCCTGCTGCGGCCCATCAACTACCCCGACGACACCCCCGGCCAGGGGAGCATCGTCCTGGAAACCGACAAGGGGAAGGTGGGCGTCCTCAACGTCCAGGGCCGCACCTTCATGCTGCCGCCGCTGGAGAACCCGTTCCGCGCGCTGGATGTCGCCGTGGCGCGGTTGCGCGAGGAGACGAACGTCATTTTCGTCGATGTGCACGCCGAGACGACCAGCGAGAAAATCGCCATCGGCCGCTATCTCGACGGGCGCGTTTCGGCGGTGGTGGGCACCCACACGCACGTGCAGACGGCCGACGAACGCATCTTCCCCGGCGGCACGGCGTTCCTGTGCGACGCGGGGATGTGCGGCCCCACGGAATCGGTGCTCGGCCGGGAGATCGAGCCCATTGTCACCCGCTTTCTAACAAGCCTCCCCGCGACGTTCCCCGTGGCCAAGGGGCCGGTGACGCTCCACGGCGCGCTGGTGGACGTGGACGAGGCGACCGGCATGGCGCTCAAAATCGAGCGGTTCGCACGCGAAAAGGCGTGACGCCCGGAGCCGTGCCTCTACCATTGACGAACTGGCGAAAGCCGCGATGATGGAAAACCGGATGCGGCTCTCGTCAAAATTGAGACAAACCGCTTTCTTTGTTGCGCATTTTTGCGTAAGATTCCTTTTACTCCAAGCTCCATGGCTCGCATTTTAATCATCGACGACGAACCGGCGATGGTGGAGGTCATTTCCACCCTGTGCCGCGACCTTGGCCATCAGGTTTTTCCGTTCAATTCCGCCGCGCGGGCGCTGGAGGCGCTGGCCGAAAGCATGCCGCAGGTCGTTGTCGCTGACATCAAGATGCAGAACGTCAGCGGGTTCGATGTGTTGCGCGCCTGCCAGGAGCTAAATCCCCGGCCCGCCGTCATCATGGTTACCGGCTATGCCTCCGTGGAAAACGCGGTCGAGGCGATGAAACTGGGCGCGTACGATTACGTCACCAAGCCGTTCAAAATCGACGAACTCCAACTGACCATCCAGCGGGCGCTCGACTTCCAATGCGCCGTCCGCGAGAACGTCTACCTCAAGAAGGAACTCAAGGAGCGCTACAAATTCGAGAACATCATCGGCAGCAGCGCCCGGATGCAGCAGGTCTACAACCTGATCGCCAAGGTGGCCGACACCGACAGCACCATCCTGATCCAGGGCGAAAGCGGCACCGGCAAGGAGCTGGTGGCCCGCGCGCTCCATTTCAACAGCCGCCGCCAGCACCACCCGTTTGTCGCCATCAACTGCTCCGCCCTGCCGGAGAACCTTTTGGAGAGCGAGCTTTTCGGCCACAAGAAAGGGGCCTTCACCGGCGCCGTGCAGGACAAAATGGGCCTGTTCGAGGAAGCGCAAAACGGCACCATCTTCCTGGACGAGATCAACTCCATGGCCCAGACGCTCCAGACCAAGCTCCTGCGCGTCTTGCAGGAGCGCGTCATCCGCCGCGTGGGCGACACCAAGAGCATCCCCATCAGCGTGCGCGTCCTGGCCGCCTCCAACGAATCGCTGCACGACAAAATCCTCACCGGCAGCTTCCGCGAGGATCTTTATTACCGCCTGGCCGTCATTCCCATCGAGATCCCGCCGCTGCGCGAACGGCTCGAAGACATCCCGCTTTTGGCGCAGCACTTCCTCCACAAAATCAGCGTTCAGAACGGGAGCCCGCTCCCCAAGATCGAGCCCGACGCGCTGGAGGCGCTTTCCAACTATCCGTGGCCGGGCAACGTCCGGGAACTGGAGAACGCGGTGGAGCGGGCGTGCGCCCTCTGCGAAGACGCCGTCATCCGGGTGGACGACCTGCCCGCCCAAGTGTCCGGCCAGCCGGAGAATCCCGCCGCCGTGGACGGCGGCAAGCTGCCTGTCGGCCAAACGCTGGATTCCTTCGTGAGAGACCTGGAACGGCGGTTCATCGAAGAAACCATCCGCTCCAACGACGGCTCGCGCGACCGCGCGGCCAAGATGCTGGGCATCAGCATGGCCACGCTCTACCGCAAGCTGGCGAACTAGTGTCCTGTCAGACAAATGAACTGCATAATTCCGGCCCCTTTTCCGATTTTTCGGCGTTGCTTCCTCGGGCAATATCTTCAGATATTGCCTCTCGGTCGCGCCTTGAAAAATACGAAAAATGGGCTCGGACTTATTTTGCAAACTTGTCTGACAGGACACTAGTGGGCGGTTCCTGCTTTTCATTGAGCGGCGCGTTTGCCACAGTGACTGGATGCTGGCCAAGGTCTATTCAGCGGCGGTTTTTGGCGTGGACGCCTATGAGGTCGAAATCGAAGTCAACGCGAGTTCAGGCAACCCGGTGATTGTGGTTGTCGGCCTGCCTGACGCCGCCGTCAAGGAAAGCAAGGACCGCGTCACCACCGCCGTCGCCAACAGCGGCTACCGCTGGCCCAAAGGCCGGACCACCATCAATCTCGCCCCGGCCGACGTGAAGAAGGAAGGGCCGAGCTTCGACCTGCCCATCGCGCTGGCGATGATCGCCGCCTCGGAGCAAATCGAATTGCCCGACTTTGGCCAATACACCTTCGTGGGCGAACTGGCGCTCGACGGCGGCGTGCGTCCCGTCAACGGCGTTCTCCCGGTCGCCATGGAAGCCAAGCGCCGGGGGAAGCGGGCCATCGTGGTCCCGGAAGCCAACGCCCAGGAGGCCGCCATCGTCGAAGGCATCATCACCTATGGCGTCCGCAACCTGCGGCAGGCGTTCGAGTTCCTGCGCGGCAGCGAAACGCTTACCCCCACCGTGGCCGAGCCGCTCTTTGAGCCGCACCAGCAATACGAGGTCGATTTTTCCGATGTGCGCGGCCAGCACGCCGCCAAGCGAGCCGTGGAAGTGGCCGTCGCCGGTGGGCACAACCTCCTCATGGTCGGGCCTCCTGGATCAGGCAAGTCGATGCTCGCCAAGCGCATCCCGACCATCATGCCGCCGATGACTTTTGACGAAGCCATCGAGACGACCAAGATCCACAGCATTTGCGGTTTCCTGGATAACCAGCGGGCCTTCCTGTCGTTGCGTCCCTTCCGCGCCCCGCACCACACCATTTCCGACGCGGGATTGCTGGGCGGCGGCAGTAACCCCGCCCCCGGTGAAGTCACCCTCGCCCATCACGGCGTGCTTTTCCTGGACGAGCTGCCCGAGTTCAAACGTTCGACTCTGGAGGTCATGAGACAGCCTTTGGAAGACGCAAAAGTCACGATATCAAGAGCGTCAGGATCCGTGACCTATCCGGCGGAGTTCATTCTGGTGGGGGCTTTGAATCCGTGTCCCTGCGGCTACTTTGGGGACCTGCGCCGCGAGTGCCGCTGCTCCGCCGCGCAGGTGCAGCGGTACCGGCAACGGATCTCCGGGCCGCTCCTGGACCGGATCGACATCCACGTGGAAGTCCCCGCAGTTCCCTTTAAGGACCTGACGTCTTCCCAGGCCGCCGAATCCTCATCCGTCATCCGGGACCGGGTGCTCGCGGCGCGCGCCATCCAGCAAAAGCGGTTTGCTGGCTCCCCCTCCATCCGCTGCAAC
>JAQTMF010000226.1 GCA_028714515.1 Chthoniobacteraceae bacterium | reverse complement strand
GATCCAGCGCGTCATCCCCGGCCCCTCCCGCAAAAACAGCAACCGGGGCCGCGCCGCCCGCTCCATCCGCCGCACCAGCTTGAGCAGCGCGCGCAAAATCCTCCCCCACATCTCCGGCGAAAGCTCCCGGCGCAACACAAACCCCGGCAGCCACGGCTCGCGCCCCCGGGCCAGACCGGCCCCCAGCGCCATGATCGCCGCGCCGAACGGCGTCGAAAGCCCCGGCACACTCGGCACAAGGAACGGCGCCGCAAGCAACATCGTCAGCAGCGCAAACCCCCGGCTATGCAGCATCGCCGCCACCTCCCCCACACTCAGCGAACGCCCGCGCGAAGCCTCCAAAAGCGCCTCGATCTCCTCGGAAAGGCGGCGGGAAGCGGGAAACGTCATCATGGAAAATAGCGCGGAAAACGGGGAGTCAAACGGCAAAACGCGCCGCAATCAAGCCCCGAAAACGGGAAGATCCGCCCCCCTTCCCCTTGCCTCCCCGGCGGCGGCAAAGAAACAAACTTGAATTTTCGTTAGCCAAGCGCCCGGTGGTTCCCTATGTTTGTGAATCCTATGCAAGCCGAGATTGAAAAAGCCCTCCAAGCGGGCAAACTCACTCCTCACGTCGCCACCACTCTTGAGAAGCTCCCAGCCGGAACTTACTGTCTGCACAAAAGCTGGGGATTCGGGCGCATCGCTGAGATCAATTTTCTCCTCAACCAAGCCATCATCGACTTCCAGACCAAAAAAGGTCACGCGATGCAGTTGGAATACGCCGCGGAATCGCTCACCCCGCTGGCCGACGACCACATCCTCGTAAGGAAAGTCACCGACTCCGCCGCCATCAAAGCCCAGGCCAAAGAAGACCCCGTCGGGCTCGTCCGCTTCATCCTCGAGAGCTTTGACGGCCGCGCCACCCAGGACCAGATCGCCCAGGCCCTCTCCGGCGAAATCTTCAACGAAAACGAATTCAAACACTGGTGGGACTCCACCAAGAAGCTCCTCAAAAAAGACGGGCTGATCGCCTTCCCCACCAAGAAAACCGAAGCCATCGTCCTGCGCGAGAAACCGATCTCCCACACCGACGAACTGCTCGCCGCCTTCAACGCCGCCCGCCAGACCAAAGCGCAAATCGCCGCCCTCGACCAGATCCTCAAGTGCACCGACGAATTCAAGGAAGGCAACGAACTTGCCGCCGTCGTCGCCACCGTCGAAGACGCCGCCCAAAAAACGCGCCGTCTGAACACCGCCCAAGCCCTGGAACTGATCCTCGACCGCGACGAACTCTGCCACATCACCGGCATCCCCCATGGCGAGGGGAGCATCTCCCTCGGCGAAGTCCTCCTGGAAGAAGAGCGCCGCCTGCACGAAATCTTCTGCGACATCCCCGCCGCCAAACAGCGCCGCATCCTCGCCGCTTTCCCCGCGGCATTTGGCGAAGACAACTGGGTCGAAAAACTGCTCACCCTCATGAGCAAGAGCAACATCCGCGTCGTCACCGAAAGCGCGCGGCTGCTCCTCGACCACAACAAGAAAGAAGAACTTCACCACGAGCTGGACCGCTGGCTCGGCGACCACACCATCTCCGCCGAAGTCCTCACCTGGCTGTGCAAAGAGCGCGGCGGCGTCTTCGCCTCCATGGTGGACGCCCGCGTCCTGAGCGCCATCCTCTCCGCCCTCGAACGCGACCAATTCAACGACGTCAAGCGCGGCGGCAAACTCCACGACCTTATGCTGGAAGACCGCGAGCTCATCCCCGACCTGCTCGCGGGGTCCACGCCGGAAACCGTCCGCGACACCATCCGCAAGGTCATGCTTTCGGGCGTGTTTGAAGAACTCAACAAACGCTCCATCCTGGGCCGCATCGTCCGCATCTATCCTTCCATGGAATCCATGCTCACCGGCGACAACCCCGCCGAAAAACAGGAAGCCCTCATCGTCTCCTGGGAGAGCCTGGAAAAGCGGAAAAACGAGCTGGACGAACTCATCAACAAAAAGATCCCGGAGAACATCAAAGAAATCTCCGTCGCCCGCTCCTACGGCGACCTGCGCGAGAACTTTGAATTCAAAGCCGCCAAGGAAATGCAGCGCGTCCTCTCCCGCCGCCGGGCCGAAATGGAACGCGACCTGTCCATCGCCCGCGGCACCGACTTCGCCACCCCGGACACCAACGTCGTCTCCATCGGCACCACCGTCACCATCAAAGAAGTTGCCGACGGGCGCATCGACGTCTACAGCATCATGGGCGCGTGGGACAGCGATCCCAAATCCGGGATCATCTCCTACAAAGCCGCCATCTCCCAGGCCCTCCTGGGCCACAAAGTCGGCGAAAAACTCGAAGTCCCCACCGAGCACGGCGACCGCACGGCGGAAATCGTCAAAATCGAACCGGCCCGCAAAGCGTAAGCCGCACCCACCCCTCACCCCGCACGCCGCCCCGGGCATCAAACCCCGGCGCGGCGTGTGGTGCGTAAAGTTCCGGATTGCGCATCAGCCCCGCAGCGGTTAGGCAAATAAGCGTGTCCAGCTGCCACTCCACCTCCGCCGTCGAACAAGCCATCCGCACCGCCCTCGCCGAGGACATCGGATCGGGTGACCTCACCTGCCAGTATTTCGTCGATCCCGGCCAGACCGGCCATGGGCGGATCGTCGCCAAACAAACCGGCGTCACCGCGGGCGTACGGCTCGCCGCCGAAGTCTTCCGGCACGTCGACCCGGCATTGAACGTCGAAATCGTACGCCCCTGCGGCACCCGCGTCGAACCCGGCGACACCGTCCTCGAAATCGCGGGCCCCGTCACCTCCATCCTCACCGCCGAGCGCGTCGCCCTCAACTTCCTCCAGCAGCTTTCCGGCGTCGCCACCCTCACCCGCCGCTTCGTCGACGCCGTGGCCGCCGTACCCGGCGCCCGCGCCAAAATCCTCGACACCCGCAAAACCACCCCCGGCCTGCGCGCCCTGGAAAAAGCGGCCGTCAAAGCCGGCGGCGGCACCAACCACCGCTTCGGCCTCTACGACATGGTGCTCGTCAAAGACAACCACCTCGCCGCCCGCGACGACCTCGCCTTCCTCCAATCCGCCCTCGACCGCCTCCGCGCCGAACACCCCGGCATCCGCGTCGAACTGGAAGCGGACACCGTCGAGCAAGTGCGCGGGTTTTTGACCCTCCAAGGCGTCGGCTTCATCCTCCTGGACAACATGACCCCCGCCCAAATGCGCGAATGCGTCGCCCTGAGCAACGGCAAAGTCCAATTGGAAGCGAGCGGCGGCGTGAACCTGCAAACCGTCGCCGAAATCGCCGCCACCGGCGTCGACTTCATCTCCGTCGGCGCGCTGACCCACTCCGCCCCGGCGATCGACTTCTCCCTCGACCTCCAACGGGAAGCCTAGTGTCCTGTTAGCGAAATAGACAACAAAATCCGGCCAACGTGCTTGTCATCCCGAACGCAGTGAGGGACCTCGCAAATGTCTCAGCGCTTCCTCTTTTCAGAGTCCTCAGGTCCGTTATGGATCCCTCGCAAGCTCGGGATGACCCGTTTGAAGACCGCGTTTCCTTTCACGCTTTCTGCCATGAACTTAGCTAACAGGACACTAGGCGGTGTTCACGAATTGGCAGGAAGGGAAATTACAGGCAAGCGTGTCGGTTAGGACCTCGTGAATTTTAACAAGATTAACAAGATTAAGGAGAATTTACGGGATAAGATGAAGGGGCGTTGTTGCGGCATCTGAGCTAAATCCCGTTAATCTTTAGAAATCCTGCCAATCCTGTTTAAAATTTCCAACGTTTCTCTTTTCTTCTGGTTTGAATTCGTGAACAGGCCCTAGCGCGGGTCCCGCCGATGGACGCAGATTCTCACACACCCTTGAACGCCGACGCCATCGGCGCGCTCCTCCCGTTCGCCCGCCGCATCGGCCGCCCCCTCCTCGTCCTGGGAGAAACCACCTCCACCAACGATGAAGCCGCCCGGCTCGGCCGCGAAGGAGCCCCGGAGGGCGCCGTGATCTTCGCCGAACGCCAGACCTCCGGGCGCGGCCGCCTGAGCCGCCGCTGGGAATCGCCGCCACGCCGCGGCCTATGGTTTTCCCTGCTGCTGCGGCCCGCCTTCGCCCAAGCCGGGTGGACCCGGTTGACCACCTGGGCGGCAGTAGGCATCGCGCGCGGCCTGGAGGAAGCCCTCCCCGGCTGCCACGCCGCCGTCAAATGGCCCAACGACATCTACCTGGGCGGGAAAAAAGCCGTCGGCATCCTTTGCGAAAGCGCCATGGGCCCGGGCGGATACGCCGTCGTCGGCATCGGGGTAAACGTCAACCAAGCGCGCGCCGATTTCCCCGAAGAACTGCGCGAACGGGCCACCTCCCTGCGCGAAGCGGCCGGGCCGGACGCCGCGCCCCTCGACCGGCATGCCGCCGCCGCCGCGCTCTTGCGCCAGCTCGACGCCCTCTACCCGGCGCTGGAGCGCGATTTTGCCGCCGTCGTCGCCGAAGCCCAAGCCCGCAGCCTCTTAATCGGCCGCAGCCTCACCGTGCACGCGCCGAGCGAAACCTACGCCGCCACGGCGGAAGCCCTGGAACCGGACGGCAGCCTGCGCGTACGGTGCGCGGCGGACGGAACAATCCGCCGGGTCTCCGGCGGCGAAGTAAGCATCAGCGGGTGGCAGTAACGGGGGCTTTCAGGAAAAAACGCGGCAACGCTTTGTTCCCCACCCCCTGCCCGAAGACCCCACCGGAAGTT
>JAQTMF010000225.1 GCA_028714515.1 Chthoniobacteraceae bacterium | reverse complement strand
CTTCGACAACGCCTTCATTTTCCGCTATTCCCCGCGCCGCGACACGCCCGCCGCCGCCCTCTCCGATCAAGTGGAGGAGCCCGTCAAGGAGGCGCGCAATCTCGACCTGCTGGAGCGGACCAACGCGATCATTAAAGAAAAGCTCGATACCCTTGTCGGCTCCCGGCTGGAGGTCCTCTGCGAAGGGCCCAGCAAGCACAACGCCGCCCGGCTCACCGGACGCACGCGCGGCAACAAAATCGTCCTCTTTGAGGGTGACGAGAGCCTCATCGGCCGCATGGTGGACGTGGATATCCGGCGCGCCAGCGGGTTCTGCTTGTATGGCGAGCCGGTTTCCGATTCTCTCTCTTCAGTTTCTTCCAAGCCATGATCTACTCTTTGAGTCTGCAAACGGTGGGGCTGCTTGTCGGCGCTCTCTTGGTCGCGGGGCACCTCATCGCCCTGCTGCATGCGCGCGGCGTCCAGCAACTGCTGCGGGCGCTGCCCCGTTCGCGCGGCGCGGGCGTCGTGCTGTTGACTCTCGCCGCCGCCTGGGCCTTCGGGCTCGTCGCGCAGATCGACTTGGGCGAGTTTACCTCCTACCGGCAAGTATTCCTGGGCGTTATCGCGGCCGGATACGTGCTGACGCTCGTTTTTGTCCCCGAGTTCCTCGCCGTCCGGGCGCTGGGCATGCTGTGCCTGCTGGCGGCCGAGCCGCTGTTGGAGGCCGCTTTCCTGCAACAGCAGCAAAGCCGCCTGTTGCTGACGGTGATTGCTTACGTCTGGGCCGTGCTCGGGATCTTCTGGGTGGGCAAGCCCTACCTGTTGCGCGACCAGGTCGCGTGGGCCAGCGCCAGCCCCTGGCGTTGGCGCGCGGCCGCTCTCGGCGGCGTCCTCTACGGGGCCGTGCTGCTCGCCGCCGCCTTTACCCAGTACGGCGCATAGAGAAAAGCCGCGGAGAAGGGCGCGTTCGCGGTTACTTCAGGAAGTAGCGCTTGGAACGGAGCGAGCCGGTGGTTTTGAAGTCCCGGCTGTGCGTCTTCAGATAGAGCACCACGGTGTTGTAGTTGAGGGCGGCGCGTTCCGAAATTTCCTTTTGGCTTAAGCCCCCCGGAACGGCGGCCAGTGCCTTGAGAACCCGGCTGCGGACCTCCTCGGAACTGGTCCGTTTGCGGGGCGGCTCCGGGACGGGCGCCTTGCCGGAAATCTTGGCGATTTGACGCTCCAGATCGGCCACCTCCGCGCGCGCTTCCTTCAGTTTTCCTTGAAGCTCCGCAAGCTGACTCGAACGCAACTCATGAATTTTCCCCTGCAATTCCTTGATTTGGGATTGGACGTCTTTTTCCGGCATAGCGAATATTGCGTATACCATTAGGGTTGATTAAGGTCAATTCTGGTGTTTTGCTAACACCCTTCCCCCCGCCTTTGCGAACTTTTTGAAATTCATGCCCTCCCTCCGCGTGCTTCCAGCCGGAAACCCGATGGTCTTCGGGGACGTTCTGCAAACGAACTGCCCCGGCGCGGACGCAATATCCTTCCTGCTTCCCGTTCCCATCGTCCAGGCCGCCAACGCTGTCCGCGTGTCGTCGCCCGACCTCGTTCTCTTTGCCCTCGATGCCTCCCATTTCGCGGAGCCGGAAGGCGTGCGGCGCATTCTTGGCGCTTCGGCCGGTCTTCCCTCCGTCGTGATCGTCCTCTCGGAGGACGATGCGCTGGCCTTGGAGAGCCTGCGGGCCGGGGCCGAGGAAGTCCTCTTGGCCGGGGGGCTTGCCCCCGCCGCCCTTGCGCGAGCCCTGGTTCACGCCTGGCAGCGGCATGCCGTGCGGTGCGAGGCCGAAAGCGAATCTCCCGCCCTCGCGGCGAAGCTGGAGCGCGCCTCACGCAGCGTGCATCAGCTTTCCACCCGGATGAAAGAAGAAGCCGACGAGCGCGCCCGGGCCGAGAAAGCCCTCGTCGAAACCGTCGGGCGCTACCGTTTCCTGCTCGACAGCCTGCCGCAGATCGTCTGGACCGCCGACGCGAGAGGAGACCTGGTCTACCTCAATCACTTCTGGACGGCGTATTCCGGCCGGAGCATCCAGGGTACCCTGGCCGCGGGCTGGGGCGATTCCATTCACCCCGACGACCGCGACACCACCCGGGAGCGCCTGGAACGTTCCCTTGCCTCCGGCGAATCGCTGGAGCTCCAACACCGCCTGCGCAACCGGGACGGCGCGTACCGCTGGCATGAACTGCGGGCCGTCCCCCGGCGGGACGCGGCCGGGAAGATCCTGGAGTGGATCGGCACCGAGGCCGACATCGACGACCAGAAGCGCGTGGAGGAACGCCTCACCGAAGCCCACGACGAACTGGGCATCCGCATCCTGGAGCGAACCTCCGAGCTAGCCTACGCCAACGAGCAGTTGCAGGCCGAAGTCGCCGAGCGCCGCCGCGCCGAAACCGAAGCCCGCCGCGCCCGCGAGATCGCCGAGGCCGCCAACCGCTCCAAAACCGAGTTTCTCGCCAACATCAGCCACGAAATCCGCACCCCGATGAACGGCATCATCGGCATGACGGAACTGGCCCTCGAAACCGACCTCAACCACCAGCAGCGCGAGTATCTGCAACTCGTCTCCCAGTCCGCCGATTCCCTGCTTTCCCTCATCAACGACATGCTCGACTTCGCCAAGATCGAGGCGGGCCGCATGGAACTGGCGAGCGAGCCGTTTTCGCTGCGCCAGATGTTGCAAGAAGCAGCCAAAGCCCTGGGAGTGCGCGCCGGGCAGAAAGGCATCGGCATCGACCTGGAAATCGACCCCGGCGTCCCCGCGCGCATCGTGGGCGACTCCCTGCGCCTGCGGCAGATCCTCGTCAACCTGCTGGGCAACGCGGTCAAATTCACGGAAAAAGGGGGCGTCACGCTGCGCGTCAGCGAGCGGTCCGCCCACGGGGACACCGTCGAGCTTCTCTTCGAGGTCCGCGACACCGGCATCGGCATCCCCGAAGACAAGCAGACCGTTATTTTTGAAGCGTTCGCCCAGGTGGACGGCTCCATGACGCGGCGCTTTGGCGGCACCGGCCTGGGCCTGGCCATCGTCTCCAGCCTGGTCCAGAAAATGGGCGGCACCGTCCGTGTGCAGAGCACGCTGGGCGAGGGGAGCAATTTTTCCTTCAACCTTCCCGCCGCCGTGGCGGAACCCCTCCCCGGGGAGGACGAGGCGCCAATCGCTCCTCTTCCCGTCGAAGTCCGCCGCGAGCCGGCGGCTCCCCTGCGCGTCATGATCGCCGCCGAAGAGGGCTCCGAAACCGCCGCGAGCCTCAGCGAAATGCTCCAGAAAATGGGGCTGGAATCCACCGTCGCCGGGCTTGGCGAAGCCGCCTTGGGCGAAATCGAGCGCTCGCGCGCCCGGGGACGCTCGTACCGGCTCGTCATGGTGGACGCCCTGTTGGGCGACATGAGCGGGGCCGAATTTGTCCAGGCCCTCATCAAAGCCAGCGAATTCAAGGCCCCCGTCGTCCTCATGGTGCCGGGATCCGCCACTTCCGAGGAAGTCAAGCAGGCCTGGGGCGCCGGACCCGACTGGGTCCTCTACAAACCGATCATCCAGGCCGACCTGATGGAAGCCGTCGAGCGCAGCCTCCTCATGGTCGAGCCGGATTCCGCCATCGTGTCCGAACCCGAGGAGGAAGAGGAGGAGCCGCTCCCCCCCGCGCGTCCCGGCGGCAAGCCGCCGTTGCGCGTCCTGGTGGCGGAGGACAACATGGTCAACCAGATCGTCGCCGAACGCATTCTCTCCAGCTTCGGCTGCGTCATCGTCACCGTCTCCAACGGGCGGGAAGCCGTCGCCGCCGTCGAGCGCGAGCCTTTCGACCTGATCCTGATGGACATCCAGATGCCCGAAATGGACGGTATGGAAGCCACCCGGCGCATCCGTTCGTTGCCGGACTCCCGCGCCCACCTGCCCATCGTCGCCATGACGGCCCACGCCATGAAGGGCGACCGGGAGCGCTTCCTGGCCGCCGGGCTCGACCACTACATTTCCAAGCCGTTCCACAAGGACGAGTTGCTCCTCCTCATCAAATCCATCGAGCCGAGGGCGCGGCAGACCGGCGCGTCGCTGCAGACGCCACCGCCAAACTATACCGAACCCGGGGAACACCGCGCCGACTCCCTGGAGCGCTTTCTCCAGGCCATGGGCGGCGATGTCACCCTTTTCCGGGGGGCTTGCGGCCTCTTCTCCGAACTGATGCCGGGCCGCCTCGCCGAATTGGACGCGGCCCTGGAGGCGTGCCACGCCGACGAAGCCGGGCGGCTCGCCCGCGACCTCAAAGGCTCGCTCGATTCCGTCGGCGCGCGGGAAACCTCGGAGCGCGTCGCCGTCATGGAGGCCAACCTGCGTTCCCGCGATTTCCCGGCCGCGCGCGCCCTTTTCAGCGCCATCGAAGGGGAGATCCGCGCCATTTTGTGCGAAATCCGGGCGGGCGGCGACGCTCCCGCGGCGTGACGCAGGGGCCGTTTCCCGCCCCCCTGCCCGAAGAACGTACCAGAAGTCAGACGTTCCCAAGTTCGACTTGGGAACGAGGCAAAGAGAACTTTTTCGCGCCTCCCCACTCTTGCGGATGCCTCCCGGGGACAGAAAACAGAATTTCGGGGTTGAACTTTGGACCCCGCTTTTCCATCTTTGCCGGACCTATGAAAGCCAGAGTCACCGTCATGCCCAAAAAGAGCGTTCTCGACCCACAGGGAGTGGCGGTAAGGAAC
>JAQTMF010000224.1 GCA_028714515.1 Chthoniobacteraceae bacterium | reverse complement strand
GAGGGTCAGGTAGCCGCTGTTGCGGTAGGCGGAAAGGCTGATGATGTTGCCCGCCTGGCGGCGCATCTGGTGCTTCAAATAGTGGAGGATCGCCCCGGCCGCCCCGGTGGCCGCCACCATGCCCGCGCAGCCGAAGCCGTCGAGCGATTGCACTTTGAAATGCTCTTTGAGCGTGAACCCGGCGTGGTCGGGCAGGAAAAGGTAGCCGTCGCACGGGACGGCGTGGGGGATGGCGGGGAGCGCTGCCTGCTGCTCGTCGGAGAGGAGCACTTCGGCGGGGGCGACCCGGGCCAGTTCGTCCTGGAGCGCGGCCGCGTCGGGGAGTTCCGTGAGCCGGAATTCGCCCGTGCTCGTATCGGCAAAGGCGAATCCGTAGACGCCCCCGCGCTCGAAGACGGCGGCGAGGTAGTTGGAGCGCTTGGCGTCCAGGAGGTTCAAATCGGCGATGGTGCCGGGGCTGATGACTTGCGTGATCTCCCGCTGGACGATCTTGCCCGGCTGCGGATCTCCGACCTGGTCGCAAAGGGCCACGCGCCGCCCGGCGTGGACGAGCTTGGCGATGTAATTGTCCGCCGCCTGGGCGGGGACGCCGCACATGGGGACCTGGCCCCGCTTGGTGAGGGCAAGGTTGAGCAGTGCCGAGGCCTCCTTGGCGTCCTCGAAGAACATTTCGAAAAAGTCGCCCAGGCGATACATGAGCAGGGTATCCGCGGGCAGGCTCCGCCGGATGCTCTGGTATTGCTGCATCATCGGGGTGAGGGTTTCGGCGGGCATAGGAGAAAGGATGTTGGCATGGCCGGGCGGGGTTGCCAATGGCGGAATGGCGGATCAGGCCGACTGCGCCGCGGATTTTTCGCGGGAGCGCCAGGCGCGCGGATCCCGAAAAAAGGGGTTGCCCCGCTCCACGATACTCTTTATTCCCTGATCCCCGATGACCACCCATCTCCCTTCTATGAACGCTCCCCGAATCGTCGTTGTCGGCAGTTCCAACACGGATATGTCGGTCCAGATGGACCGCCTCCCCCAACCGGGTGAAACGGTGCTCGGCGGCGCGTTTGCCACCGCCGCCGGCGGAAAGGGAGCCAACCAGGCCGTGGCCGCCGCGCGCGCCGGGGCGGAGGTGACGTTTGTCGCCCGCGTGGGACGGGATGAACTGGGCGACCGCGCGGTGAACGGCTTTCTCCAAGAGGGCATCCGCACCGAATGCGTTTTCCGGGACAAGACGGCCCCGTCCGGCGTCGCCCTGATTTTCGTGGACGCGAACGGGGCCAATAGCATCGCCGTCGCCTCCGGGGCCAATGCCAGGCTGACCCCCGCCGATGTGCGGAAAGCCAAAACCGCGCTGGCCGGCGCGGGCGCGCTCCTGGTGCAACTGGAGACGCCCATGAAAACCGTGTGCGCGGCCGTGGATATGGCCGTCAAGGCGGGCGTCCCCGTGATTCTCAACCCGGCCCCCGCCCAGCCGCTGCCCGACGCGCTTTTGCAAAAGGTCGCCTTCCTTACGCCCAACGAAACCGAGGCGGCGCTTCTCACCGGCATCCCCGTCCGGGGCCGGAGGGATGCGAAAAAAGCGGCCGAGCAGTTGATGCGCCGGGGAGCCCGGGGCGTCATCATCACCCTGGGCAGCCGGGGCGTGCTGCTGGCCGACGCCCAGGGGGCGCGGCTCGTGCGCGGGTTTGAGGTCAAGGCCGTGGACACCACCGCCGCCGGGGACACCTTCAACGGCGCGCTGGCCGTGGCGCTGGCCGAGGGGAAGACGCCGCTGGAGGCGGTCCGTTTTGCCCAGGCCGCCGCCGCCCTGTCGGTCACGCGGCCCGGGGCCCAGGAATCGGCCCCCCGGCGCGAGGAAATCGAGCGTTTCATCCGCCGCGCCCGGTGAGTTGCGCCACTTTCCTCTTGCTGGGAGGGGAATCTCTGTGATTTACTTGAACCTCCAAGGGCGATGAAAATCGCTCAGCCGAGTGGTTGAGAGTCAATGACGCGGAACCCGTTTCCATGCCATTGCAGGATACAATTGACAAAGCGTGGCCCCGCCGCGACTTTGCTCGCCCTTTTTGATAACCGTTATATGAGCAAAACATTTTCAGCTAAAGCCACCGAGGTAAAGCGCAACTGGTGGATCATCGACGCCAAGGACCAAGTCCTGGGCCGCGTCGCCGAGAAGGCAGCGTGCCTGATGCGCGGCAAGGAGAAGGCGATTTACACGCCCCACGTTGACACCGGCGATTTCGTCATTGTCATCAATGCCGACAAAGTTCGCCTGACCGGTAAAAAAGAAGAAGCCAAGACCTACATGAGCTTCTCCGGTTACGTCGGCGGCCATCACACCGAAAGCGTCAAGTCCCGCCGCGCGCGCCGCCCCGAGGCCCTCGTCGAGCACGCCGTCAAAGGAATGCTGCCCCACAACCGCCTCGGCCGCCACGTCTTCACGAAGTTGAAAGTGTATGCCGGCACGGAACATCCCCACGCTTCGCAGCAGCCGACGCCCATCACCGAGATCTAGCTTTTTACTTTACCCATTTCTATGGCAACTATTCCAGCTCACAGCGCCACTGGACGGCGCAAAACGGCAGTCGCCCGCGTCCGTCTTTCCGTCGGAACCGGTAAAATCGAAGTCAACGGCCGCCCTTTTGAAGAGTATTTCCCGACGACTCCGCTCCAAAACACCGTCCTTGCCCCGCTGACGCTCACGAACCTTGTGAACGGCTACGACGTTGCGGTCAACGCGACCGGCGGCGGCCTCAACGGCCAGGCCGGAGCGATCCGCCTCGGCATCGCCCGCGCGCTGCTGCAAGTGGACGCGACGCTGCGCCCCGCGCTGAAGGCGGAAGGCTACCTCATGCGTGACCCGCGTATGCGCGAACGCAAGAAGTCCGGCCAGCCCGGCGCCCGCAAGCGGTTCCAGTTCTCCAAGCGTTAATTCGCTTCCGCGGTTTGTTTTCCAAAAGGCGATGTCCGGCAAGGGCATCGCCTTTTTGGTTTTGGTGGGGATGGCCTTCCCGGCCCTCCCGGCCCTCATGGGTGCGAAAAGTCGCGCTGTTGCGGGCGGCACGGAGTGCCGCCCGCAACAGCGCGGTGCACCCAAAGAAGGGATAATGACGGATCTCTTCGAGCTTGCCTGGTCCGGGGAAATACGGATCAGGCGTCCGCGTAGATCGAAAGAGAAACCCGGAGGGTTTCCAGCCGTTAGCCGGTGGTCGAGGCGCGTCCCCGCGCCGACACCACCGGAAACGAAGGCCCTCAACGAAATTCACCCCGCAAGGGGTGGTAGAAAACGGGATTTCCACCGCCCTTTCGGGGTGATCCGGTTGCGGTCTTTTGCGCTTACGGTGCGACTGCGGTGTTGGGCTGGACGGGAGCCGGTTGCCCTTTCACGAGGGCGGCGCGCCATTCTCCTTCCCGCTTGTAGAAGGGGCCTTGCACGCCATTCACGTTTTGGTGCGGCGAGTTGGGGATGACGACGATTTCCTTGGGGGCTTTGATCTGGTTGAAGGCGGAAAAGACGCCCGAGGCCGGGGAGGTAACGTCGATCAGGCCCATGCCGACGAGGGTGGGGCAGTGGATGCGCGCGGCGAAGTTCATGGCGTCGAAGTAGCGCGAGGTTTCCATGACTTTCTTCGCGTCGCGGCCCTGGGTGTGGTTCTTCCAGTAGGGCCAGCCGGGATTCCGCCCGGCCTCCGCGCCGGTGTTGTCGCATCCGGCGGGGACGTTGGCCAGAACCGCCGTGATCTTGGGGTTGAGCGCCGCCGTGACGAACGATTGCAGGCCGCCCTGGCTTCCGCCGCTGACGATGAGGGTTTTGCCGTCCCAATCCGGCCGCTTGGAGAGATACTCGGCGGCGCGGTAGCAGGAGAGGAACATGCGCAGGAAGTAACTCGTTTCCCGGTCCTCGTTGCCGATGGAGGTGTAGTCCTTGAGGGCGTTTTTGCCCTGTTCGTCGTAAAATTCCTTCGGATTGTCGATGGGGAGGTCGTGGGCCAGGATGTTCAGGACGAGCCAGCCTTCCTGGGCGCGGTCTGTGACGAAGGTTTTCGGGAGCGGATAGACGCCCGCCCATTGCACGATGAGGAGCGCGGGGTGTTTCTCCCCGGCCGCCGGGCGCGCCACCTGGCCGTGGATGTGGGTGCCGCGGATGTTATCCATCGTGATCTTCCAATAATCGATGCCCTCTTTGCCGCTGTCGCTTTTTTCCAGGACGGCGTTTTCCGGGACGGCGGTCAGTTCGGCGATTTTGGCTTTCCAGAACGCGTCGAAATCAGCGGGGGCGGGGAGGGACGGCCGCAATTTTCCCGGCTCGACGGCGGCTCCTGCGAAGGCTTGCAGCGGTTTCTTGCCCTCGACGGGGGCATCGAATTCCGCGAGGACGGTGCCCGGGCCGTTGAGCGAGGTCTCGACGGTGGCGGGTTCGGCTCCGAAGGTCAGTTTGCCCTGTCCGATGACTTCCGCGCCGCCTTTCTTGAGCACGTAGGTCCCATTTTGGATCTTGTGCTCCGGGTCATCGGAAACCGCGACATGCCAGACGATTTTCTGGCCGGGGGCGGCGATGCCGGTGGGATTATCGGCGGTGACGGTAAGCGCCGGATCGGCGGCGGCGAGGAGGGGAAGGCTGAAGAGCGCAAAGAGCGCTCCCGTGAGGGGGGATGGCAATCGCATGGCCCCGGAGTAGCCGCTGTCGGGGCGAACAAGTCAATGCGGGATTTGGTTTACGCGTTCCAGTAAAGGATGCGCCCG
>JAQTMF010000223.1 GCA_028714515.1 Chthoniobacteraceae bacterium | reverse complement strand
CCCCTTTCCGCCCCCCGTTCCGGCCTGCTCACCCGCATGGTGGAGAGCCGCCAGCTCTCCGCCACCGACGCCGACACCCTCGCGCGCCAGAGTGAAACCGGCGGCGCCGCCGCGGAAACCGAGGCCCAAGTCCTCCAATGGCTGGCCAAAGAATACGGCCTCGCCTACACCGCGCTGGAAGGCGTCGAACCCGACGCCGCCCTTGCCGCCCGCTTCCCCGCCCGCCTCCTGCTCAAAGAAGAACTCCTCCCCCTGCGGGAAACCGGCGGGCACATCGAAGTCGCCTTGAGCCGCCTCTTCGCCGAACCCGGCCTCGACAGCCTCAAAGCCTACACCAGCCTCCCGCTGGAGCCGATCCTCGCCCCCAGCGAAGCCGTCCAGCGCGAAATCAAACGCCGCCTGGGCGTCGGCGCCGACACCCTCAACCTCCTCGAACAAGAAGAAGGCTTCCAAGTCGTCTCCGACGAAACCAAAGACGAAGGCGACCTCGAAAAAGCCGCCGAAGACGCCTCCATCATCCGGTTCGTCAACCAGATCTTAAGCGACGCCGTCTCCATGCGCGCCTCCGACATCCACGTCGAGCCCTTCGAGCACGAACTGCGCATCCGCTACCGCATCGACGGCATCCTGCAGGAAATCCCCGTCCCCCCGCAAATCAAGCGCTTCCAGCCCGCCATCGTCTCGCGCATCAAAATCTTAAGCAACCTCGACATCGCCGAAAAACGCGTGCCGCAGGACGGGCGCATTAAAATCCGCATTAAGAATAGCGAAATCGACATCCGCGTCTCCGTCATCCCCATGCTCCACGGCGAAGCCGTCGTCCTGCGCCTTCTGCGCCAAAACGCCGGGTTGATCGGCCTCGACGGCCTCGGCATGGCCCAGCGCGAGCGCGATCTCTTCGCACGCATCCTGGAGATTCCCCACGGCATCGCGCTCGTCACCGGCCCCACCGGCAGCGGCAAGAGCACCACCCTCTACAGCGCACTCACCCAGATCAACGACTCCGTCCGCAAAATCATCACCATCGAAGACCCCGTCGAATACCAGATCAAAGGCGTCAACCAGATCCAGGTCTCCGAAAAAGCGGGCCTCACCTTCGCGCGCGGCCTGCGGGCCATCCTGCGGCACGACCCCGACGTCGTACTCATCGGCGAAATCCGCGACCACGAAACCGCGCAAATCGCCGTCCAGGCCTCCCTCACCGGCCACATGGTCTTCTCCACCCTCCACACCAACGACGCCCCCGGCGCGCTCACCCGCCTCGTCGACATGGGCGTCGAACCCTACCTCGTCGCCTCCTCCCTCGAAGCCGTCATGGCCCAGCGCCTCGTGCGCGTCCTCTGCCCCGAGTGCAAAGAGGAAGACCACTCCGCCCGCACCACCGCCCTGCGCGGCCGCGTCGAAGCCCTTCGCGATGCCACCATCTACCGCGCCCACGGCTGCCGCGCCTGCCGCATGACCGGCTACACCGGCCGCCAAGCCATCTTCGAACTCATGCCCATCAGCCCCTCGCTGCGGCAGGCCCTCCTGCGCAACGGCTCCGGCATGGAAATCAAGGAAATCGCGCGCAAAGAAGGCATGCGCACCCTCCTCGAAGACGGCTGGAGACTCGTCTGCGCGGGCATCACAACCCCCGCCGAAGTCCTGCGCGTCTCCAAAGACGAAGACGCCGCCTTCGCCGCCAACTGACCGCATTCCCCATGGCCCTCTTCGCCTACAAAGCACTGGAATCCGGCGGCGCGCCCGCCGAAGGCCGCATCGAAGCCGGGGGACGGCAGGAAGCCATACGCCAGCTCGAAGAGCGCGGCATGACCATCCTGCGCCTGGAAGAAACCGCCAAAGAAGGCAACGCCGCCACCGGCGCGGCCCCCGCCGCCCGCACGTGGAGCTTCACCTCCGCGCGCGTCTCCTTCGACGCCCTCGAAGACTTCACCCGCTCCCTCTCCAGCCTCCTCACCGCCACCGTCCCCCTCAGCCGCGCGCTGACCATCCTCTACAAAGAAGCCTCCAACCCGGCCGCCGCCGCCAAATGGAAAGAACTTCACGGCCTCGTCATCGACGGCGTCCCGCTCGCCGCCGCCATGGCCCGCTCCCCCGAAGTCTTCCCACGCGTCTACACCGCCATGGTGGAGAGCGGGGAAGCGGGCGGCTTCCTCGACGTCGTCCTCGGGCAAATCGCCGACTTCCAGGCGCGCGAAAAAGAAATCCGCGCCAAAGTCCTCTCCGCCATGATGTATCCCGCCGTGCTCCTCGTCATGGCCACCGCCGCCATCATCTTCCTGATGGTCTTCTTCATCCCCCGCTTCCAAACCCTCTTCGAGGGATTCAACGCCGCCCTCCCCCTCATCACCCAGATCATCATCGGCGCCAGCAACGCCATCCGCACCTACGGTCTTTACACCGCCGCCGCCCTCGGCGCGGCCATCTACTTTGGGCGGCATTGGTTTTCCATCGACGCCAACCGGCGCAAATGGGAAGCCGTGCTCCTGCGACTGCCCGTCGTCGGCCCCCTCGCCGCCAAGCTCGCCCTGGCCCGTTTCTGCCGCATGCTCGGCACCCTCCTCTGCGCGGGCGTCCCCTTGATGAACGGCCTCCACGTCGCCCGCCGTTCCCTGGGCTACCAAACCCTCATCGACCTCATCGCCGACTCCACCGACCGCGTCTCCAAAGGCGAAACCCTCGCCGCCGCCCTCGCCGGCTGCCGCGCCCTCTTCCCCGGCTCCACCCTGGAAATGATCTCCGTCGCCGAAGAAAGCGGGCGGCTCGACAAAGAACTGCTCCGCATCGCCGAAACCACCGAAACCACCCTCGACCGCAACCTGAAAACCGCCGTCACCCTCGCCGAGCCCCTGCTCCTCTTCCTCATCGCCGGGTTCATTGGCCTCATCTTCATCGGCATGGTCATCCCCATCTTCTCCCTCCAAGATCACATCAAATAACCCTCACCATGAAACACCCAAACCCACAACACTCACAAGGCTTCACCCTCGTCGAAATGCTCCTCGTGCTGGTCATCCTGGCCACGCTCGCCGCCATCGTCTACCCGAAAATCAGCGGCCGCTCCGAACAGGCAAAAATCACCGCCGCGCAAACCCAGATCGGCAACATCAAACAAGCCCTCGACCAATTCGAAGTCGACAACGGCTACTACCCCAAGAGCGGCGCCCTCAACGCCCTCCTCGAACAGCCCGGCGACGCCACCGCCTGGCGCGGCCCCTACCTTGAGAAAGCCGTACCGGCCGACCCGTGGGGCAATCAATACAACTACGAATACCCCGGCAAACACAACATCAACGGCCCCGACATCTCCTCCGCCGGGCCCGACGGCCGCGCCGGAACCGCCGACGACATCAACAACTGGGATGTCAACAAGCGCTAACAGAGCCCATCCCGTTGCCGCGTTCACCCTCGTCGAACTCATCCTCGTCATGGTCCTCCTGGCAACGCTCCTGGCAATCGTCGCCCCCTCCCTCTCGCGCTCCTTCAAAGGGCGCGCGCTGGACCAGGAGGCGACGCGCCTGCTCGCCGCCACCGAATACGCCCGCAGCGAGGCCGTCTCCCAAGGCCTGCCCATGAACCTCTGGATCGACCCCGTGGGCGGAACCTTCGGCGTCCAAGCCAAAGACGGCAACACAGGCAACCCCTCGCGCGAACAACAGTGGGCCCTCCCCGGCGACATCCGCTTCGACCTCCAGTCCGCCGCCACCGACACCGCGGGCCACATCATCGCCGCCACCTTCGACCCCGAAGGCACGCTCGCCACCGGGAACCTTTCGCCCCTCGTCCTCATCCACCGTTCCGGCGACCGCGTCAGCCTCACCCAAACCGACGACGGCTGGGGATACGAAATCGCGCCATGAACACGCGCGCCGCCTTCACCTTTGTCGAGATCCTGGCCGCCCTAATCTTCCTGGCGATCCTGCTCCCCGCCGTCTTTGAAGGCATCACCTACGCCAACCGCGCCTCCGTCATCGCCGAACGCCAGGCCGTGGCCGTCGAACTCGCGCAAAACAAACTCGCCGAACTCACCCTCGACAACACCTGGACCAGCGCCGACCCCAGCGGCGACTTCGGCCCCGACTGGCCCGGCTACCGCTGGGAATCCACCCAAACCACGTGGGACAGAGACTCCATGACCGTCCTCGCCGTCCAGACCTACTTCCCCGTCCAGGGCCGCGAGCAAAGCATCACCTTGAGCACCCTCGTCAGCTCCACCGCCTCCTCGCTCACCACCACCTCTTCCTCCACAAGCTCCTCCTCCACCTCCGGCACCGCGCGGAAAACCAGCCGATGAACACGCGCGCCTTCACCCTCATCGAAATCCTCGCCGCGACCGTCGTCTCGACCATCGTCCTACTGGCCATCTACGGCACCTTCCAACGCGCCGTCCATACACGCGACAGCGCCCAGGAACGCACCCGCCAGAGCCGCCTGAGAGAACGCGCCGCCGCCATCCTGCGCAACGACCTGCGCGCCGCCTACCTCTCCGGCGGCCTCTTCGCCTGCACCATGGAAGGCGGCCCCCAGAGCCAGAAATCCCGCTTCCCCGGCTACCTCCGCTTCACCGCCACCAGCGGCGTCAACCACACCGGCGAAACCTGGGGCGACGTCCAGCAGATCGAGTATTACCTCATCGAAGACGCCACCCCCTCCGACGGCGTCAGCACCGGCATCCTCGTACGCGCCCTCACCCGCGACCTCCTCACCGTCCCCGCCCCCCCCCCCGCCGCACAGCAACCCCTCACCC
>JAQTMF010000222.1 GCA_028714515.1 Chthoniobacteraceae bacterium | reverse complement strand
GCGATTTCGAGCCGGTTGGTGCCCGGGTATTCGCCGGTGGAGGTGATGAAGGAGGCGGTGGCTCCGTTGGCGTATTCAAGATACGCGGTGACGTCGTCTTCCACCTCGATGTCGTGATAGCGGCCGAAGTGGCAGTGGGCGCGCACTTTCGCGGGCATGCCAAAGAGCCATTGGAAGAGATCCAGGTTGTGCGGGCACTGGTTGAGGAGCACGCCGCCGCCTTCGCCGGACCAGGTGGCGCGCCAGCCGCCGGAGTTGTAGTAGGCGTCGGTGCGGAACCAGTTGGTGATGGTCCAGTTGACGCGCCGGATCGCTCCCAGTTCGCCGTTGCGGATCAGTTCCCGGATCTTGCGGAAATGCGGGTCGGTGCGCTGGTTGAACATCGCGCCGAAGACCTGGGCCGGGTTGGTGTGGGCGGCAAGCAGGCTTTGCGCGGCGGCTTTGTCCACGGAGATCGGTTTTTCGACCAGGACGTGGAGGCCCCGCTCCAGGGCGGCGATGCCGAGGGGGACGTGGGCGAAGTGGGGCGTGGCGATCAGGATCGCGTCGATTTCCCCGGAGGCGATCATTTCCTCGGTGGAGCGGAACGGTTTCGCGCCCGCAAACGGGGTGAGGTCGGCCACGGGATCGGCCACGGCGGCCAGGACGGCCCGGGGGATTTGCCCCTCCAGAAGGGAGCGGGCGTGGATGCCGCCCATGTTGCCAAGGCCGGCGATGCCAAAACGAATCGGATTCATAGAAAAACGGGAGAGCAAACAGCCTGGGGCATCGGCGCGCGCGGAATAAAGGGGAAAAAAGTGGATTTTTTCTTCGCAAGCACTTGAAAGGGAGGCTTGCATCGGGTTGCCCTACACGTGTAGGGTAGCCGCGCCGATGAAGTCAACGAAAAACACGCGCGATGCGATCCGTTCCACCACGGATCTTGCCACCCGGCTGCATCTCTCGCGCTGGACGATCTCGCGTGTTTTGAACGGCCACAGCGGCGTTTCGGAGGAAACCCAGACGCGCGTCCGCGCGGCGATGCAGGAGCTGGGCTTCCAGCCCAATTCCCTCGCAAGGGGGCTGCGCAAGGGCACCACCAATATCATCGGCATCTGCCTGCCGGAGATCGAGGGGCTCTACCTGGGCCAAAAGCTGGAGTTTCTGCGCCGGGCCCTCGCGGCGGAAGGCTTCCATGCCATGGCCGCCATCACGAACGGCGATCTCCAGGAGGAGGCGCAGGCTTTTGACCGCTTCCGCAATCTGCGCGCGGCGGGGGTTGTCTCTTTCGCCTCTCAACTCACGGCCCGCCACCCGCGCGTCCGTTCCATCACCGAGGCCGGGATTCCGCTGGTCTTTGTCGATCCCACGATCCGCCCGCCCAAGGGAAGCGTTTGCGTGGACCGCTCCACGGGGATGCAGGAGGCCGTGGAATACCTCTTTTCCCTGGGGCACCGCCATATCACGACTCTCGGGCTTGGGCCGGACGGCCACTACAGCCGCGACCGCATGCAGGGCATCTCCCACGCCTACGCCGCCCACGGCTGGGAGGCGCGGCATTTTGTCCGCCAGGTGCCCCTCGCCAACGAAGGTCTTTCGCACTACGCAAACGGCCGCGCCAGCGCCGCCGCCGTCTGGAATGCGAATTTTCACCCCACGGCGGTGCTGACGGTGAACGACCGCGTGGCCATCGGGCTGATGGACGGGTTGCGCTCCCTGGGGGTGCGGGTGCCGGAAGATCTCTCTCTTGTCGGCTATGATGCCATGGAAGTCGGCGCGTTCCTCTCGCCCCGGCTGACCACCATTGACGCCCGGCCCGATGAGCTGATCGCCGCCGCCACCGAGCGCCTGCTTCAATCCATCCGCGGCGAGGACCCCGGCGCGGCGCCCGAGGTCATCCCCACCCGGCTGCTTCCCCGCGACTCGGCAGGCCCGGCCAGGGAGCCGGAAGCGTAACCCCTCCCGGGGCCGCCGGCGGCCGGTTGAAAGGGGAAAATTCCCTGCGGAGATGATTTCCCGTCGCCAAAAGGCAAAAACGAGGTAGGATGATCCTGTGATCGCGGAAACCATCGCATCCCATCAGGCTTTCCCTGATTCGGGTAAAAAATGCCACAAAAAACTTTACGCTGGCACCGCCCAAACATTACTACACACGCATTCGTCATCTGTGATGCGTTTCCGTGAGCAGTCCTATGGTCATGTCTAATCCCTTAGAGAGCGAGTTTGAGTATTACCTCGCCAATCAGCAGAGCTTGGTGCGCCGCTTCAAGGGGCGCTACATCGTTATCAAAGACCAAAAGGTGATCGGCGACTACGCCAACCCGATCGAAGCGATTGAGACCACGCAGAAGTCCCACAAACTCGGCACGTTCCTCGTTCAGGAGGTCGAGCCGGGGAAAGACAATTATACGCAGGTATTCCACACGCGGGTCGCTTTCGCGTAATCCGAGATGTGCAGCTTTACCGTCAAGGCTGACAGTAAAAAAAACGAGCTGAGTTTCCACTGCCGGATTTCGCCGCCTTTCGATCCCAGGACTTCGCCCGACGGGCATCACAAATACCGGCCGTTCATAGCCATTTTCGACACGGGCGCCACCCATACGGTGATCACGCAGGACATCGTGGAGATCTTCAAGTTGAAGGCCACGGGCGTGACGAATGTTTATACCGCCAATGGCAAAAACACGGGGGCTTCGTATTATGTCAACATCGCGCTCCCCAATGACAAATACGGCTTTGTCGGCCACCGCGTGACGAGGCAGCAGCTTCCTCCCGGCACGGATGTTCTGATCGGCATGGACATCATCGGGCTTGGAGATTTGGCCGTGACCCACCAAAACGGGAAAACCGTGTTTTCGTTCTGTTACCCCTCGCGGGAGTTGATTGATTTCGCGGGCGCGCTCCCGGTTCGCTTGGGGACGCAAAAGCGGCGGATGTAGGGGCCGCCGCCCGTTTCCTTACGGCTGCTCCGCCAGCGCCGCTTCCAGCCGGTGCCAGAGATCTTGCGGGTCTTCCAGCCCGGCGGAGATGCGCAAAAGGTGGCTTGGCACGCCGCACGATTCCACCCACTCCAGTTCGGTGTAGTGGGCCATTAACGTGAACGGGCAGGCGAGCGTGAAGACGGTCCCGAGGCTCGGGCCCTTGCAGTAGGCCAGGGCGTCGTAGATGCGCGGGGCTTCGGTTTCGGCGTTGCGCGGCAGGAAGGTGATGAGGGAGCCCCAGCCGCCGTCCGGCCGCCGCACGGCTTCGTAGGCTTCGCTGAATTCCCATTTCGGATACCAGACGCGCTCGACGGCGGGGTGGGCGCGCAGGCGCTCGGCGAGGTAAAGGCCGTTGGCGTTGTGGCGGCGCATCCGCTCCGGGAACCCGGCGGCGTTGGCGTCGATGACGGCGGTGTCGCCGCTCCAGAGAAGTTCCTCGTGCCCGGCGGCGACGAGCGGCTTCAATTCGCGGTAATAGGGGGATTGCGGGTTGCAGATCACGGCCCCGCCCATCACGTCGCCGGTGCCCGCGATGTATTTGGTGAGGCTGGTGACGATGAGATCGGCGTGCGCGCTCAGATCGACGTTCACGGGGGTGGCCACGACATCATCGACGACGAGCGGGACCCGGCGGGCCCGCAGGACGGGGGTGACTTCCCGTACGTCGGCGCTCCCGAGGGTGGGATTGCCCGGGATTTCGCAAAAACAGGCGGCCAACGGGTGGCTCGCGAGCAGGGAGCGCAGGTCTTCGCCCACGGTGGACAGCCGGTGGAGGAGCGTGACGCCGTCGCCGAATTTCTGCTGCAATTTGAGGGTGTCCACGTAGGGGAACCCTAGCTGGGCCGTTTGCAAACCGGGGGAACGCGCCCGGACGGCCCGCAAGGCGGCGAGCTGGGCGGCCATGCCGGTGGGGGCAAGGAAAACGTCGTCCGGCGCGCAGCCGTAGAAACCGGCAAGCTGCCGGCGCAGGGAGGCGTGTTCTTCCCCCGAGGCGGCGACGGCCGCTTCTTGTTTCCCGGCCAGGAAGGCCTCGGCCCGGCGGGTGGAGACGATGAGACCCGTGTGCTGCCAAAAGGCCAGCAGCGCCGGGGCTCCGGTTTCGGAGGTTGTCACGCACACGAGCCGCGCCCCGCCGGTTTCCGGGCCCGACGCAGGGCGGAGAGACGCCGGTTCCCCGGTGGTCCGCCGGATATACGCCGCGCATTCTTCGGCGGCACGCAGGGAGGGAAAGGGCAGCGAACGGCCGTCCGTTCCGCCCAAAGCCCGGGCCACGGCCCGCACCAGCGAGTGGATGACAAACCGGGGATAACCGCACGCCAGCCGCGTGAGCACGGCGGGATCTTTCTCCTCGTAGCCGACGACGTCCCGCCACCGGGGCAGCGCGACGGAGACGGCGTGAACGGATTCGGGCAAGGGGCGCCCCAGGTCGGCCCCGCGCCACGGCGGGTTGGCAAAGAGAGGGTTGGTCATCCAACGACCTCCGCCGCCAGTGCTTCGCCGAGGTCGCGGCGCAGGTCCGCCGCGTCTTCGATGCCGATGGAAAACCGGACCATGCCGTCGCGGATGCCGACGGCTTCCCGGACGCTGGGCGGCACGTTCGCGTGGGTCATCGTCGCGGGATGGCAAACCAGGCTTTCCACGCCGCCGAGGCTTTCGGCCAGCGTAAAGAGGCGCAACCGGCGGCAAAAAGCGAGCGCTTGTTCCGTCGAACAGCCCAAATCCGCGATCACGATTCCCGAGCCGCCGCGCATCTGCCGTTTGGCCAGCTCGTATTGCGGATGGCTGGGCAGGAAGGGATACCGCAC
>JAQTMF010000221.1 GCA_028714515.1 Chthoniobacteraceae bacterium | reverse complement strand
CGGCGACGGGTGGCATGGCCGCCGACTCCGTCGCGGATCTCATCGTCTATCCCGGCGACGCCACCTGCCAAACCCTGCTGGCGGTTCACGGCCAGGCGGCGGGAGGCATCTCGCGCAGCCGCAACGGAGGCCAGAACTGGGACGTCGTCAACCCCGACTATTCCTTCCATCGCATCCTGGCGCGCGAGAAAAACTCCACGGAGATCTTCCTCTTCGGCTCCGCCAGGACGGAGCCCGACATCCAGAACCTCTACTCGTGCAGCACCCCCAGCGAACTCGCCGTCGAGATCCTGCGCGACAAGCTCTTCACGGACATGGCATTCGCGCCCACCCGCGCCCCCGGCCCGCTTTACGCCACGACCTCCGACGGCGGCCTCTACCGGGTCAACAACGGCGACCACGAAGTCACGCAGCCGGGTTCCAAAGACGCCAGTTGGTCGAGCGTCGGCGCAATGTGGGGACCCAACGCGGATGTCCTGCGGCTCTGCTTTTACGACCCCTCCCGGCTCGGCCTCGTCTTCTCCGACGACGAGCTGGCCACCAGCCAAACCTGCCGCGGACCGTTGGTAAGCTCTCTGGTCAAAGAAGGCGCCTTCGTCCGGCCCAACGCCAACGGCACCGTCTTTTATGCCGTCGCCAACAACACGCTTTCCATTGGCCGGACCGCCGAGCCGTTTCCCGTGGTGGCTTTTTCGCCCGCCGTCATGGAACCGGCGCGCGAGGACGAGACCGCCTTTGCCGATCTGATGGCCGCGTTGCGGACATTCTCCAAACTGCCCGCCGGTGGCAGCGCGGCCAAAGCCGCCGTTGCCTTGAACCAATCCTCCGGCGATCCCGCCGCCCCCTACCGGCGCAGCGAACTGACCCTCACCGCCCGCGTGCCCGTCACCCCCGCTCCGCCCGCCGCCGTGACGGCCGATCTGAGCCGTTTGGGCGGCGGCGAAGCCACCCCGCTCTATGATGACGGCCTCCACGGCGACGGCGCGGCGGGCGATGGCGTCTACGGCCTGGGCTTCTGCTTTCGCCCGCTGAGCTTTTCGGCCCGGCAGGACGACTGGCGGCGGACATGGCCGGGCCGGATCGCCGCCGGAGTCTCCGCCGTTTACGCGGACGGGAGCCGCTACGGCGCGGTCGGCGTCGTGGGGATCTATCCCAAAATCCTCAGCTACGATTTGTGGGCGAGAAACACCCCCCAGAAATTGCCCACCGAAGGCGATGTCGCCGTGGCGACGACGGAGAATCCGCCGAAAATCCATGGCGGCACCCCGGCATTGCAGATCCAGGTGAAGAAAGGGCCATGGAGTGTCGCCATGCGCTTCCCCTTCGGGCACAGCGATATCACAAGCTACCAGGGCCTCTCGTTTTGGGTCAAAGCGACCGAAGGCACTCCGCCCGCCGAGATCTACGTGCAACTGCGTGACAAGCCTACGCTCACCGCCCCCGTGACGACCGAGCGGGTGCCCGTCATCGCCGAAGGAACGCGGGAAGGGAGCATCGGTTCCGAATACCGGTGCGTCACCATTCCCTTGAGCCGTCTGCTGGGCGAAAACAGCACGCTGGAGAAAAGCAAAGTCTTCCAACTCATCCTCTCCGGCGACGGGGAAGCACCCGCCACGCTCCTCGTCGACTGCCCGAGAATCCTCGCGACCACCGAGGAAGTGATCCCCTACAACGAGGCCCCTTCCAAATGAAAAAACTCGCCTTGCTCCTGCTGTCGGCCCTCCTCTCGGGAGCCGCGGCCTTTGGTGCCAGCGGCTCCGTGGACGACGCCATCAAATCGGCGAAAGCGGCCGCCTCCGAGCGCAAATTCGACGAAGCCCTGCGTCTCTACGAGCAGGCCATCGCCGAACACCCCGAAGCTCCGGAGCGGTGGATTGCCGCGCAACAGGGCATCGCCCAAACCCTGGCGGCCAAAGGCGATCTCAAGGAAGCCGCGAAAGCAGCGCACCTTTGCATGGACGGCGCGCCGACCCCCGAGACGTTCGACGCCGCCGTGACCCTCGCGGCGGGCATTCTCAGCGCCCTGGATCAAAACGTGGATCGCGCCAACCAGCTCCTCGCCTTCCAACAAGGCGGCGCGGCCGCCGCCGGCCCGATGGAAGCGGTGGGCTACCCCTCGCAGCCCGAGCGAGAGCGCACCCTTGCCTCCCTCCGCCAGCAAGCGGGCGACGACAGCGCCTCCTCACGCCTCCGCGCCTTCACCTTCCTTTTCACGGGGAAACCGCGCGAAGCCTTCGCGCAATTCGCCGACGCCTTCCGGCGCGCCTCCAGTCCGCGCGATCTTCAGACCGCCGAAATCGATTTGGTCTCCACCGGGTGGCGCGCGCTCCACGGGCGGCGGGCCGGCATGGAAAGCGCCATCCAATATCTCCTGCATGGCCCGGCGGGCGGCGCCAAGAGCCCGTTCGACGCCCTCCTGCCCGCCCCTCCCGCGCCTGGAGAGGGAGGCTTGGCCGGGCTAAACCCCGGCGAACTGGACGCCCTGCGCCGGATGCGCGACGCATGCAAACTTTACGCCGCCGATCCCTGGGTGCGCGGCGAAATGCACGGCGTGGCGCTCGCTGCCTTGCAACGGGCCAACGATGCCTTGGATAACTGGGGCGAGCCGGGCCAAAAAGAGTGGTATGCCAAGCTCGTCTTCAGCGCCGACCGGCAAACCGCCGGCCCCGCCGCGCTGGCTGGCATCCAGGCGGCCGCCAAGGGCCGGTCTCTCCACCTTGCCGGGATCGCCGCGCAATGGGCGGAACTCGACGCCTATTGCAAGACCAATGGAATCGAGCCTCCGCGAGCCATGGTCAGCGCCCGCGGCCAATTCAACGCCCTCTGCACGGCGCTGGAAAAATTGCGGACCCAGCCGTCCGCGGCGAAACCATTGAAAACACCGGCGCGCTTCTGACGCGCCCATTCGCGGGAATTCGCCCGGGGCTCGCCGGGGCGGGCTCCCGGCATCAAATCCGGACCGTCACAATCGGTTTGAAATAATCCGCCGCGCGCTGCGAGCGAAACGCCTGGGGGGTGATCTCCACCCGCTGCGAAAACCATCGCGTAAAATGCGACGCCTGTTTGAACCCCAGGTTGTAGGCGATTTCTTTGACAGGAATTTCCGTCGTTTCCAGCATGCTCATCGCCGAGTCCAGCTTCAGCCTCTCCCAGTAAACGCGCACCGTGGTGCCAAACTCCTCGCAAAACAGCCGGTCGAGCTGCGCGCGGCCCAACGAGGTCGTGCGCTGCAACTGCCCGGCGGGGAACGGATATTGCAGCGGCGTGTCATGGAGGCACAACATGGCGCGCAGCAGCCGCTCGTCGCAACTGCCGAAATGTGCCAGCGTCCGGCCTTCGGCGATCATCATGTCGTAAAAATTGATGAGCCATTCGAGAAAACGTTGCTGAAGCCGCAGGAAGACGGGGAAATCCGCCGTCCGGGTCTGGAATTCGATCCGCGTTTCGGGGAAGAGACGGTCCGCGAGAGCCTGCAGCCGCGACCCGGTGCGTTGGAGCCTCGGGTATTTCACCGCGTCCACGATGAGCGCGTCTTCTTCCGCGAAGAGATTTTCCCCCGTCGGCCACTGACAGCGGAAGTGCACCGACAGGATGCGGGCATCCGCCGAAAACGATTGGATGATCGCCCCGTGCGGCGAAACCATCCACGATCCCGCCTTGGCTTCCCACTCCCTGTCCGCCATGCGCACCCGCACCTCGCCGTTGTGCAGCAGCCAAACCCAATAGCCATAACGGTGATCGTCGTGCACATAGCGATTGGCGGGGAGGACAAGGCCATCGTAGATCCAAAGCAATTCCGTCCGAACACTAGCTAGACGCAGCATCGGAGTCGGAAGGAGGGAGGAGGAGAACGTGATCATTTGAAGAATTGATAATTCAAAGCGTTACGATGAGCAAGGGCGTTAAAAAAGACGGAGTTTTAAGATAAATAAACGCAAGTGGTTATCGCCTAGCATATTATATTTATTCCACAATCCATGGCCCGTTGAGGCCGCCCGCATTCTCCGCCCACCCGCAGGTTAAAAAAAGATAAATGGAAATATCCTTTGGATAGCTGCCATGCCTTGAAAAAAAATTCACAAAACCTAAATGTAAAGCCGAAAACCTTACAAACCCCCTGAGGATTTACTTATGACCCCTTGCAGATTCGTTCCCTCTTCCACCCAAATCGGCTTTTCCCGCACCTTCGAAACGCATTCCGTTTGCACGAAGATCCATCGTTTCCTGCGCGTTCTTGCACTTGCCGGGCTTGCCCCCGCGGCTGTTTCATCGGCTATGGCGGTGGATGGCACCTGGATTTACACGGCCGGCACCAACTGGAGTGATACGACGAGATGGCTCAATGGCACGCTGGCCGACGGCCAGGGGGCCACGGCCGATTTCACCGCGGCGACCCTCACAAAAGCCTCCACCATCACAATCGATACGACGCCGCGAACCGTCGGCATTCTCAACATCGGTGACGCGGGCGGCGCCTTTGGCTATACGATCGCCGCCAGCAACGGGGCAACGCTGACTTTTGACAACGGTTCCTCCCACGCTCAAATCAACCAGGTTGCGCTTAGTGGCGGTAACACCATCTCCGCGCCGGTTATTCTCAATAGCGATTTGGATGTCACGAACCTCTCCGGCAACACCCTTACGATTAGCGGCGCTGTCAGCGGGGCCCATGCCATCACGTATTCCAGCGCCGGAACGTTTGCGCTGAATGGCGTTGTCAGCGGGGTCACCGCAATCACTAATTCAGGCGGCGGAGCGCTTACGCTGGGCGGTGCCAATACCGGATTTTCCGGAC
>JAQTMF010000220.1 GCA_028714515.1 Chthoniobacteraceae bacterium | reverse complement strand
GGACGCAACAGCCGCGCAAAGGCTGGCAACGCGCCGGCCTGCGCGAAGTGCCAATCCACCCCGCGCTCCCCACCCAAATCAAGCGCGTCGAACCCGGAACGCCCGCCGCCGAAGCCGGGCTCCTCCCCGGCGACACCGTCGCCTACGTCAACGGCCAGCGCATCTTCACCCCCGCCATCCTCGCCCTGACCATCGAGAAAACCCCCGACCAGCCCGTGCACCTCACGCTCGAGCGCGGCAGCCAGTGGCTCAACTTCTCCATCCAGCCGCGCCCCCTCCCCTCCGAAGAAGGCAAACAGCGCCCGCGCATCGGCATCGAGTGGGACAGCAAAGTCACCCTCGCCCACCCCACCCCCACGCAGCAAATCGTCGATAGCGCCACCGCCATCGTCAACATGATCGACGCCCTCGTCTCGCCCAAGAGCGACGTCAAAGCCCAGCACTTCAGCGGCCCCGTAGGCATCGGGCGCATCTACTACGCCATGTTCCAGAGCGAACACGGGTGGCGCATGGCCCTCGCCTTCAGCGTCTTCTTCAACGTCAACCTCGCCCTCCTCAACCTGCTCCCCTTCCCCGTCCTCGACGGCGGGCACATCGTCATCGCCGTCATCGAAAGCATCCGGCGCAAACCGGTGAACCTGCGAGTCCTGGAAACCGTCCAGAGCGCCTGCGCCTTGCTCCTCATCGGCTTCATCCTCTACGTCACCTTCTTCGACGTCCAAGACTTCCCCTGGCGGAAGCTCCTGCGCGAAAAGGAAGTCCCGGCGCAAACCGGGAAATAACAAGCGCGACGCTTGCCCTCCTTCGCGCCACCGGGCGAGAGCAAATGCTGTATCTGTTTAGCCGGGGAAAATAGGAAATAGGCAGCGCGGATCAAGAGAGAAACCCGGCGGGTTTCCAGCCGTTAGCCGGTGGTTGAGGCGCGTCCCCGCGCCGACACCACCGGGGATTCGCCCCGCCATGCATTCACCCTGAAAGGGTGAACTGATTGTTCGCGGTATTCCGGGGGTGTCGCTCCGCTCGCCCCCCGGCTAACCTCTTTCAATCCTTCGGATTGATGCCCTTCTTGAGCGTTAACCAGATACCAAATGCTCGCCCCAACCACAACGCGGGGAACGATTGCCGCCCTAGCGATCGAGGCTCTTCTGGATGCGCTCCATCAAACCCGCCTTTTTCTTCGGGTCATCGTAGGGAAACGCGGGCATCTCCCATTTCATCGTGGGGGTGAGATCAAAGAAAATCTCCTCATTCTTGGGCGTGGTGCCCAGGAGGGTCGTGCGCTGTTTCCCGAGAGCCGTCGTAGTGGAAGTCTGGATCTCGTATTCCCGTCCGCCAAACGTCACCTTAAGCTCCATCTGGTAACTCAGATCCTCGCCATTGGCTTCGACCGTGGGCTGAATGTGAAAGCGGTAGCCAAGCGTCGCTCCCCCCTTGGCCGATATCGCGCTCTCCTGGCCGGACTTGGTGTACATACGCCAGCGTTGTTCCTCAAGGGGCGATTTCTTGCGCCCGGCGCCGTTTCCGACACGAATCCGCCCCTCCAAAACGACGTTCGAGGGAGGATCGTAGTTGACTCCGGAAAACAAGGCCTCGATCAGCTCCATGTCGGCCGGCGACGCACGCACCACAAGGGTTGCGGCATCCGGGTTATACCATGCGAAATCATTTTCCGCGAATTTTACGCCATACTTCGTGAAAAACTCGCGCACATCATAGAGTTTGCCGGGGAGCGCGTCGCTGATCCTGTTGACGTGAAGCGGGTAGAATTGGACAGAGCCCGGAGGCAACACCCCCGCGTTGGGCGGCGGCGTCTCGGCCTTGCCGGAGGGAGCCGCAACCTTTCGGTGCATCGGCCACGGCACATAAAAGACATCGAGTTTCGAAGGTGCGGGAGTTTCCGCCATGCAGGCTTGCGCGGAGAAGAGCAGCACGGCGATCCAGGGGGAGAGGAAACGCGGCATAGATTAATCTGGTTTCCGCGATCCTGCCGAACGGGAACAGACACCGCAAGCGGAATTGTCCCCCCTAAAACTTCCGGTTCCACGCCTCCGTGGCATACTTCGCCTGCGCGAGCCGCCGGGCCTCCTCCAACTCCCCGCCGCTCAACACGCGGGGCGTAACTCCATCCGCCAGCGCCTCCGCCAACCGGCGCGCAAACCCCGGCTGCAGGCGGACCCCCTGCACACTTCCCTGGTGCAACATCCCGAAACGCGAACGCCGTTGCGCCGCCCCCGCGATCTTGTGACCCGCCGCGAGCAGATCGTATTGCGCCGGGTTCTCAAAACAAGCCTGCGACACCTTCGGCGCCGCCTGCGGCGTCACAAAAGTCTTCACCCCCTCCTCCCGCATCGCCACGCCCAGCAACTCGTGGATCGCCCGGTACGACTCCGCCGGAGCCTCCCGCGCAAACGCCTCGGCCCGGGGCACAATCAGCGAATACGTCCAATCCTCCCCATGCGGCACCACCCCGCCCCCCGTCCAGCGGCGCACCCACTCCCGGCCCGGGAAGGCATTTTTGACCGGCTCCCAGCGCTCGAAATACCCGAACGTCACTGCCGGGCGCGCCCACCCGTACACGCGCAAAATCGGCCGGACGGCCCGCGTAAGCAGCACCTCGTCCACCGCCATATTCACCGCCGCCCCCTCGGACGGGCCGGATTCCACCAAAAGCTCCAAATGCGTCAAAATCACCTCGCCATCCTGCCACGAGTTCCACAAAAATGCGAAGTCCCCTTTTTGCCCATTGGCATCCCGGTCCCGCAGTGCCATAATTGCCGCCTTATGTCCAAAGTCGCCCTCGGCAAAGGTCTCGGAGCCCTCATCCAGCCCCGTGTCGCCACCCCCCAGCCCGAACCCGGCGAGCGGGTGCAAAAAATCCCCACCAGCGAAATCATCGCCAGCCCTCTTCAGCCTCGATCCGAATTCCGCGGAGAACGCCTCATGGAACTCGTCGAGTCCATCCGCGAACACGGCATCATCCAGCCCCTCATCGTCCGCAAGCGCAACGACAAATACGAACTCATCGCCGGAGAACGCCGTTGGCGCGCCGCCGAACAGCTCGGCCTCAAGGAAGCCCCCGTCATCGTCCGCGAAGCCGCCGACCAGGAAGTGCTCGAACTCGCGCTGATCGAGAACATCCAGCGCGAAGATTTGAACCCCATTGAAGAAGCCGTGGCCTACCAGCGGCTCTCCAAGGAATTCGGGCTCAAACAGGAAGACATTGCCCAGAAAGTCGGCAAAAGCCGGGCCGCCGTCGCCAACTCCATGCGCCTCCTGGAATTGGCCCCCAGCGTCCAGAGCTGGCTGACCCAGGGGCGCATCTCCGTCGGCCACGCCAAAGTCCTCCTCGGCGTCAAAACCCACGAAGAACAGACCCTCCTCGCCGACGCCATCCTGCGCGGCAACCTGACCGTCCGCGCCACCGAAAAAGTCCTCGCCAGCCACCTCGCCCAACGCGCCAACCCGCGCGCGAACGGCCGCGCCTCCGGCAATGGCACCGTTCCCGGCCTCAACCCGGCCCTTCTCCACTTGCAGAACCGTCTCCAGCAATATCTTTCCACCCATGTCGTATTGAGCCACGGCGAAAAACGCGGGAAAATCGAAATTGAATATTATGGCAACGACGACCTGCAACGGCTCCTCGGTCTTTTCGGCTTGGCGAATGACTAAACAAATCCTCGCGGCCGCCCTCGCGCTCCTGATTGTCTTCGGCGGCGGCTGCAAACGGAAAACCCCCGCGGGCGAACCCGCCCGGCCGGGCGCCTACGTCCCGCCCTCCGGGCCGCCCCCCGCCGAGATCTGGAAAGAATTCTCCGGCGCGAAAGCCCTGGCCCACGCCAAGGCCCAGTGCGACCTGGGGCCCCGCCCCTCCGGCTCCGCCGAACTCGAAAAAGCGCGCGCCCTCATCGTCGCCGAGCTGACCCGCAACGGCTGGAACGTCGAGCGCCAGACCTTCACGGACACCACCCCGCGCGGCCCCGTCACCTTCGTCAACCTGGTCGCCCGGTACGGCGAATCGAAGAAAACCCAGCAATGGGTCGTCTGCTCCCACTACGACACCAAAATCTTCGACACCATTCGCTTTGTCGGAGCCAGCGACGGCGCCTCCAGCACCGGCGCGCTCATGGAACTCGCCCGCGTCCTCTCCCTCGACCCCGCCCTCGCCCAGCGCGTGGAACTCGTCTTCTTTGACGGCGAAGAAGCCGTCGTCCAATACCGCGAAACCAACGGCGTCCTCGCCGACGGCCTGTACGGCAGCCGCCACTACGCCAAAGACCTCGCCGCCACCGGCCGCGCCAAACAACTGCGCGGCGGCGTCCTGTGGGACATGATCGGCAACAGCCGCCTCAACATCACCCTCTCGCCCGACTCCCCGGCCCAGCTCATGCAAGAGATCTTCGCCGCCGCCGACGCCCTGCAACTGCGCGGCATCTTCTCCCTCTCCGATCGCACCATCCTGGACGACCACTCGCCCCTCAACGAAGCGGGCATCCCCACCATTGACCTGATCGGCTTCGACTACCCCTACTGGCACACCGCCGACGACACCTTTGACAAGCTCAGCCCCCAGAGCCTCCAAAACGTGGGAGCCGTCACCCTGCGCTGGCTGAAAAACACCGCCGGGCAGCCCGCGAAAAAATACGCCGGGCAGAATTAGGGGCTGCTCACGAATCAAGACAGGATGTCCGCCTTGGGGTAGCGCGGGGTGAAAGAAGCCTACCGGTTTGAATCCCGGCCGCCGTCTTTGATAACATGATTTACAGGATTCTGAGGATTGAGAGGATTTCGCTTGCAGCCTGACACGCAAGGCCTGACCTCCGGCATCAATCCCT
>JAQTMF010000219.1 GCA_028714515.1 Chthoniobacteraceae bacterium | reverse complement strand
AAGGATAAAATGGATATGCGCCGCTTCCAGCTTTTTTAAGAGGGCATACAGAGGATGCGTCATGGCGTCCAACAGCTTCAGTATTAAGGAATCTGCGTTAATCTGCGAAATCTGCGGATAAAACTCTTCCTACGGCAGAACGGTTTCGCCCATCAGGAAGCGGTCGATCTCGCGGGCTACGCCCCGGCCTTCGTTGAACGCCCAGACCACCAAGCTCTGTCCACGGCGGCAGTCGCCTGCTGCGAAGACCTTGGGAATGTTCGTGGTATACTTCTCGAAGGTGGCTTTGACATTGCTGCGGGCGTCGCGCTCGACGTTGAGCGATTCGAGAAGGGCTTGATCCGGCCCGAGGAAGCCGAGAGCGAGCAGGACGAGTTGCGCGGGGACGATCTTGTCCGAACCGGCGACTTCCTTCGGCACAAACTGGCCTTTCTCGTTCTTGCTCCACTCGATCTGGACGAGGTGCACTTCCTTCACGTTGCCTTCCGCGTCGCCGATGAACCGCTTGGCGGTGGTGAGGAAAATGCGCGGGTCCGCGCCGAACTTGGCGGCTGCTTCCTCCTGGCCGTAGTCCGTTTTGAGGACCTTGGGCCATTCGGGCCACGGGTTGTTGGGCAGGCGCTCGAGCGGCGGTTTCGGCATGATTTCCACTTGGGTGACGCTCACCGCGCCGTGGCGGATGGAAGTGCCCACGCAGTCGGTGCCGGTGTCGCCGCCACCGATGACGATGACGTGTTTGCCCGCCGCGCTGATGGGGGCGGGGGTCTTGTCGAGGAGCGCCTTGGTGTTGGAGCCGAGAAATTCGAGCGCGAGGTGGATGCCCTTCAGGTCGCGGCCTTCCAGCGGGAGATCGCGCGCCTGGGTCGCCCCGGCGCAGAGCGCGACGGCGTCGAAGTCCTTGCGGAGTTGCTCCACGGAGAGGTCTTTGCCGACTTCGGTGTTGCAAACGAAGACGACGCCTTCGGCTTCAAGCTGCCGGATGCGGCGCAGGACGATCTTCTCCTTGTCGAGCTTCATGTTGGGGATGCCATACATGAGGAGCCCGCCCGGACGGTCGGCGCGTTCAAAGACGGTGACGCTGTGGCCCACGCGGTTGAGCTGCGCGGCGGCGCACAGCCCGGCGGGACCGGAACCGACGACGGCCACCTTCTTGCCGGTGCGCTTGGCGGGGGGCTGCGGGACCACCCAGCCTTCTTCCCAGCCTTTGTCGATGATGGAGACTTCGATGTTCTTGATCGTCACCGGCATGCCGTTCATGCCGACGGTGCAGGAGCCTTCGCACGGGGCGGGGCAGACGCGGCCGGTGAAGTCGGGGAAGTTGTTGGTCTTGTGCAGGCGTTCCAGCGCTTCGCGCCAGAGGCCGCGGAAGATCAGGTCGTTCCACTCGGGGATCAGGTTGTGGATCGGACATCCGCTGGCCATGCCGCCGATCATGGCGCCGGTGTGGCACCAGGGAATGCCGCAATCCATGCACCGCGCGGCCTGCGTGCGCAGCGCCTTCGGGTCCATGGCGGTGTGGAATTCGTTCCAGTCTTTGATGCGTTCCAAGGCCGGACGGTCCAGCGGCAGTTCGCGGAGATATTCGAGGAATCCTGTGGGCTTACCCATTTTTCGTTGTGCTTAAAGTGTTACTTCCAGTGAGAGATCCGCCTGTGTTATCCGCCGCCGACGCGGGCGACATCGTGGACGTTGGCCTCAAACGCGGCGTTGAGGGCTTCGTCGCCGCTCAGGCCGTCGTCGTGGGCTTTCTTGATGGCCGCCAGGACGCGCTTGTAGTCTTTCGGCATGACCTTGACGAACTTGGGCGCGAAGGCGCTCCAGTCCGCGAGGATCTTTGCCGCGCGCTTGCTGCCGGTGTATTTGGCGTGGTTGGCGATGAGCTGGCGAATTTCTTCGGCCTCGCCGTCTTCCATTTTCTCCAGGCCCGCCATCTGCTGGTTGCAGCGGCACGGGAAGGAGCCGTCTTCGTCCAGGACGTAGGCGACGCCGCCGCTCATGCCGGCCGCGAAGTTGCGCCCGGTTTTGCCGAGGACGATGACTTTGCCGCCGGTCATGTATTCGCAGCCGTGGTCGCCGACGGCTTCCACAACGGCGTTGACGCCGGAGTTGCGGACGCAGAAGCGCTCGCCCGCGACGCCGCCGATGTAGGCTTCGCCGCTGGTCGCGCCGTAGAGGGCGACGTTGCCCGCGATGATGTTCTCTTCCGGCACGAAGGTGGATTTCGCGGACGGGTAGAGGATGATCTTCCCGCCGGAGAGGCCCTTGCCGATGTAGTCGTTGGTGTCGCCTTCGAGTTCCAGCGTGACGCCCTTCGGGACGAACGCGCCGAAGCTCTGGCCCGCGGAGCCTTGGAAGTGGAGGTGGATGGTGTCCTCCGGGAGCCCCTTCGCGCCGTAGCGCTTGGTGATCTCGTTGCCGAGGATGGTGCCGGTGACGCGGTTGACGTTGCGGATGGGCAGCGTGGCGCTCACCTTCTCGCCCTTTTCCAGAGCCGGTTTGCAGAGGTCCAGGAGGACCGTCATGTCGAGCGATTTGTCGATGCCGTGGTCCTGCGCCATCTGGCAGTAGCGCCCGATTTCGGGGGCCACCTTCGGCTGGTAGAGGATGGTGGAGAGATCGACGCCTTTGGCTTTCCAGTGGTCGACGGCCTTGCGGGCTTCGAGGACTTCGGTGTGCCCCACCATTTCGTTGAGGGTGCGGAAGCCGAGTTTGGCCATGAGTTCGCGCACTTCGGTGGCGACGAACTTCATGAAGTTGACGACGTAGGCCGGGTCGCCCGTGAACCGCTTGCGCAGTTCGGGGTTCTGGGTGGCGACGCCCACGGGGCAGGTGTTCAGATGGCAGACGCGCATCATGACGCAGCCCAGGGTGACGAGCGGCGCGGTGGCGAAGCCGGATTCCTCGGCCCCGAGCAGCGCGGCGATGACGACATCCCGGCCGGTTTTGAGCTGGCCGTCGGTTTCCACCATGATCCGGCTGCGGAGGTTGTTGAGGACGAGCGTTTGGTGGGTTTCGGCCAGGCCGAGTTCCCAGGGCAAGCCCGCGTGCTTCGTGCTGGTCTGCGGCGAAGCGCCGGTGCCGCCGTCGAAGCCGCTGATGAGGACCACGTCGGCGTGCGCCTTGGCGACGCCCGCGGCGATGGTGCCGACGCCGACTTCGGAGACGAGCTTCACGCTGATGCGCGCTTCGCGGTTGGCGTTCTTGAGGTCGTGGATCAGTTCGGCCAGGTCCTCAATGGAGTAGATGTCGTGGTGCGGGGGCGGCGAGATGAGGCCGACGCCGGGGGTGGAGTGCCGGGTCTTGGCGATCCACGGGTAGACCTTGGAGCCGGGCAGCTGGCCGCCTTCGCCGGGCTTCGCGCCCTGCGCCATTTTGATCTGAATTTCCTGGGCGTTGGTGAGGTAATCCGAAGTGACGCCAAACCGGCCGGAAGCGACTTGCTTGATGGCGCTCTTCTTGGAGTCGCCATTGGGCAGCGGGATGAAACGCTCGGGGTCTTCGCCGCCTTCGCCGGTGTTCGACTTGCCGCCGATCCGGTTCATGGCGATGGCCATGGCTTCGTGGGCTTCCTTGGAGATGGAGCCGTAGGACATGGCGCCCGTTTTGAAGCGCTTCATGATCGCTTCGATGGGCTCGACTTCCTCAAGAGGAACCGCCGTGCGGTCTTTGAAGCCCAGCAGGCCGCGCAGGGTGTAGAGCTGCTTGTCCTGCTCGTTGATGAGCGAGGCATACGTGCGGAACGCGTCGTAGCTGTCGGTGCGGACCGCTTTCTGGAGCGTGTGGATGGTGAGCGGATTGAAAAGGTGGGCCTCGCCGTCCGCGCGCCATTGGTATTCGCCGCCCGCGTCGAGGGTCGCGCCGTTGGAGGGGCGCTCCGGGAAGGCGTGCCGGTGGCGGAGTTGGACTTCGCCCGCGATCACGTCGAGCCCCGCGCCTTCGATGCGGGAGGCCGTCCACGTGAAGTATTTGTCGATGACCTGGCGGTTGAGGCCGATGGCTTCGAAGATCTGCGCGCCCCGGTAGCTCTGGATGGTGGAGATGCCCATCTTGGAGGCGACTTTGACGACGCCCTTGGTGGCGGCCTTGGTGTAGTGCTTGCAGGCGGTCTTGTGATCGGTGTCCGTCAGCATGCCCTGCCGGATCATGTCGTCGATGGTCTCGAACGCCAGATACGGGTTGACCGCGCCGACGCCGTAGCCGAGCAGCAGCGCGTAGTGGTGCACCTGGCGCGGTTCGCCGCTTTCCAGGACGAGCCCGACGCGGGTGCGGGTGCCCTCGCGGATGAGGTGATGGTGCAGACCGGAGACGGCCAGCAGCGAGGGGATCGGGGCGTGGTCTTTATCCACGCCGCGGTCGGAGAGAATGAGGATGCTGACGCCCTCGGCGATGGCTTTGCTGGCCTCGGCGCAGAGAGTATCCATGGCGGCTTCCAGGGCGGCGGCCGCCTCGGCGTTGCTCCCCTTCGGGTTGAAGAGGATCGGCAGCGTGACGGAGCGGAAGCCTCCTTCGTTGATGTGCCGCAGCTTGGCCAGTTCCTCGTTGGTGAGGATCGGCGTTTGCAGCTCGATCACGTGGCAGCTTTCCGGCTCCGGCTTGAGGAGGTTGCGCTCCGGCCCGATGGTCGTGAGCGTGGAGGTGATGATCTCCTCGCGGATGGAGTCGATGGGCGGGTTGGTGACTTGCGCGAAGAGTTGCTTGAAGTGGTCGAAGAGCGGGTGGGTCTTGCTGGAGAGGATGGCCAGCGGGGTGTCCGTGCCCATGGAGCCGATGGCTTCCACGCCGTCGCGGGCCATGGGGGTGAGAAGGATGCGCAGCTCTTCGTAGGTGTAACCGAAGGCGTGCTGGCGGTTGGCTACCGTG
>JAQTMF010000218.1 GCA_028714515.1 Chthoniobacteraceae bacterium | reverse complement strand
GCGGTGGAGGCCGCGATGGCTTTGAGGGCGGTGGAGTTGTCCTTTGGGAAAAAACCACTGCCGCCGTTCCATGGAGCGACCAAGGGTGCGGGCGAATAGCGGTTCAAGAAAAACGCAGTGAGTGCTTCACGATCCAAGGTGGAGCCGAGGATGAATGCGTTGCCTTGCCAATAGACGTGGGGCGTCGATTCCGGGCACTGGGTAGCGAGAACGCGGAAGATACCGAGGGCCTTCAGGTAGGCGGCGAGGGGTGTCGGAGTGCAGCCAGGGAGAGGAACGGTGGGCATAGAGGTTTGTGTGGCTGTGGCGCGATTAACGTTTTGAACCTTCCGCGTCGGCGGAGCGGATGAGGGTTTCGAGCCAGGCGAGGCGGAAGATGCCGAGGTCGGGGGCATCCCGCAAGGCGAGCACGCGGGCGGACCACGAGGGCAACCCATTCGTTTCGCCCATGCGCATGACGGAGAGATCAAGGAACGGGATTATGGCCGGCACGCCTTCGAGATTGAGCGGTTTGGCAGAATCTCCAGGAAGCGCGTCGCCTTGCCAGACCCCGCGGGCGTGGAGGCGGTCGGGATCAGGTTTTCCGTCGGCCGTAGTTGGAATCGTTTCGCCGGGCATGGCGCGCAGGGAGAGGCGGATTTTGCCGTGGTGCGTCGCGATCAAGTAGGCGATGAGACTGTGTGTGCGGGAATCGTCGGCGGAGCCGGCTTGGAGCCAGGCGAGGGCGGAGGCGAGTTCGTGGCGAAAGTGCGCCCGCTCAAAACGCACGCCGGGCCGCCAAGTGGATTTGGCGAGGAGTTGCGACTGGTAAGGAAGTGGTATGTCGCGGTCCTCGGACAGGAAGCGCTGGAAGCAGGCATGGGCTTTACCGACATCATGCCAGCGGGCGGCGGTGAGCAGCGGGTCACGCCATGAGGTGGTGAGAGGCGAGGGGAGGGCGTCGAGCTTGGTGGCACAGGCCTGGACAACGTGAGCGGTGTGCTCGGCGATGCTCTGGAAATGGGTTTGGCTTTCGTCGTCGCGGCCCTGGCCGTCGCGCGGAGTCGTGGCAGGAGAGGCGGAGGCGAGAATCTCGAAGGCATCCTTGGTTTTTTCACCGGTCCAACCGAGGGTGGATGAGTAGCCGCCGCAGGCGTAAGCGGCGAGAAAGACCTGGCCGGGCGCGACGCGGTAGGTGTCACGGAACTCGCGCCAAATGCCTTCGAGGGCGTCCCAGTGCCAGAGTGAACCTTTGTTTTTCTCGGCAAATTCTTTGAACTCGTGGACAGCGACACGGACGAGTTCGCGGCGTTCCGGCACGAGGGAGTCGTCGGGGGCTTCGGCGTCCTTGGGCAGGTCGCGCCAGAAGACCTGCACGTCGCGTTCTTCGCCGTCGCGGATGTATCGACCGACGTCAATGTCGAGGCCGGCGAGATCGGGGGTGGTGTCGAAGAGATCGACGAGATCCTTGCAACGAATGAGATGGGATTCGGGGAGCGGTTCCTCGGCGTGAAGTTTTTCGAGATTGGCGGAAGCGGCTCCCTTGCCGGACTGGGTGGCCTGACAGAGAAGATCGCGCGCGGTGGCGAGCTGCTCGGGTGTGTAGGGGAGCGCGAGGCCGGCGGCGGTGGCGGCGTCTTTGGGATCCTCGACCGCGAGATTGATCCAGAAGACATCGGCTCCGCCAGAGGTGTTGAACTCACCCTTACGGTTGCAGCGACCAAAGCGCTGCACGAGGGACGACCAAGGGGCGAGTTCGGTGATGAGCGTGCGGGCGGAAATATCGACGCCAGCCTCGATGGCCTGGGTAGCGACGAGGATTTTTTCACCCGGTGCCTTCACGGTTTTCGAAAGGGCTTCGCGCTCCATCGGGCGAAACCGTGAGTGGACGAGAAGGCGTGGCGGGACGGGCTGTTTTTTGGCGAGCTTTTCGAGAGTGGCGTAGAGATCGCGGACACGATCCACGCGATTAAGGATGACGATGGTGAGTGTGCCGGGCCGATGTTTTTCGAGGACGAGTTGGACGAGGGCATCAAGGTAAGGGGCCTTTGCCTTGGTCGTATCGGCGGTGAGGGTGATGGGCAGCGGAGCGAGATGTTTGACGGAGTTGACGCGGTCGATGACGGTGGCGATTTTGAGGTCGGCGTCGTCGAGTGTGAGGGGCGCTGAAACCGAAGTGTGGTCGGGTGTCTCAAGGAGCCGGGTGTCGAGGGTGGCGCTGGCCCACCATGTGGCGCTGGAAGCGGCGAGGCCGAGTTTGCGGCGGAGTCCTTCCAACTGGGCGGAGGTGCGCACGCCTACGCCCATGAGCTGGGTTTCGTCCATCACCCAAAGGCAATCGTTGTTGAGGAGGCCGAAGTGCATGGGCCAGCGGGCGCGGGCCATGCCGTAGCCGCGGTTGAGGGCGCGGCTGAGGAGCATGTCCTGCGTGCCGATGAGGACGGCGGAGCGCTCGGGGTGGATATCCCAATCGCGACGGGCTTCGTCGAGTTCCTCGCCGCCCATGAGGATTACTGGCGAGTGGGCGGCGAGCCAGTCGAGTTGTTCTCTTGCGGTTGCACCTAATCCCAACTTATCGGCGTTCTTGCGGAGATTTTCGATCCACTTGCTGACCTCGGCTTGCGTCTGCTCCACGAGCGTCCGCATCGGCAGACAGTAAACCAAACGTCGCGGCCATGATTCGTCGCCGCAGACGATCCGATTCCATAGCCACGCGAGAACTACGGCAGCGGTCTTGCCAAGGCCGGTGGGGATGGAGATGAGCTGGGATTGGCAGGGCGTGCCGCCGCGCAGCGTTTCCGGCTGGTCGGCTTTCGCGTCCGGACCGCAGGCGAGGCGGCATTGGTAGCCGTAGGGCGCGTGGCTCGTGGCGGTGCGGAAAAAGGCGTCGAAGGTCAGGGGCATCGGACGAAGGGGAGGAGTGAAAGTGAGAGTGAAGAAAGGGGATGGGATGATGGGATGACCGCTTCCATGCTGTTGAGGACATTGGCGGCCATCAAAGTGCCGTGTTCCGTGAAGGCGTGCGGGAGGGTCCTGGAGAATTTCAAGGCCTGGAGGTGGTCACAATTTGTGATCACCTTGTCCTTCTCGCCTGGCGTGAGCTGGAACCGGAAATCCTCCGGAAACCGCTCCGCATTGCGGCGGACGGCCTGGTTGAGCGCACGAGTTGGCACGCCATAGATCCGGGCGAGATCGGCATCGATCAGCACCGGGGTGCCCCGGAGCGTCAGGATGGGAATGGGCGGGGTATCAGTCATGAGGCGGCGCGGAAGAAGGTGTCGAAGGCGGCGGGCATGGGGCAGAGGAAAGAGTGAAAGGGAAAGCGAGAGTGAAAGAGCGGGTGAGAGTGGAGCGAATTTCAGCAGTCGCCGCCATCGTCGAAACTGCCGCCGAGCCACCAGCCGAGGGCGAGACCGATGAGCAGCGCTGGCAGCGTGCCGGGTTGACGGGCCGGCTGCGGATGAGAGGCGGGTGGGGGAGGAGGAGCCTTGGATGAAAAGATCGCGGCCAGGCCGGAGATGACCGGGCCGAACAGGCCCGCACCCAAAATAAGCAGGAACAGCCACTCCGGGTGCAGCCAGAGGCAAAGCGCGGTGGCGACGAAGGTGGAAAACAGCACAGCGGTGAGAAGGGTTTTCATGGGCAGATCTGTCAGACTGACGAAGTCTAGCGCTTCGGGTGGGTCAGGGGCTGTCCCGGTGAATAACTTTTTTCTCCCTGGGAGTAATCAGGCGTGCCGGGTGGCCATCGCGGCGGCTTCAGCGTGGATGGCGCGGCGCAGTTCGGCGGGGGCGAGGACCTCGACATGCGAGCCGCAGGCGAGGACGCGGCGCTGGACGTCGATCAGGTTGTTGAGGCGGAGCGTGACCTCGATCTCGCCGCCGGGGAGGTCGGCGATGGTTTGCGAGGCGTGCCAGGGGCGCTCGCGCAAGTAGGGCGCGACGGTGGCGTCGAAGGCGAGGCGCACCTTGGTTTCCTTGCCGCCGGTGAACCGGCCGAGGCCGCCGCGGAGGTAAGCCTTCAGGTCAAAGCCGGCCGGCGGAGTGAACTGCGCGCCTGGCTCCGCCTTGCGGATGCGGGCGAGGAGGAAGTTGCGCGGGGCGCGCCGGACGGGGTCGTGGGCGACCAGCACCCAGCGGTGGTCGAGAAAGGCGAGATGAAGCGGATGGATGGCGCGGGATTCATCGGCCCTGGCGCCGGGCTTGCGGTAGCGGATGCGCAGCTCGCGCCGTCGGCGGATGGCCTCCAGCGCCGGGGCAAAGAAGCGGGTCTCCGCGTCGGCCTCGGGGCCTTCGTCGGGCTGGAAGACGAGGTCGCTGATCTCGGCGGCGGGCAGGGAAATGGCGCCGCCGACCACGCCGGCGATTTTTCCGAGGGCGGCGGTGAGCGCGCGGCCGAGCGGCGTGCCGCGCCAGGCGGAGAAGGTGCGGCCGGCGAGCATGAGCGCGAGGGCTTCGTCGGCTTCGAGCCGGAGCAGCGGGAGCTGGGGGCATTCGCGGCTGTAGAAATAGGTGCGGGTGGAGGGCTCCCATTCGAGTGGTGCGCCCAGCTCGTCGCGCATGAATTCGATGTCGCGCTTGACGGTGCGGGCGGAGACCTCGAGTTCGCGGGCGAGGCTGGCGGCGTCGGCGCGCCGGCCGTGGCCGAGGCGTTCGTGGATGAACAGGATGCGGCGCAGGGTGGAGCGCCCGCAATCGGCTCCGGGAAGGCGGCGGTTGGCGCGGGGCTTCACGGTGTTACCGCAGTGGCACGACCTTGATGGATGCGGTTCATATCCGGGACAAAGCTTTAGGGACCACCGGCACTTTGAACCAAGGCGCGCATGGCGGCGGCATGCTTTCTGCCAAGCAGAATCCTCAGGGTCAACGATCTTTCCGGTTTCTGCG
>JAQTMF010000217.1 GCA_028714515.1 Chthoniobacteraceae bacterium | reverse complement strand
CCTGCAATTTCATACGCCGGTCCCTGATGGCGGCAGTGGCGGATGGCGGATGGCCCGGCCGTTCTGGATTGGCGTGGCGGTGCTGGTGCTCGCCACGCCGCTGGGGCTACTCGCCGCCGGGACGGCTTGGGGCGAATGGGGGGCGGAGGATTTTGCGCAACCCGCAACGCGCCAGGCGATTGCGGAGGCTTCGCTCCATGCGGCCCCGCCCGCCGGGGCGCCCCGGGGGATGGCCCGGCTCGCGGCTTTTTGGAAGGCTCCGCTGCCGGATTACGCGCCGCCTTTTTTGCGCGGCGCGGCGGGCGGTTATGTGCTCTGCGCGGCGCTGGGCGTGGGGCTGACGCTGGCGGCGAGTCTGCTCCTTCACCGGGCTCTGAACCCTCATAAATCCTATGCTGGCGAGCCGCGGCGACTTCCTTGAGCGGACGCTCGCCCGGCTGGCCGCCGCGATGGAGCTGGCGGACCGGGCGGAGGCGTCGGGAAGCGCGCCGGGGGTGCTTCAGCGGCTGGATGCGCGAGCGAAGTTGCTCGGCTTTCTTGGGCTGATCTGTGTGGCCGCGACTTCGCAAAAATTGACATTTTTGGGGGCGTTTTTCGCGTTTTTGGTGCTTTTGGCGGCGTTTTCGGGCCGCGCGGTGTGGGGCAGGCTGTTTCCGCTTTGGGGGAGTGTGCTGTTGCTGACGGGGGCGGTGGTTCTCCCTTCGGTGGTTTTGACGCCCGGCCCGGTGTTGTTTTGCCTGCCGTGGACGGGATGGGCGGTGACGCAGCCGGGGCTGCATGGGGCGGCGGCGTTGCTGGCGCGGGCGGAGACGACGGCGACGCTGGCGGCTTTGCTGGTGCTGACGACGCGGTGGACGGTTCTATTGCGGGCTTTGCGCGGGTTGCGCGTTCCGGCTTTACTGGTTTTTCTGCTGGGGATGACTTACCGGTTTGTTTTTGTGTTGCTGGAGGTTGCCCGCGCTTTTTTCGAGGCCCGCCGGGTGCGCCGGGTGGGACGGCTGGATGATGGGCAGCGGCGGCAGATGGCGGTTTCGAGCGCGGCGATTTTGTTGAGTAAGAGTGTCCAGCTGGGGGGGGAGGTTTATGAGGCGATGGTGGCGCGCGGGGCGCGGGAGGAGGCGGCGGAGTTTGGCCTTCTTTGCCCGGGCGGGGCGGGGTATGGTCGCGCCCCGATGGCTCCCGCTTTTTCTCTCGCTGATGTGACGTTCCGCTATGGGGAGGCTCCGGTTTTGGAGGGGTTGAGTCTTGCGATTTCGCCGGGGGAGTGCGCGGTGGTGCTGGGGGCGAATGGTTCGGGGAAGTCAACGCTTTTGCGGGTGCTGGCGGGGTTGGGGTTCCCGGAGCGGGGCCGGGTGGAGTGGCAGGGGCAGGCGCTGGATGAGGCGGCGCTGGCGCGGGAGGCGTTTGCGCGGGATTTCCGGCGGCGGGTGGGGGTGGTTTTTCAGAATCCCGATGTTCAACTTTTTAATGCGACGGTGTGGGAGGAGGTGGCGTTCGGGCCGTTGCAGATGGGGTGGGGCCGGGGGGAGGTCGCGGAACGGGTGGAGGCGGCGCTGGCGGCTCTGGGGATTGGGGATTTGCGGGACCGGCCGCCGCACCGGCTTTCGGGCGGGGAGAAGAAGCGGGTGGCGCTGGCTTCGGTGTTGGTGCTCGATCCCGAGGTGCTTCTTTTGGATGAGCCGACGGCGGCGCTGGATCCGCACAGCCAGGGGATGATGATTGATTTTCTTTTCGGTTGCCTGGGGAAGAAGACGATTGTGGCGACGACGCACAGTCTGGAGGTCGCGCAGGAGATTGCCGACCGCTGTTTGGTGCTGGCGAATGGACGGCTGGCGGCGGCGGGGCCCGCGGCGCTGGTGCTCGGCGATACGGCGCTGTTGGAGCGCTCGCATTTGCTCCATGTGCATAGGCACCGGCATTTTTCGGGGACGGCGCATTCGCATGTACACCGGCATATTGGGTAGGATGGGGTGTTGTGGGTACCGGGCGCCGACGGTTGGCCTCGCTTGCGAATCTGGAGATTCGCGGACAGGGGCGTTCCCAATCTGGAGATTGGAAACGAGACGCTAACGAGACGCTAGACGCGAAACGCTAGACGCTGTCGCGCTTGGGCGGGCGGCACGGAGTGCCGCCCCTACCGGCGGCGGGGGGCTTGCCTCGCGCTCCGGCTGGGCGCTGGCTTTTCTTGTTGCCACGGGATTTGCCCGGTGGCGTCGAGGCTTTCGCGGTCGAGGTTGCCCAGGGCTTCGCGCCAGACGTCGAGCCGGTCTGCGAGCCCGAGTTCTTCCAGGTATTCCATGTCGAGCGCGGTTGCGGGGCTGGCTTCCCGCTCTTTCTGTTGCTGGAGGATGGCGTTGGCGGCGTGGACGACGGTGAGGGGGCCGAAGACGGTTTGGCCGGAGCGCGAGGGCTCGTGGTGGCAGCCGATGGCTTCGACGATGGGCAGGGGCAGGCCCCAGTAGCTGAGGATGTGGCCGCCGACGTCGGCGTGGGTGGCTCCCAGGACGGTTTTCTCGGCTTCGTAGTCGCTGATGCGCCGCGCGGCGGCGATGCGGAAGACTTCGCGGGAGGCGTCTTGCAGGTTGACGACGAGGACGAGTTTGCCGATGTCGTGCAGCATGCCGCCGACGAAGGCTTCGTCGGACATTTTCTGGCCCGCGCCTTCGAGCCGCGCGATGGTTTTGGCGGCGATGGCTGTTTCCATGCTGTGTTTCCAGAGGGCTTCGGCGGAGAAACCTTCGATTTCGACGGCTCCAAATTGGGAGAAGGCTTTGATGGAGAGGACGAGGGAGCGCAGGGTTTCGACGCCGAGGTATTTGGCGGCGTCGGTGACGCTGGAGACGCGGTGCCGCAGGCCAAAGTAGGCGGAGTTGACGAAGCGCAGGACGATGGCGGTCATGGCGATGTCTTTGGCGATGACGGAGCCGATTTCGTCGATGCCCGCGGCGGGGTCTTCGATGAGTTTGATGAGTTCGAGGTAGAGGGTGGGGATGCTGGGGAGTTGGTGGATTTTCGCGAGGACTTTGCGCAGGCTTTCGCTGACGCTGGAGTTTTCCCGCTTGAGGGCGCCGGCGACGGCGGATTTGAGGGTTCGCTCGTCGCACGGTTTGAGGAGGAATTGGTGCGAGAGGGTGCCGCTCTTGTAGAGGGCTTCGAGGTCGGTGTGGCTGGCGAGCAGGAAGCGGATGGTCTGGGGGTGCCGCTTCATGACTTCGTTGAGGAGGTCCACGCCGTTCATTTGCGGCATGTGCATGTCGCTGACGACGACGTCGAAGGTGGTCTGCGTCATGCGGTCCAGGGCTTCGGCTCCGGACCCGGCGAATGCCATTTCCCATTCGGGCCTCATGGACCAGAGGAGGCGCTGCAAATCCCGGAGAAGAAAGGCTTCGTCGTCGACGAAGAGGATCTTGGTTTTCACGCGCGCATCCTTGTCAAGTTTGCCATTTTCTTCAACGCTATCCTCTTTGGGCCGGCGCGGGGGGGAGGGCTGCCTGGGTGAGGGCCCGGTGGGTGGCGGTGAGGAGGGCTCCGGCGTCGAATGGTTTTTTGAGGATGGTGTTTACGCCGAGGTTTTTGAGTTCTTCGCGGTAGGCTTCTCCGCCGTAGCCGCTGGCGGCGATGACGGGGACGTGGAAGCCGAATCGGCGGATCAGGCCGATGAGCCGGGCTCCGTCCATGGTGGGCATCATGAGGTCGGTGATGATGAGTTTGATGTCGCCGGGGTGTTTGGCGAGGCAGGCGAGGGCGTCGGCGCCGTTGCCGGCGGTTTTGATGCGGTAGCCGTGGCGGCTGAGGACCATTCCGGCGATTTTGAGGATGTCGGCTTCGTCGTCGACGATGAGGACGACTTCTCCTTTGCCGGTGGCGGGGGCGGTGTTCCGGTTGGTTCTTTGTTCTTCGGCGATGCCCTGGGTGGCGGGGATGAAGACGCGGAAGGTGGTGCCTTTGCCGACTTGCGATTCGGCGGTGACGAAGCCGCCGTGGTTGCGGACGATGCCCATGACGGTGGAGAGGCCCAGGCCGGTGCCGACGCCGAGTTCTTTGGTGGTGAAGAAGGGGTCGAAGATGCGGTGGATGTTTTCGGGCGGGATGCCGGTGCCGGTGTCGGTGACTTCGAAGCGCAGGTAGCGGCCGGGTTTGGCGTCGGCGGAGAGGGTGAGGTAGTGGTCGTCGACTTCGCAGTTGGCGAAGTCGATGAGGAGTTTGCCGCCTTCGGGCATGGCGTCGCGGGCGTTGACGCAGAGGTTGAGGAGGACCTGGCACATTTGGGTCTGGTCGCCGATGATGTTCCAGAGGCCTTTGGGGGCGACGATGGTGGAGTCGATGGATTTGGGGAAGGTTTCGCGGACGAGTCCCCAGACTTCGCCGATGAGGGCTTCGGGGTTGAGGATGACGCGCTCGCCTTTGACTCCGCGGGCGAAGGTGAGGACTTGTTTGACGATGCCGGCGCCGCGGAAGGCGGCTTCTTCGATGTTGTCGATGAGTTCGGCGCGCACGTTTTCGGGCACTTCGCCGTGCAGCATCGAGGCGGACATCATGATGGGTGAGAGGATGTTGTTGAGGTCGTGCGCGACGCCGCCGGCGAGGAGCCCGATGCTTTCCATGCGCTGGGCGCGGAAGAGGTTTTCTTCCATTTGTTTGCGCTCGGTGATGTCTTCGCCAAGGCTCATGGTGCCTTCGGGTTTGCCGAAGCGGTCGCGCAGGACGGTGTTGTTCCACGCGATGAGCCGTTTCTCGCCGTTTTTGGTGAGGATCGGGTTTTCGTGGTGGATGTGTTGTTCTTTGCCGAAGAGTTCGGCGAGGATGCCGCTGATTTCGGGGCGGTTGCGTTCGGGGATGAAGTGTTCGATCCACGGGCGGCCGAGGACTTCGTCGGGGGTGTAGCCGGTGA
>JAQTMF010000216.1 GCA_028714515.1 Chthoniobacteraceae bacterium | reverse complement strand
TCGAACTCGTCGAAGGCATGCAGTTTGACAAGGGTTACCTCTCCCCCCACTTCGTCACCGACCCCACCAACATGGAAGTCGTTCTCGAAGACGCCTATATCCTCATCCACGAAAAGAAAATCTCTTCCGCCCGCGACCTCGTCCCCGTCCTCTCCAAGGTCGCCGAGGCCGGCAAGCCCGTCCTCATCATCGCCGAAGAAGTCGATGGTGAAGCCCTCGCCACTCTCGTGGTGAACAAGCTCCGCGGCACCATCAAGGTCGCGGCCGTCAAGGCCCCCGGCTTTGGCGATCGCCGCAAGGCCATGCTCGAAGACATCGCCATCGTCACCGGCGGCACCGCGATCTTCGAAGAACTTGGCATCAAGCTGGAAAACCTCGAAGTCTCCCAGCTTGGCCGGGCCAAGAAGATCCGCATCGACAAGGACAACACCACCATCATCGAAGGCGCCGGCAGCGAAAAGGCCATCAAGGGCCGCATCGAAGCCCTCAAGCGCGAGATCGACACCAACACCAGCGATTACGATCGCGAGAAGCTCCAGGAGCGTCTCGCCAAGCTCGCCGGCGGCGTCGCCCAGATCCACGTCGGTGCTGCCACCGAAGTGGCGATGAAGGAAAAGAAAGCCCGCGTCGAAGACGCCCTGCACGCCTGCCGTGCCGCGGTTGAGGAAGGCATCCTCCCCGGCGGCGGCGTCTCCGTCATCCGCGCCGCCGCCCGCGTTCTCGACAAGGCCAAGAAGTCGGCCGCCAACGAGGACCAGAAAGTCGGCATCGACATCGTCCGCCGCGCCGTCGAGGCCCCCATCAAGCAGATCGCCGAAAACGCCGGCGTCGACGGCTCGGTGGTCGCCCAGAAAGTCAAGGAAAACGCCGACAACCACTTCGGCTACAACGCCCTGACCCACGAATACGGCGACATGCTCAAGTTCGGCGTCCTCGTCCCCACCAAGGTCGAACGCTCCGCCCTGCAAAACGCGGCCAGCATCGCCGGCCTGCTCCTGACCACGGACGCCATCGTGTCCGAGATCAAGGAAGACAAGCCCGAGATGCCCGCCGGCGGCGGCGGTGGCATGGGCGGCGGAATGGGCGGCATGGGTGGCATGGGCGGCATGGGCGGGTTCTGACCCGCACGACGTCCAACAACGAAGATTACCCCCGGGGTCGGTTTGTCCAATGACAGACCGACCCCCTTCTCATATGGTGCCTGGTTATCCTCCTTATACCCGTCATCGGAGCTGCTCTTTTGGGATCATGAAGCCGTTCCGCACCATGGATTCTCCGGATAAGCTTGCTGATGATCTCACCAGGCTTATTAGCGGCCAACGTGAAAATACATAGCCGGTCGGGTCATTGAGGATCACAGGAGGAAAAGGTTCTGCAGTTCGCCTTGATGCACAAGGTGAACTCCTGTGCTTGGTTTGAGGAGTTTGCATTACAAACAAAAGTGGCGACCGGATTGCGGTCGCCACGGAGTTCTCTTCTCAGCGGCTAAAGCCGCTGCTGCCAACGAAGGGATCAGACCTTTTCGATCTGCCAGTATTCGAGTTCGAGGGGGGTGGGTCGACCGAAGATGGTGGTGATGATGCGGACCATGCCCTTGTCGGGGAGGATTTCGTCGACTTCGCCTTCGAAATTCTGGAAAGCGCCGTTGGTGACCTTGATCTTGTCGCCCTTCTTGTACTCGGTCTTGAGGGAGGGGGCTTCCTCGGGACGCTCGGCCTCTTCGAGCATCTTGGACTGGTCCTTGACGCTCATGGCGGTGGGCTTGCCGTTGGAGCCGATGAAGTCGCCGACGCCTTCGGTTTCCTTGATCATGAACCAGACTTTGTCGGGAATGCGGCCGTCTTTTTCGAGTTCGAGTTCAATGAAGACGTAGCCGGGGTAGAGTTTGCGTTCGCTCTCGCGCTTCACGCCACCCTTCATGGAGCGGACGCGCTCGGTGGGCACAAGGATCTTGCCGACCCGGTCGCTCAGCGCTTCGATCTTGACCTTGCGCAGGAGTTTCTCGCGGACCTGGTCTTCCTTGTTGCTCGCGACTCGCAGTACGAAGAATTGCATATTTTGGCGTCCCGCTTCCACTATTGTCCGAACGGACCGAACTTCAACACTTTGATCACAAAGAAGAAATACCCGAAGAAAATATCAACCAGGAAGAGCGACAGAGCCATCAACAGCATGAAGCCGATGACGATCTTGGTTGAGCCGATAAGCTCCTTGCGGCTGGTCCAGTTGACCTTCTTCATCTCGCTGTCGGTGTCGATGAGGAAGGAGACGTTGCCGGGCTTGTTCTGCAGCCAGAAGGCCAGGGCGCCGGTGAGGATGACAAACACGGCAGCGACGATGAGGGCGGTGCGCGGCTGCCAGTTGGCGTTGGCGCGGACGTCGTAGAAGATGAACATCGCCGAGCCGAGGATCAGCAGAGCCGAGCCCGCGGCGGTGCCCAGACGGGTCCACTTTCCCTGGCCGCGACGGTGGATGGCGAAGAAACCGCCCGGCTGCTCCTTGGAGTAGTCGATGACGCGAGCACCGCCGGTATTCTCTATTTCCTGATCACTCTCTGCCACGGGCACATCCTTAATCACGTACACGGAGGAAACGAACTCACGCCCGCATCGGCGTTTTCACCCTCTCGTCGCCCCGGCCTTTCCCCGCGACGGGGAGGAAGACAAGAGACCTAACACGCCGAGCAGGAATCGAACCTGCAACCTGCCGCTTTGGAGACGGCCGCTCTGCCAATTGAGCTACCGGCGTAAGTAGGATTTTCGATTTTTGATTTTCGATTTTTGATTGAACAGATCGAAAACCAAGCCGGGAGCCGCCGCGATCCCAAATCGAATGATCCTGATTTACTTGCGCTTCATTTTGTGGTGCGTGTGGATTCGTTCGCGGGGGCAGTATTTCTTGAGTTCGATCTTCTGCACACCGCCGACGACCTTGATCTCGGTGCGGTAGTTCAGGTCGCCGCACGTCGCACACTGCATCCACACCATTTCACGATTTTCTTTGGCCATGACTCAAATCCTTCGGATTTCAAATCTCAAATTTCAAATCCCGGATTCCAGATTCGAAATTCGAATTCATACTTCCAAAGCGTGGATCGGACGTTTCCGCCCGATCCACGCGAATACTTAATGTACGTCCTGGAGTTATTCCAGGATCTTGGTCACGACACCGGAGCCGACCGTCTTGCCACCCTCGCGGATAGCGAAACGAAGCTTCTCTTCCATGGCGATCGGGGCCTGGAGCTCGACTTCGATGGTCACGTTGTCGCCGGGCATCACCATTTCAGCGCCGCCAAGGAGCTTGGCCGAACCCGTCACGTCCGTGGTACGGAAGTAGAACTGGGGACGGTAGCCGGTGAAGAACGGGGTGTGACGCCCGCCTTCTTCCTTGGTCAGAATGTAGACTTCGCCGGTGAACTTCTTGTGCGGGGTAATGGACTTCGGGGCAGCCAGAACCTGGCCGCGTTCGATGTCTTCCTTTTCGATACCACGCAGGAGCACGCCGCAATTGTCGCCGGCGATGCCTTCATCGAGGGTCTTCTGGAACTGCTCGATGCCGGTGATGACGGTCTGGCGGGTGTCGCCGAGACCAACGATCTCAACCGGGTCGGCCATCTTGACGCGGCCGCGTTCGATACGGCCGGTGGCGACGGTGCCACGACCCTTGATCGAGAAGACGTCTTCGATGGGCATCAGGAAGGGCTGATCGACCGCGCGCTGGGGAACGGGAACCCAGGTGTCAAGAGCGGCGACAAGGTCGTCGATGCACTTGTTGGCGGCGTCATCCTTGGGGTTGTTCACAGCGGGCAGGGACGAACCACGAATGATCGGGGTATCGTCGCCGGGGAAGCCGTATTTGGTCAGCAGTTCGCGGATTTCCATCTCAACGAGGTCGAGCAGTTCGGCATCGTCGACGAGGTCAACCTTGTTCAGGAAGACGACGATCTTGGGCACGCCGACCTGGCGGGCGAGCAGAATGTGCTCGCGGGTCTGGGGCATCGGGCCGTCAGCGGCCGAGACGACCAGAATAGCGCCGTCCATCTGGGCAGCGCCGGTGATCATGTTCTTGATGTAGTCAGCGTGGCCGGGGCAGTCCACGTGGGCGTAGTGACGAGTGTCTGACTCGTACTCCACGTGGGCGGCGGCGATGGTCACGGTCTTGCTGGCATCGCGCTCGGTGCCACCCTTGGCGATGTCCTTATAGTTCTTCGCCGTGACGGTGGGGAACTTGTGAGCGGCGCGAGCCGAGAGAGCGGCCGTCAACGTGGTCTTGCCGTGGTCGATGTGACCGATGGTGCCAACGTTTACGTGCGGCTTTTTACGTTCGAAGATAGCCTTAGCCATTAAAAGAACCTCCAAGAGTTCTCTATGGGTGCTGGCAAGTAAGCCGCACCACTAACCTGGACAGACGACAACGGTCTGCCACCTTGCCTTAGAAACCAGCACTCGACATTTGGGACCGAACAGGACCGGGTCGGAGGATACTTTCGGATCTCCAACGGCCGGAGACGACTTGATGAATCAAGCACGTCCCGTCCCGTCAAGGCACCTCACACACTTTGCACTGCGCGGTGCCGAATGTCGAACGCAACCAGAGCTGGTGAAGGGGATTGAACCCGTGACCTCGTCCTTACCAAGGACGCGCTCTACCACTGAGCTACACCAGCGAGTATCGGTATAAACAACACCGCCCTATCGCGCCGCGGGCGCACCGGGAGCGTAGAGGGACAAGGAGTATAAACAGGCCTCGCGGGTTGTCAATGCGGCTATGCGAGGTGATTTACGATAGGGTGCAGGAAAGCTCAGGCGGCTGGGGTTGAACTTCGAGGGGGCGTGGGGAACAAGGGCCTTGTCGCGGGAAGGATCGCGGGGCGGGTTGGTGGTCCTCCCCGGGCAATTGCGTTTGCCAATAAGGATGCGGCTTCGC
>JAQTMF010000215.1 GCA_028714515.1 Chthoniobacteraceae bacterium | reverse complement strand
CTCAGCGAAGGCCGCGTCATGCGCGCCCTCGGGTTCGACTTCCATGAAGTCAACAACGTCTTCGGCTCGGTCAACAGCGTCATGGGCCTGCTCGCCCACGCCAGCGCGATCGCGATTGCGATGCGCTACCTCGAACCCCAGAAGGGCAACACCTACAGCGACGCCCGCTCCATCAGCGACCCGGACACGGGCCTGACCATCGGATTGCGCGACCATTTCGACAACAACACCGGCACGCGCTACGTTAACCTGGAAGCGAACTACGGTTACTCCGTCGGCCTCAGCAACGGCGCCCGCCTCATCAAGCGCACCGACTAAACAAATTCTCGGCAATACCCCCCGAAGATTGGCCGGGGGATTTTGCTGTAACAATCGGCTCCGGAGTTTAACCGGGTCGCGTGCCAATCCACGCGGCCCGGTTTGTTTTTTTATGAAACCCAAAATCAGCTTGTGTTTGATCGTCGGCAACGTCGAAGAGTACATCGAACGCTGCCTCAGCTCCTTTCTGCCCATTGCCGACGAAGTCATCCTGGTCCGCGCAATCGGCAACCAGAAACCCGACCGAACGTTTGAAATCGCGCGCAAACTATTCCCCTCCCTCCCCCCTGCTCCTTTTCCCCTCTGCCCCTCTGCCAAGGAAAAGGAGAAAAGGGGAAAAGGAGCAGAGGAGCGCAACGTTCCCCTCATCACCGCCGAGTACTCCAACTCCCCTTCCGCCGCCGATTGGCCCCACGTGGATAACTTCGCCGCCGCCCGCCAGCTCAGCTTCGACCTCGCCACCGGCGACTACTGCTTCTGGGCCGACACCGACGACATCCTGGAAGGCGGCGAGCACGTGCGCGAGCTGGCCGACCGCGGCGGCTTCGTCGCGTACCTTTTTCCCTACAACATCTTTGGCCGCGGCGTCCATATCCTGCGCGAACGCATGATCCTGCGCGGCTCCGGGCAATGGCTCTACCCCGTCCATGAATGCTTCGACTTCAAAATCCAGCCCGCGCAAAGCATCGAAGACCGCCGCGTCGTCGTCACCCACCTGCCGCACCAGACCAAGACCGGCAGCAACGAACGCAACCTCCGGATCCTCCGCAGCATCCCCGACGCCGACATGACTCCCGGCCTGCTCTACCATCTCCAGGGCGAACTCGCCGGCGCGGGCGACATCCCCGGCAGCATCGTCGCCGCTCAAAAAGCCCTGGCGTCCCCCGACCTGGGCCGGCCCGAGCGCTTCGAACTGTTCATGAACCTCGCGCGCCTGAGCACCGACCCAGCAACCAAAACATCCCTGCTCCACCAGGCGTACCAGACCGATCCGCGCCGGCGCGAAGCCCTGGGCCTCCTCACCTGCAGCTCCCTCGATTACGGCCGCAACAGCGACGCCCTCGCGTACGCGCGCCAGATGATGTCCACCCTCCCGCCCGCCAATGCCGACTGGAACGAACGCGCCGCCGCGTATGGCTGGCTCGGCGACGACATCTACAGCCAGGCCCTGCGCGGCAACGGCCTCATGCGCGAAGCCGAGATCGTCCGCCAGGAATCCCTGAAACGCGCCGGCGGCCCGCGCATCGCCCTGCTCCACGCCACCCGCGGCCGACCGTTAAAAGCCAGTCAGACCCGCAAGCTCTGGCTCGACCTCGCCGAGCGTCCGGACCAGGTCGAACACATCTTCGCCTTCGACCAGGACGACACCGAGAGCGCCATCCTCACCCGAATGCACCACACCATCGTCCCTACGGGTGGTGGTTGCGTGGCCGCCTGGAATCAAGCCGCCTGGGCCACCACCGCCCCGATCCTCGTCCAACTCAGCGACGACTGGACCCCCACGCCATTTTGGGACAAACTTATCCTGGAGCGCCTGGCCGCATCCGTCTCATCCGACCCATCCGTCCCAAAAGGAGAAGTCCTCGCCATCAGCGACGGCTTCCGCACGGATCATTTACTCTGCATGGCCATCTGCACCCGCGAGTACCTCATGCACGATGGATTCCTGTTCCACCCCTTTTTCACGGGAGTTTATTCCGACAACTGGTTCACCCAGGAAGCCTACGCCCGCAAAGCCGTCATCGAAGCGCGCGACATCGTCTTCACCCATGACCACTTCCTGAAAACCGGCGAAGACCCCGACGCCACCTACGCCGCGCAAAACGCCCCGGCCCGCTACGCCGACGGCGCGAAAACCATTGCCGACCTGCGCGCCGGCAACGACTGGACCAGCATCCCCGGCTTCTTCAACTACATCAGCCTCTATCAAACCGTGGCCGCAGGCCTGCGCGATGGCGACACCATCTGCGAAGTCGGCGTCTGGCTCGGCCGCTCCATAATCTTTCTGGCGCAACTCTTGAAACGCCAGGGCAAGCGCGTCACGCTCCTGGCCGTGGACCATTTCACCGGCGAACTCAACCAACCCGCGCACACGGAAGTAGTGAGTGCCCATGGCGGAAACTTCCGCGCCGAGTTCGAATCCAACCTCCAACGCTGCGGCGTCGCCGACATGGTCCGGATCCTCGATGGCGACAGCGCCGCCATGGCCGCCCAAGTGCCCGACGGCACCCTTGCCTTTTGCTTCATCGATGCAGCGCACGATTACGCCAGCGTGAAAAAGGATCTCGTCGCCTGGCAACCCAAGCTCAAAGCCAACGGCCTGTTCGCCGGACACGACGCCCAGCACGAAGAAGTCATGCGCGCCGTGGACGAAACCTTCCCTGCAAAAAACCTGGGATGCATCTGGGTGAAGGAAGTCTCGAGTCTGGAGTCTGGAGTCTCGCGTCGGGACTCCGCGGGCGGACGCCGGCCAGGACTTTAGACATTAGACCCCAGACGCGAGACTTATGCTTTTGTCCATCCTCACCCCGGCCGTCCCGAGCCGCCTCGAACAGATAGGCAAACTTTGCCGTGAGCTGGCCCGGCAGATCGGCGCGCTCCCCGTGGAACATTTGGTTTTGCTCGACAACAAACGCCGCACGATCGGCGAAAAGCGCGACGCCCTCCTCCGCCTGGCCCACGGCGATTACGTAGCCTTCGTGGACGACGACGACTGGATCCGCCCCGATTACATTTCCAGTCTCGTGTCTGCGGTCTCGGGTCTAAAGTCCTCCGTCCCTACGAGCGCCAGCGAGCCAACGACTCCAGACTCCAGACTCCAGACTACAGACTTTCCCGATGTCATCACCTTCGAGCAACTCTCCGTGATCGACGGTGTCCCCGGCCAGATCAGCTTCCGCCTGGGCAACCCGAACGAACCCTTCCGGCCGGCGCACGTCACGCGCCGCAACGCCTGGCACGTCTGCGCCTGGCGTCGAACACTAGCGATCTGCTCGAGTTTTCCCGCGAGCAACTACGGTGAAGACTGGGCCTATGCCGCGAAGCTGTGCGCGATCCCGGGCCTGACCACGGTCCACATCCCGCGGATCCTCCACGAATACCACCACAGCGCCGAAACTACCGAAGCGCCACCCCCGCCGTAGTCCCTTTTTCCCCTGCCTGCTGGTTGACGTGTGCCCGTTGGCATGGACGACGCGACCCAATGCCTCCTCGACGGAATACAAGAATTTGAATCAATGGCCGGCGCGACCATTACATGGTCCGGCGGCATCTTCCCCTGTGCCGGCGGTCCGGAACTGGGCGGCAAACTCCTGGAAGCCGGAGGCCTCCGCCTGACAGCCGCCGTGACCCTAGTCGTGCGCATGGACCACTTCGTCGGCGGCGTGAGTCCCCAGGAGAAACAGCGCATCAGCTATACAAGCGTCCCGGGGGCCACCGCGCGCGACCTGCGGATCGATACCCGCACCATCTTCCGCAACGCCCTGCTGATCCTGGAGTGTAATGACCCCGCGCAGGGGGCGTGACCGGTCACGCATCACGCATCACGCATCACGTTCCCCATGTCTTCCCCGATTTCAATCAGGGTAAACACCACCGAGTTCGACCGCGTGCTCCGCCGCTATATCGAACTCAATAAGCGCGACCTGCCCGACATCGTGAACCGCAAAGCCTACGAGATCGCGAAGGTCGCGTGCGCGTTAACCCATCGCACCGGCAAAGGCCAGGTCGCGCGCGAGCTGGGCGTCAGGCTCCGCAGAGTCCGGGAAATGAATCCCCTCACCAACCGACTGCACCGCGTCCGCCGGGCCTACGCCGCCACGGCCGGCGAAGCTCCGCTCGCGGCCCTCATCATCAACGCGCGCCGCGGAAGCAAAGGCCAGCCCGGCCTTTACGGCCGCGCGATGGAACGGGCAATTTACCGGCTGACAGTCATTCGCGACCAATCCCGGGCGTTCATCGCGTCGGGTTGGGTGCCGGCGATCGCCACGCTGGGCACTCTCGTGGGATTACAGTTTCGCGGCGCAAAAAAGATTGGCCGGGCCAAAGGCAGCGCCGTCCCCGCGCGCCCGGGCAGCTACAAAGTCATGGCTCGAATCACCAACGCCGCCTCCGCCAAACGCGATCACAAGGAAGCCCTGATCCTCTACGGCGAGCCGGCCCTGCAAAGCGCCTTCCACCAGGAGACCCGCAGCATGAAAGACTACATTGCCAGGAAACTCGGCGACAGCGCACGATCACTCGGAATCAAAACCGGATGACCAGCAGCTTTCAAATCACCATCACCATTCAGGTTGATGATTCCAAATTCAACGAGGAAACCCTCGAATGGCAGCAATCGGTTTTCGACTCGATTGACGAATTCCGCGACGGGCTTGATGAGTACCTCCAAAAGCAGCCGCTCGTTCAGTCAGTTCAAGTTGAAAGCGGTCAAGTTGAAAGCGGTTTCTGAGTTTCTGAGTTTCGGCTTACTCTTGCCCATGATTCTGACCGGCATCAAGGTTGTTTGGGGACTCCAACCCAACCGGGAGATCCGCGGCGCGCCCGTCGGCCGGCAGCGCCTGCAGCTCCGCCGCCAGGAGCCAGCCAAACTGAACACCCGCGAGTTCGACAGCACCCTGCGAAAGTATCTCGCTGTGACCAAGCTCGACCTGACCGACAGGTTGAACGCGCCCGTAAATCGTAAATCGTAAATCCCCCCCTATGGAACTTGCCGAAAAAATCGAAGCCGCCCTG
>JAQTMF010000214.1 GCA_028714515.1 Chthoniobacteraceae bacterium | reverse complement strand
TGCCGATCCTTCCAGTTCCCCATTGCAATACAGACGTTTCGAATGCTATTTTAGCACTTTCTCCCCTTGGTATGCCTGAAAAGACTGAAAAAGAACTCTCCGATAACTCCCGCGGCAACTGGCGCAAAGCCATCAGCGCGGTCGAAATTCGCAACTTCGGATACGCCGTCGCACTCGTGCAATCGGTGTTAAAAGAAACCCCCGACTTTCTCGAAGGCCGCAAACTCCTTCGCAAAGCGCAGATAGAAATGCACCGGGGAAAGAAAAACTTCTTCGGCGGCTTTTCCACCATCGCCGTCATGGGCAAGGGGCCGCAACTGCTCAAAAAAGACCCGAAAGCGGCGATGGATTTGGCCGAGGAAATCCTCGAAAAAGACCCGTTCAACAACGCCGCCAACCACCTCCTCAAGGACGCCGCCATGGCGCTCGGCCACTTCGAGACCGCCGTATTCGCCCTGCAAACCCTCATCGAATGCGACCAGAAGGACACGAAAACGATGAGCGAACTGGGCGAACTCTACTTCGCCCACGGCGACGCCGACAAAGCGCTCACCATCTTCAATAAAATCCTCGAAATCACCCCGCAAGACCTCGTGGCCAACAAGCGCGCCAAAGACGCCGCCGCCGCGAACACCATGAAAGCCGGGGGCTGGGACAAAGCCAAGGACTACCGCGACCTCATCAAGAACAAAGAGGAAGCCGTCGCCATGGAGCAGAAAAACCGCGTCGTCAAAGACGAAGCCTCCATCGCCGCCCTCCTTGCCGAACTGCACCAGGAAGCCGAAGCGCACCCGGAAAGCATCGACACCGCCCGCCAGATCGCCGCCCTCTACGAGCAGAGCGAAGACTTCGAGAACGCCATCGCCTGGTACAACTACGCCAGCGAACTCTCCAAAGGAGCGGATAGCTGGCTTCTGCGCAAAGTCGCCGACATGCAGCTCAAGCAAATCGACGCCGCCGTCGAAGCCCGCCAGAAATGGCTGGAAGAAGCCGGCGAAGACAACGCGGACGCCCCGCGCGTCAAAGAAGAGCTTGCCGGCCTCATCAAACAGAAAAACGACTCCATGCTGGACGATGCCCGCAAGCGCGTCGAACGCAACCCGACGGACCTCCTCTTCCGCTTCGAACTGGGCGAACAGCTCATGGGAAACGGCGAGTTTACGGAAGCGATTCCCGAACTTCAGAAAGCGCGCAACAACCCCAACGTCCGCCTGCGCGCCATGAGCCTCCTGGGCCGCTGCTACGTCGGAAAGGGGATGCTCGACCTGGCCGCCAAGCAATTCGGCGACGCCGCCAGCGAAATCATGGTCATGGACGCCACCAAAAAGGACATCCTTTACCAACTGGGGCTCCTGCACGACCAGATGGGGCACAAAGACGAAGCGCTCGCGTGCTTCAAGCAGATTTACGAAGTCGATTACAGCTACGAAGACGTCGCCAAGCGCGTCGAAAGCAGCTACGCGGCAGGGTAACAACCGAGCCGCCTAAAGTTTCTTCGCCCCCCACGCGAAGAAACGAGATTAAAAATCTGCGTTTCTCCGCGAAATCTGCGGACTCTCTTCCTGTTCGCTCCGGTTGGTGAGTTTCCACGGCTGACAAGGCAGGATTTGCCCCCCGGCCGGCCCGCCCCCTTGCCGCGAAAGGAGGTGCGTGAATACCTTCGAGGATCGATCCGAGGCGGGCCGCCTCCTGGCCGAGGCTCTTCAATCCGCTCTTCCGCCGGGAAAGGGGAACCTGCTTGTTTTGGCCATCCCTCGCGGTGGCGTTGTCGTGGGAGCCCAGGTCGCCCGGGCGCTGCATGCTCCGCTGGATGTGTGGCTTGCCCGGAAAATCGGCGCGCCCGGCAACCCGGAGCTGGCGGTCGGCTCCGTTTCCTCCCATGGCGAGCGTTTCCTGGACGAGCGTATCATCGAGTCCCTGGGCGTCAGCCAGGCTTATCTGGAGGCCGCCTCGCGGCGCGAACGGGAGGAACTCGACCGCCGCATGATCCTCTTCCGGGGCAGCGCCGCGCCCGTCCAGGTGCAGGGACGCCGCGTTCTGCTGGTGGACGATGGCGTTGCCACCGGGTCCACCGCTCTTTCCGCTCTCGCGGCGTTGAAGCGGGGCGGCGCGGACCGGCGGATCCTGGCCGTCCCGGTGGCTCCCATCGAGATGTTGGCCACGCTGGAGCGGGCGGCCGACCAGGTTGTCGTCTTGAACCGCGCCCCCGATTTTTACGCCGTCGGGCAGTTTTACAGGCAGTTCGAGCCGGTGAGCGACAGCGATGTCGTCCGCATCCTGGCCGAGTTTGCGTAGAACAAACTTGCCACCCCGGCCTGCGCCTGCACTATCTTGCGGCGCAACCATGAATCCCGCCGATCCCGCCCAAGCTCCGCTCATCCATCCCACCGCCCTTATTCATCCCGGCGCCCGGCTGGGCGCGGGCGTTCGCGTCGGACCCTATGCCGTCATCGAAGGCCCTGCGGAGATTGGCGACGGATGCGTCATCCAGGCCCACGCCGTCATCACCGGCTGGGTCCGCATGGGCGTGGAAAACACCATCGGTTACGGGGCCATCGTCGGGGCCGATCCCCAGGATTACGCCTTCAACCCCGCCACGGAAAGCTGGGTCGTCCTGGGCGACCACAACCGCATCCGCGAATATTCCACCCTCCACCGGGGCACGGGGGAGGGGACCGAAACGCGCGTGGGCAGCCATTGCTTTCTCATGACGGGCGCCCATGTCGGGCACAACGCGCAGGTGGCCGACCGCGTGGTCATCGCCAACAACGTCCTGCTCGCCGGGCATGTCCATATCGAGCGCGGCGTCTTCCTGGGCGGCGGATCCGTTTTCCACCAGTTCGTTCATGTCGGGCGGCAGGCCATCATCCAGGGCAACGGCGCGATCAGCAAAAACGTCCCGCCGTTTCTCATCGCGGCCAAGCTCAACGGCATCGTCGGAATCAACGTCGTGGGCCTGCGCCGCAGCGGAATGGACGCCGCCCAGCGCCAGGAGGTCAAAGACGCCTTCAAGCTGCTCTACAAAAGCGGCCTCAATACCGCCCAGGCTCTCGCAGCCGCCAAGGAGCGCGCGTGGGGCGAGGCGGGCCGGGATTTCTTTGAATTCGTCGCCGGGTCCAAAAAACGGGGCATTTGCGACTTTATGAACCTGCGCGCGGGGGCGGGCCGCGCCGAAGAGGCCGCCGAGTAGCCGCCCGCCATGCAAGAGACTATCGCCGCCGTCTGCACCGCCTTTGGCGAGGGGGCCATCGCGGTGCTGCGCCTCAGCGGCCCCCGGGCCGTCGCCATTGCGGACGGGATCTTCCGTTCCAAGCGGCGGGTGGCGGAATTGCCCGCGCGCTTCCAGCAATTGGGGAGCATCGTCACCGGCGGCCTGGTTTTGGACGAAGTCTTGCTGACGGTGTTCCGCGCTCCCGCCAGCTACACCGGGGAGGAGATGGTGGAGATTGCCTGCCACGGCGGCATCCTCGTCACGCGCCGCCTCCTGGCTCTTCTCCTGGAACGGGGCGCGCGCGCCGCCGGGCCCGGGGAGTTCACGCAACGGGCATTTTTGAACGGCAAGATGGATCTCACCCAGGCGGAGGCCGTCATGGATCTCATCCGCGCGCAGACCGACCTGGGCCTGCGCGCCGCCGCCGAGCAGCTTGAGGGCCGCCTGGGCGGGCGCATCCGGGAGCTGCGCGAAACGCTTGTGGAGATCCTCGCCCACGTGGAGGCCTACATCGACTTTCCCGAGGAAGAGATCACCCCCGATACCGGCGCGGCCCTGCAAGCGCGGCTGGACGGCGTCGGCGAGACGCTCGCGGGTTTGCTGCGCACGGCGGACCAGGGACGCGTCCTGCGCGAAGGCGTGCGGACGGTTCTTTACGGCGCGCCCAACGTCGGCAAATCGAGCCTGCTCAACCGGCTGCTCGGTTTCGAGCGGGCCATTGTCAGCGAGACGCCCGGCACCACGCGCGACACCATCGAGGAAGTCATCAACGTGCGCGGCCTCCCGCTGCGGCTCATCGACACCGCCGGGGTGCGCGCCGCCCACGACGCCGTGGAGCGCGAGGGGATCGCCCGCACGCTGCGGCACCTGGAGCGGGCGGACCTCGTCTTGCACATCGTGGATGCCAGCCAGCCCCGGCCCGGGGAGGCGCTCGACCCCGCGCGGCTCCTCGTGCTCAACAAAATCGACCTCGGTGAACATCCTTCGTGGGCGGGCGCGGCGGGCGTGCGCGTCTCGTGCCTGGAGAGCGCCGGGCCGCGCGGCATCGATCCCCTGGCCGAAGCGATTGCCGGGCGCGTCCTGGGCGGCGGCTTCGCGGGCGGCGACGTTTCCATCGCCATCAACGCCCGGCACCAAGCCTGTCTCCAAAATGCCGCGCGGTTTGCGCAGGCGGCGCGGGCGGCGTTGGCGGACGGGCTCTCGGCCGAGTTCGTCGCCCTGGAACTTCACAGCGCCCTCGACGCCGTGGGCGACATGGTGGGCCGGGTCGATACCGAGGATCTTCTTGGCAAAATCTTCTCCACCTTCTGCGTCGGAAAATAGGAAGGCGGAAGGCCGCTCATCCATCACCGCGTTTACCCATGACGAATCTCCCCTCGAAGCTGTTCGCGTTCGCCGCGTTTCTCTTCCTGGCGACAACCGCCGTTGGGAATCAAGAGCGGGAGTGGGACGGCGTCATCCACGCCGGTATTCCCGGCGAGCAAGTGCAGGAGTATCCGGCGTATCTGCCGGATCGGAACAAACCGGTTCGCGCGGCGATCATCATCAACAATATGGGGCTGTTCCCCGGCCAGAGCCATTGGCGCGCGCTGGCGGCCGAGTTCAATTGCCTGATGATCAACTTCCCGGCCTTGCTGCCGAAGCAAACCACGCCGCGCGATAAGCGGCCGGTGGGGACGATCGATTACCGGTGCGCCGGCGAGGGGGCGCGGAGAGTCGTGTCCGCCCTGGCCCAAGCCTCGCGCGATTTTCCGGATCACCCGGAGATTCAGTATGCTCCGGTATGTCTCTACGGATTTTCCGTGGGGAGCGCCGCGGCCAATCGCGTTGCCTCGCAGCCCG
>JAQTMF010000213.1 GCA_028714515.1 Chthoniobacteraceae bacterium | reverse complement strand
CGACCCGGCCGCGCTTTGCTACGACGCTTACACGGCGGCCGAGCGCAAGCAGGTCGAGTTTCTCTTGTGCGACACGGCGGGCCGCCTTCACACGAAGTCGCACCTGATGGCGGAGCTGACCAAGATCAAGAAGACGCTGGCGAAGCATGACCCGGAGGCGCCGCACGAGATCTGGATTGTGGTGGATGCCACGACCGGCAGCAATGCGCTGGCGCAGGCGCGCGAGTTTCACCAGGCGATCGGCCTCACCGGCGTGATTGTCACCAAGCTCGACGGCAGCGGCAAGGGGGGCGCGGTGATCGCGATTCAAAATGAACTGGGCCTGCCCACGCGCTTCATCGGCACAGGGGAGAAGCTCGGCGAAATCGCGCCTTTCAACGGCCGCGAGTTCCTGGAGCAGATGATTTAATTGCAAAGGGGCGGCGTCAGATTGTAGAAAGGCTTCTTCGCTGATTCCCACCCATGACCAATTCCCAATACCTCAAAGCCGCGGTCGATGCCGCCCACGCCGCCGGCACTCTCCTCAAACAAAATTTCGGCCGACAGCTCGATGTCCACAAGTTCGAGGCCCACGACATCAAGCTGGACCTCGATGTCCGCTCGCAGGAGCTCATCACCGGGATTCTCCTGGAGCGCTTCCCGGATCACGCGATCTACGGCGAGGAGGGCATCGCGGGCAAGCAGGACAGCCCGTTCCAGTGGATCGTCGATCCCATCGACGGCACGGTGAATTTCTTCTACGGCATCCCGCACTTTTGCATTTCCATCGCGCTGCGCCACGAGGGGAAGATGATCCTGGGCGTTATTTTCGACCCGATGCGCAATGAGCTTTGGGAGGTGGAGGATGGCGGCCAGGCCCGGCTCAATGGCCAGCCCGTCCGGGTGAGCCCGCGCGCCCGGCTCTCCGACGCGGTGCTCTCGGTCGGCTTTGCCAAGAGCAAGGCTTCCATTAACACGGGGCTGCCGATGTTCGAAAAAATGGTCGTGCGGGTGCGCAAATGCCGGCTCATGGGCAGCGCGGCGCTCGATCTCGCCTATGTCGCCACCGGGCGGCTGGATGCTTACATCGAATCGAGCGTGAACTTGTGGGACGTGGCCGCCGGAAAATTGCTGGTGGAAGCCGCCGGGGGCTGCTGCGAACTGACGCCGCATCCCGACCAGCCCGACAAACTCGCCATTATCGCCACCAACGGCGTTCTGGATTTGAACGTCGATTAAGCGCTCCCCCCTCATGAATCTCGTCGGCATCGGTTACGACATCCACGCTTTCGCCTCGCCCGAGGCGCACCGCAAGCTCGTTTTGGGCGGCGTGGAGGTCGCGCCGGACCGGGGGCTGGAGGGGCACTCGGATGCCGATGTGCTCTGCCACGCCATCGCCGATGCCCTTCTGGGGGCCATTGGCGAAGCCGATATCGGCCATCATTTTCCCAATACGGATGAATCCATCCGGGGGATCTCCAGCCTGGAGATTGTCCGGCGGAGCGTTCAGCTCGTTGCCGAACAGGGGGGGCGGGTTGTGAATGTCGATAGCACGCTGCTGGCTGAAGCGCCCAAGATCGGCCCGCACCTCGCCGCCATGCGGGCAAACCTGGCGGCGGTCCTGGGGATCGAGCCCCGGCGGGTCGGCATTAAGGCGACTACGAATGAACGGCTCGGCGCGATCGGACGCCGGGAGGGGATGGCCGCCATGGCTGTGGCGAGCGTTGAAATGCCGTAGGGGCGCGGCGGTTCTCTTCGCTGCGTCTTCATTGGCTGCGGCGCGGATGGAGGGTTTCCGGGCGCCAGGTTGCATTCACCCGTTGCGAATCTGGAGATTCGCTGACAGGGGCGTTCCCAATCGGGAGATTGGGAACGAGGGGGCTTAATGAGGCGGCGACGCCCCGGGACGGACGGCACGGAGTGCCATCCCTACCTCGCTTCGTGGAGGACGACCATTTGGTGGCAGGTGAAGGTGTCCAATGTGATTTCTACCCGGCCTTCGCGCACGGTGTGCGGGATTTCTTCTCCCTGGGGCTCGATTGTTACCCGGGCGATGGGGGCTTGCTGGCGGACGGAAAGGGTGACGCCGTGGAGTGCGGCCAGGTCTTCGATGACTTCCACGCTGGAGGCGCCGCCTCCTTCACGGGTGGCTTCCCCTCCCCTCACCGCTTTGTTGGCGTAGAGGAGGTGCACGATCCGGCGCTTTGCTTCCGGTTGTTGGCGCACGGTGACGCGGGCTGTGGATGGCAGGTTCGTTTGGATGGTCCGCCCGTCGCCTAAAAGGGTGTCCAGCACGCGCAGGACGATGTCTTTCTGGATGACCGCGCCGATGCCCCGGTAGAGGGTGAAGACGGGGTGCGCGAGGTAGACGAGGCCGCCGTGGCGCACTCCGGCGTCGAAGCCGGAGGGCTCGGGCCGGAAGGGGGTGTTCCGGTGGCTGCAAAAGTGTTGGTAGGTGCGGTTGAAGTAGGGGTCGAATATCTGGCCGAGGCTTTCGCCCGTGGTTGCCTGGATGCGCTGCGAGGCGGCATACATCAGCAACGGGGTTTCGAGGAAAGGCGGGCGCAGCGCGGGCGCGGGCAGGAGGTAGTCGGGCGAGTACGGGCTTTCGCCTTGATAGGACGCGCCGATGTCGAGGGCGAACCCTTCGCCTCCCTTGCGCAGGCCGCTGCGGCCGGAAAGGAGGAGTTTGCCGCCTTGGGCGAGGTAGGCGTCGAGGCGGGCCCGGAGGGCGTCGTCTACGAGGATGTTGTCGGGGAGGATCAGCAATTTGTAGGGGGCGAAGTCGATCTGCCGGTCGATGAGGGTGAAGAGGTGGTGCCCTTCGAGCAGGATGCGGCAGGCGCCGGTATCCGCGTCTTTGCTGGCCGCCGATTGGCCGTTTTCGGATTCGCTGGAGAGGATGGCGATGTCGGCGATGGGGGCGCTGCCGCTGCACCATGGCTCTTTGGCGGCGACTTCGCCGTAGGCCGCGCCGATCACGGCGTAGGTGGAGCGGTCGAGGCGGCCGCTGGGATGGAGCTGGTCGCCGATGCTGCATTTGGCCCCGACGGCGAGCATGGCGGCGCATTCGTACCGCAGGGCGTTGGGGTGTTTGAGGCCGCCGAATTCGCCCCACGAGAGGTGGAATTTGCCGGTCATGCCCAGGAAGTCGAGGCCGAGGTTGGCGGCGTAGGCGGCGGATTCCGGGAAGTGGTCGTAGCCCCAGCCGCCGGTGGGCAGTGATTCGAGTTCGAGGTGGCTTTCGTATTGAAGAATATCCCGGTTGTTCCGCGCGATGTTGCCGCTGTTGTGGAAGACGGGCATGCCGGGGTTGCGGATTTTGCAGGCGGCGGTGGTGGCCTGGTAGTAACGCTCCAGGGCGAGCCGCGCGGATTCAACGCGGTCTTCTTCCTTGAGCGGATCGAGCCCGCGCTTCGCCATCGCTTCCATGCACCAGGGGCAGCAGCATTGCCCCTGGGCGATGATGTCCAGGAAGATGCCGTCGGCGTCGGGGAAGAGCGTTACGGTTTCCTCGATCTGGCGGCAGAGGTAGTCGAGGTAGGGGGTGTTGAAGCAGAGTTTGTGGAAGCCCGGCTCCAGCGGGCTCTTGCTCCAGCCCGCGTAGCGCCCCGCGGAGTCGATTTCGCGCCATTCGGGGTGTGTCCGGGTGATCGTGTTGTCCACACCGGCGGAAAGGTAGACGGGGGTGCGCACGCCGATCTCGCGGCAGGCGTCCATCTGGGTTCGCAGCAGGTCGAAGGTGAGGTGGGGATGCTGTACGCCGACCGTGGTGGGATGGTAGCTCAACCCGTGGTGGCATTTGGAGAAAAGCGTGATCGAATCGACCCGCGCGGTTTGCAGCGTCTCCTGCCATTCTTTTTTGTCGAAGGCCGCGCCGATGCCTTCGATGGCGGGCGAGGTGTGAAAGTCGAGGTGGATCTGGCGGAAGCGGAGGGATTTGGGTTTCATTTTTTCCAACGAAAAGGTTGCGCAAACTGTATCGTTCCGGGCAAAATGTGTCTGTGCCCAATCGCGGATATGTTGTATCCAAAAATGATCTGATCCGCTGGAAGGACCCGCGGCGGCTGCGGGCGGTTCCGCTCCACGACCTCGACCCGTGGGGCTCCGGCAGTTTTCAGCTTCACGAGTGCGGCTATCTCGCGGATTGCGGCGATTGGCAATACAACGGCCTCTGCAATCCTTACTGGCGGCTTTATTACAATGGGAAGAAGGGGGCGCGCGTGGAGGTGGCGGGCCGCCGCGTCGCGCTCGGGCCCGACCGCATTGTGCTGATTCCTGAAAACACGGCTTTCGACGCGCGGGGCACCGCCGGGGTTCCCCATCTGTGGATGCATTTCTCGCCGCCGCTTTCTCCCGGTCTCGTGCCCGATCTGCTGAGTGTGCCGCTCGACGCTCCGCTCGCGGCGAATTTGACGGCTTTGCGCGAGCTGCTCCTGCGGCGCGTGGACTTGGAGGAAGGGGGCAAGCGGCGGCTTTTCCACGCCTGTCTCGCGGTGTTGCATTGCTGGTTCTCGGCGAAGGCTCTCCCGGTGCGCCCCGCGCTGCCGCCGGCGTTGGCGCGGCTCCTGGAGCACATCGAGCGCTCGCTGCCGGGGGATCTCTCGAATGCGGTTCTCGCCGGGCTGGCGGGGATGAGCGTGGAGGGGTTTTTGCGGTGGTTCAAGGGGCGGCTCGGCATGACGCCCGCCCGTTATGTGGCCCGCCGCCGCATCCGCGAGGCGTGCCGCTTGCTGGCTTTGAGCGAGCGTTCCATTGAGGAAATCGCCGAGCGGGTGGGGTTCGCCAACCGGCACCACTTCAGCCGGGTATTCCTGCGTCATACCGGCCGAAGCCCCGCGCTTTTCCGCCGCGAACAAGGGTCGGCGAAGGAAGACACCGGGGAGGAACCCGGGCGTGCGCGGCGTTAGGCCGTGTTCACGCATTCAAGACGATGAGGAAAAGACAGGGATGAATTAGGGCGTGTTCACGCATTCAAACCAGAAGAAAAGAGAAACGTTGGAAATTTTAAACAGGATTGGCAGGATTTCTAAAGATGAACGGGATTTTGCTCAGATGCCGCAACAACGCCCCTTCATCTTA
>JAQTMF010000212.1 GCA_028714515.1 Chthoniobacteraceae bacterium | reverse complement strand
CTTCGCAACCGCGGCCAGCCGGACAGCCCCTCAACAAACCAAAGCGTCATCCGCAGCCCCCGTACCTCAAAGAACGTCGAAAAACCGCCCTACTACGCCGCGTATTTCACACTGCACCCATAAGCCTGCGTAAAAGGCGTAGCAACCGGCTTCCCCGCCGCCAGCGCAGCCAGCGCCTCCGAAACGTAATTCCTCACCCCGGGAAAATCGCACCTTCCGCCCAACCCGGCCGGGCACAAAAAAACCCGCCGGAACGCAATCCGGCGGGTCTTTTTACAATCCCCCTTTCAAGGGAAAGAAGTTATTCGGCGACGATAGCTCCCGTGGGGCAAGCCGCGACGCAGGCTCCGCAATCAATGCAGAGTTCCGGGTCGATTTTGTAAGGGCTGCCTTCAGAGATCGCTCCCTGGGGACATTCGTCTTTGCACGTGCCGCAAGCGGCGCAGGTATCGGTAATTTTGTGAGCCATAGCGACTGCTATCTACCATGTCTTACGCGGTAGGGGTAGGAATTTCCCCGTCCTGGAATTGCCAAAAACCACCCCGATTCTGCGTGCCAACCGGCAAGAACGGCCCCATAGTGGATGTTTTATGTCATTCCAAACGCTCGGTCTCGGCCCCAAAATCCTTCAAGCCCTTGAGGAAGCGGGCTACACCAAACCGACGCCTATCCAGGCGGCGGCCATCCCCCTCATCCTGGAGGGCAACGACCTCATCGGCATCGCCCAGACCGGCACCGGCAAAACCGCCGCCTTCGTCCTGCCCATCCTCGCCAAACTCAAGGAGAGCGCCGCCGACGGCCACCCCACCGGCACCCGCGCCCTCATCCTGGCCCCCACCCGCGAACTCGCCGCCCAGATCGAAGAAAACGTCCGCGCCTACGCCCGCCACCTGCGCGTACGCATGGCCGTCATCTTCGGCGGCGTCGGCGAACGCCCGCAAATCGAAGCCCTCAAATCCGGCGTCGAACTCCTCATCGCCACCCCGGGCCGCCTGCTCGACCTCATGGGGCGCGGCTACGGCGACTTCGGCGGCCTGCGCTTCCTCGTCCTCGACGAAGCCGACCGGATGCTCGACATGGGCTTCCTGCCCGACATCCGGCGCATCGTCAAAGCCCTCCCCCGCAAGCGGCAAACCCTCCTCTTCTCCGCCACCCTCTCCCGGGAAATCGAAGCGCTCACCGACGCCTTCCTCCACGGCCCGAAAACCGTCGAAATCGGCCGCCGCGCCAACCCCGCCGAAACCGTCACCCAGCGGCTCTACGAAGTGCCCAAAACGCAAAAAGGCGCCCTGCTCCTCCACCTGATGAACGACCCGGCCATGGCCTCCGTCCTCGTCTTCTCGCGCACCAAGCATGGAGCGGACCGGATCGCCCGTTCCCTGGAACGCGCCAAAATCCCCGCCGTCGCCCTCCACTCCAACCGCTCCCAAAACCAGCGCATCCGCGCCTTGAACGCCTTCAAAAGCGGCGAAGCCCGCGTCCTCGTCGCCACCGACATCGCCGCGCGCGGCATCGACGTCGACGGGATCTCCCACGTCGTCAACTTCGACTTCCCCCTCCACGCCGAAGACTACGTCCACCGCATCGGCCGCACCGGCCGGGCCGAGCAAACCGGCGTCGCCTTGAGCTTCGTCACCCCGGAAGACCGCGCCCCCGTGCGCGACGTCGAGCGCCTCATCCGCCGTCCCCTCCCGCGCTGCGAAGCCGCCGGGTTCGACCTCTCCGCCCCCGCGCCCGCCGCCGAACCGTCCCATTTCCGCACCCAGCGAAGCGAAACCGCCCGTCCCCCGCGCGGAAGCGCCCGGCCAAGCCGCAAAGAAAGCGGCCACGCCCAAAGCGGCAACCGGGGGAGCGCCAGCCACGGCGGCAAACCCCGCGCCAAAGCGACCCCCACCGTACGGGGCCTCCCCGGCGGCCGGACCTGGAGCCCGCGCGGCAAGTAGCGCCTACGCGGCCCCGCCTTCGCGGCTCACCTGCAAGCGAAGCTGCCCGCAAGCCGCCTCGATATCGACCCCCTTCTCCCGGCGGATCGTCGCATCCGCGCCGGTCCGCTCCAGCGCCGCCATAAACGCATCCTGGCGGCGCAGCGAAGGCCGCTTCCACGCCAAGCCCTCCACCGGGTTGTAAGGAATACAATTAATCTTCGCATCCAACCGGCGCGCGATGCGGCCCAACTCCGCCGCCTGCTCCAGGGAATCGTTGATTTCCTCGATCAAAATAAACTCGAACGTAATCCGCTGATTCTTGCGCGCCACATACTCGTCGCAAGCGGAGAGCAACTCCGCCAGCGGGTATTTCCGGTTCACCGGCATAATCCGGTCCCGCACCGCATCCGTCGCCCCGTGGAGCGACACCGCCAGCCGGATCTGCAACGGCTGCGCCGCCAAATCGCGAATACGGGGAGCCAGGCCGCTCGTCGAAACCGTCATATGCCGCGCCCCCAGGCCCACCCCCCACGGCGCATTCAAAATCGCGATCGCCTGCATCACATTGTCGAAATTAGCCAGCGGCTCCCCCATCCCCATGAACACAATATTCTGAATCCGCTCCCCGCCCAGCGTCTCCGCCCGCAAAAACTGCCCCACAATCTCCCCGGCATGCAAATTGCGGGCAAACCCATTCAAACCGCTCGCGCAAAACCGGCACCCATAAGCGCAGCCCACCTGCGACGAAATACACAGCGTCCGCCGGTCCGACCCCTCCCCATACAGCGCCGGAGACGCCGGGATAAGCACCGTCTCAATCAGCGCCCCATCCGCCAGCCGGAAGAGAAACTTGCGCGTCGTATCCCGCGCGCCCAGCGTCCGCACCGGCTCCAGCGAATCGAACCCAAACGCCCCGTCCAGCGCCTCGCGCAGCGCCGCCGGGAGATTCGACATCGCCGCGAACGCCCCCGCCCGCTTCCCATAAAGCCACTCCATCACCTGCTTCGCCCGGTAAGCGGGCTGGCCAAGAGCGGACAACTTCTCCTGCAACTGCGGCAGCGTCAGCGAATGAATCGGCGTTTTATCGGGCACAAAAGACATGCGTCCGCCAGTATCGGCCCGCCCCCGTGCGCGGGCAAGACCCAAGCGGAGCCTTGACAACGGTAAGCCCCCTGATAATTAGGCTAGAGAATTATCAGCCGCCTAATTACCCAGATCCTATTGCCAGGAAAACGTCTATGTTCAAACGAATGCTCATCATGTTGGGATGCGTCGCCATCGCCGCCGGGGGGATCTACCACGTCTTTCAGCGCAACATGCAGGCGAAAATGGCCCAATTCAAAATGATGGTGCAGCCGCCCGCCGCCGTCTCCACCCTCGTCGCCAAGCCGCAGACCTGGCAACCCGTCTTATCGGCCGTCGGCTCGCTCAAAGCCGTCAACGGCGTCCTCGTCAGCACCGACCTCGCCGGGATCGTCTCCGAAATCGCCTTCGAATCCGGCAAACCGGTCAAAAAAGGCGACCTCCTCCTCCGGCTCGACACCAAGCAAGAAGAAGCCCAGCTTGCCGCCGCGCAAGCCCGCCTGGACCTCGCCAAAGTCAGCCTGAACCGGAAAAAAGACCTCCTCGAAAAGAAAGCCGCCTCGCAAGCCGACTTTGACGCCGCCGCCGCCGAAGCCCGGCAAGCCGCCGCCGCCGCGGACGAAACCCGCGCCCTCATCGCCCGCAAAACCATCACCGCCCCGTTCGACGGCATCCTCGGCATCCGGCAAGTCAACATCGGCCAGTACGTCAACGCCGGAGTCGCCATGGTGCCCCTGGAATCGAGCGACCCGATCTACGTCGAATTCTCCATCCCGCAGCCCCACCTGGGCGAGATCGGCCTGCAAAAGAAAGTCCGGCTCACCGCCGCGGGGCTCACCGGCAAAACCTTTGAAGGCGAAATCACCGCCATCGACTCCCGCCTCGACGAATCCAACCGCAACATCCAAGTCGAGGCAACCGTAAGCAACCCGAAGGGCAGCCTGCGCGCCGGCATGTTCGTCAAAGTGGACGTCCTCCTGCCGGAAACCTCCGGCGTCCTCGCCGTGCCCGCCTCCTCCGTCAGCTACACCCCCTACGGCGACTCCGTCTACCTCGTCAAAGAAGGCAAAAACAAAGACGGCAAGCCGGAGCCACAAGCCGTCCAGCAATTCATCAAACTCGGCCCCACCCGGGGCGACCAAGTATCCGTCTTGAGCGGCATCCAAGAAGGCGACGAAATCATCACCTCGGGAGCCTTCAAACTGCGGCCCAACATCCCGGTGAAAGTCAACAACACCATCCAGCCCGGCAACGAAGAGCACCCGCAGCCGCCGGACACCTAATCCCCCTTTCGCGGACACTTCGGCAAAGCGCCACGGTAGGGACGGCACTCCGTGCCGTCCGCAAACGCAGCCGCGAGCCAATCAAAGCCCAGGCGTCCCGCTCGTCGCGGCCGCCGGAACCTCCGGCGCAAGAACCGGTTGCGGAACCGGCGCAGCCTCAACAGCCTGCGCCGCCTCCTCTCCCACGGGAATCCGCAGCAATTGCGCCTCCTCCGGCAGCAGCGAAGCCCCGCGCGCGCGCGCCCGGTAAGTCTTCGCCTCCTCCTCCCGGCCCGCCGCCGCGAGAAAACCGCTATAATACGCGGCGATCGACGGATCCCGCAGCGCCTCCGGCTTCAGCGCCTGCATCACCTCCAGCGCCTGCGCCGTCTGCCCCACGCAAAACAGCCCCAGGGCATACGTCGAGGCGTAAACAGCACTCGCGGGGTCCTTCTCGTGCAACTCGCGCGCCACACCCACGGCATGCTCCTTGTTCTTATCCAAGAGCAGGCAAAAAACGGCGAAATTATTGCGCACCGCCGGATCTCCCGGGTTACGGTCCAGCATCAGCGAATAGACCCGGTAAAGCCCCTCGGTATTGCGCTTGGCAAAATAAAACCGATCCAGCGCGCCCAAGGCTTCGGACGAACGGTTGGACTTCGAAACCGCCTGCCACAACGCATCGGCAGCCTCGTTATCCCACCCCCACTGGAGAGCCATGCGGGCCAGCGTAAAAAGCGACTCGCCATTGTTCGAAGTGGCATTCACCGCCTCCATCCACGAACTCCTCGAAGCGGCGCTATTGACCTCCAGCTCCCGGTTGCAGCGGGCCAGATA
>JAQTMF010000211.1 GCA_028714515.1 Chthoniobacteraceae bacterium | reverse complement strand
CGACTTGGCAGGAAGGGAAATTACAGGCAAGCGTGTCGGTTAGGACCTCGTGAATTTTTAACAGGATTAACAAGATTAAGGAGGATTTACGGGATAAGATGAAGGGGCGTTGTTGCGGCATCTGAGCTAAATCCCGTTAATCTTTAGAAATCCTGCCAATCCTGTTTAAAATTCCCAACGTTTCTCTTTTCTTCTGGTTTGAATGCGTGAACACGGCCTAGGAATCCAGGAAAAAGGGCAAGGACCTCTTTCCGTTTCCTGGATTCCTGGCTTCCTAATTATTTCCTCGCTGCCTAATACTTCCACTTCGCGGTTCCGGGGCCGCAGAGGGAGGGCAATTCGTCGGTGTTGTATTGGGTGCGGCCGATGGCTCCCCACATGCACACCCGGTTGGCGCGGCGGAATTTCTGGCTCATGCTTTCGCCGGTGTGGCAGCCCCAGCTTTTCACGAACGCGCCCTTGGCGAAGATGCCGGGAACCAGCAGCCGGGGGAAGTCGTCTTCGTGCAGCCAGACTTTGGAGGCGCTGTCCACTTGGTTGGAGTAGTCGAACATCCAGCAGGCTTTGTTGGAGTGGCCGAAATACTCAAGGTCGGCAACCTTGACCTGTTCGCGCGGCCGCCCGGTGTTGAGGTAGTCGATCACGGCTTGCGCGTTGCGGAAGAAGCGCAGTTTGACCCCCTGGGCGCGCGCCCGGGCGGCGATTTCTCCCGCGAAGTTCTTCCCGTCCTGCCGCCCGCGCGTTTCGTAGGAGGGCAGGTAGACCATCCAGGTGATCTGGGAGCCGGGGACGCCCTGGCTCTCCAGTTCTTGAACGCGGATTTCCGCCGCGCGGATAAAGTTCTGCCACCAGAGGTCGTGCGGCGGGTTTTTCCATTTCTCCCAGATCATCAGGGAGGGGCCGCCGCTCAGCAGCACATACTCGAAGTTGGGCTGGACGGGCGGGGGAGCGGACGGGGCCGCGAACGCGGAGGCGGCGGCGAGGGTCAGCGCGAGCAGGCAGAGGCGGAGGGATTTCATGGGGATTACCATTGCGGGAGGGATTCGTCGCGCACGAGGTCTTCCGGCGTCTGGCGGCGGCGGATGACGGCGAAACGGTCGCCGTGGACCAGGATTTCCGGCAGCAGCGGGCGCGAGTTGTAGGTGCTCGACATGGCCGCGCCGTAGGCTCCGGCGCTCATCACGGCGAGGAGGTCCCCCTCGGCCAGCGGCGGCAGTTCGCGGTCCTGCGCGAAGAAATCGCCGCTTTCGCAGACGGGGCCCACGATGTCCACTTTCGCGGGCGGGCTTTGCGGGGCGGGCTCGGCCACGGGGACGATCTCGTGGAAGCTCTGGTAAAGGGCGGGGCGGATGAGGTCGTTCATCCCGGCGTCCACGATCACGAATTTCTTCGTCTCGCTCTGCTTGACGTAGAGGGCGCGCGTGAGCAGCACGCCCGCGTTGCCGACGAGGACGCGGCCGGGCTCGACGAGGATTTTGAGCCCCAGGGCCTTCAATTTCGGCACGACGGCGGCGGCGTATTCGGCGACGGTGAGACGCCCTTCCGAGGCGTCCGATTTCCACCAGCCGGGCGCGCCGCTGGCCAGCGACGGGTCGTAGACGATCCCCATGCCGCCGCCGATGGAGAAGTACTCGATGCCGTAGCGAATCTTCAACTGGCAGACCAGCGGCAGCATTTTGTCCACGGCTTCGGCGAACGGGCCGGCCTCGGTGATTTGGGAGCCGATGTGCATCTGCACGCCGCGCAGGTGAAGGTGCGGGAGCTTGGAGGCGGCTTCGTAGACGGCGGCGACGCGCTCGAAGGTGATGCCGAATTTGTTCTCGCTCTTGCCGGTGGAGATGTATTTGTGCGTGTGAGCGTCCACGTCCGGGTTCACCCGCACGGCCACGGGGGCTTTCACGCCCAGCCCGGCCGCCACGCGGTTGATTTGCGCAAGCTCGGCCTCGCTCTCCACGTTGAAGGCCAGGATGCCGCGCTGGAGGGCTTCGCGGATCTCCGCCTCGGTCTTGCCGACCCCGGCGAAGGTGCACTGGGCCGGGTTGCCGCCCGCTTTGGCGACGCGGAAGAGTTCGCCGCCGGAGACGATGTCGAACCCCGCGCCCTCTTTGGCCAGGAGGTTCAGAATGGCGATGTTGGAGTTGGCTTTGACGGCGTAGCAGATCAGATGGGGTACGCCGGCGAGCGCTTCGTCCAGCCGCCGGTAGTGGTCCAAGATGGTGGCCGCGGAATAAACATAGGCGGGGGTGCCGGTCTGGGCCGCGAGGCCCGCCAGATCGACGTTTTCACAAAAAAGACTCCCGTTGCGGTACTCAAACGAATGCATATTGCCAGGCAATGTAGTGCCCCGGCCGTCCCTCAGGCAAATCATTGTTCTCTTTGTGAAAAATTTCACAAAGTGCTTGCCAGCCCCATTCCGGGCTGCTTGGATTGGGATCCGCCGCTTGCCCGGACAAACCGCCGGGGGGATTTTCGTTGAAGCCCCCCTCTCTTAGGGGCAAGATTTACCCGGTTTCTGGGAAAGGGCTCGCAGTTTTTCCGTCGCAGTTTTTCCGATATGATGACCTGTTTTTCCATTTTGACCCGCAGGACGCGCCGCGTGATAGGCGGCGGCTTGCTGGGAGTATGTGCCCTGCTTTGGGCGGGCGGCGCGGCGTGGGCAAAGGCCCCGGTTGTCCCGCAACCCGCCACCGCAGCCGTGGAAGCGGCCCCGGCCGAGGCGGCGGCTGCTCCGGCCAAGCCGGAACACAAAGCGGAAGCGGTGGAGAAGGAGGAAGGGCTGCCGCAGGGGGCCCCGCTGCTCATCGACACGCGCATCCACGGGGAACCCATCCAGGTGAACAGCTCGATGTTGATTACCTGGATCGTCGCCATCGTGCTGATCATCTCGGCGCAGGTGGCCACGCGGCGGATGAAGGATGTGCCGCAGGGGGGGCAGAATTTCTGGGAATGGGTGGTGGAGAGTCTCTACAACTTCCTCCAGGGCATCATCGGCCCGTCGCTGGTCCGGCGGACGTTCTGGTTTTTCGCCACGATCTTTATTTTCATTCTCTCGCTCAACTGGTTCAGCCTGATCCCCGGCGTCGGCACCATCGGCTGGGGCGTTCCCAATGAAGCCGGGGCGCTCACCCACATCACCCACCCGCTGCTGCGCGGCCCGAACGCGGACCTGAACATGACGCTTGCGATGGCGATGCTCTTCTTTTTCTTCTGGATCGTCTGGGCGCTCCAGGTCAACGGCGTGCGCGGGTTCCTCATGCACCTCTTCGGCCCCAAGGGCGACACGAAAGGGTTCATGAAGCTGCTCATGGTGGTGGTCTTCTTCTTCGTCGGGCTGCTGGAGATCGTCTCCATCCTCTTCCGCCCGGTTTCGCTGAGCTTCCGTCTCTTTGGCAACATTTTCGCGGGCGAGAACACGCTGGAGACGATGACCGCTCTCGGCGGGCCGTGGTTCGGCTGGCTGTTGCCCATCCCCTTTTACTTTTTGGAGCTGCTCGTCGGCTTTGTGCAGGCGATGGTCTTCATGCTGCTGACCGCCGTGTTCACCCTGCTCATCATGCCGGAGGAGGGCCACGAACACCACTAAACCTTTGAACGCTTTCGCGCGCCGGACCGTGGGCAACCCGCGGGGGCGCTCGGGAAAAACATCGAAACAACACCAACTATGATTCCCATCCTTGCAGAATTGACCGGCAACCTCCACATCGGTCTTGCCGCTCTCGGCGCCGCCCTCGGCGTCGGTTTTATCGGCATGAAGGCCTCGGAAGCCGTCGGACGCAACCCCGGCGCGGCCACGCCCATCCTGGTCCAGGCCATTCTGAGCACCGCCTTCGCCGAAGGCATCGTCTTCTTCGCGATTTACCTCGCGAGATAGTCCCTGCCGGGCGCGGGGCTGCCAACGGCTCCGCGTTCCGGTCTTTTTTCCCGCAACTTTCCTATGTTCATCGCTCCCATTCTCGCTGACGCAGGCGGTAGCCTGCTCGACTCCATCCGGCAAACCGGAGAGCAGTTTGGCTCCACCTGGCCGCTCTTCCTCTCCAATTGCGTGAGCTTCCTGATCGTCGCCTGGCTGCTCAACCGCTTTGCCTACCGGCCCATCCTGGACGTGCTGGAGGAACGCCGCCAGCGGATCGCCGCAAGCCTGGAGAACGCGGAGAAAATCAAGCGCCAGCTTGCCGACGCCGAAGCGCAGCGCACCAGGATTCTCCAGGACGCCGACGCCGACGCGCAGAAGATGATCGACGAAGCCCGCACCGCCGCCCAGGCCCAGGCCCAGACCCGCGAACAAGCGGCCATCGCCGAAGCCGAGGGGATCATCGCCCAGGCGCGCGAAGCCATCGCGCTGGAACGCGACCGGATGCTCGGCGAACTGCGCCGCGAAGTCGCCCGGCTCGTTGTCGATACCACGGGCAAAGTCACCGGCAAAATCCTCACCGTCGAAGACCAGCGCCGCCTCTCCGAGGAAGCCGCGCGCGAGATCGCCGCGTAATTGAGCCACCCATGAAAGTCTCCAAGGACGCCCGCCACCTTTCCCGCTCCCTTTTCCGGAGCAGCTTCTCCCATGGCAGGCTGGACCCCGCCCGCGTGAAAGCGGTGCTGGCGACAGTGGCCGCGCGCAGACCGCGCCATTCGCTGGAGGCGCTGAAGGACTACGAACAGCTCGTGCGCATGGAACTGGCCCGGCGGCACGCCGTGATCGAAAGCGCCACCCCGCTCGACCCCGCCACGGCGGACGAGATTCTGCGCGACCTGCGAACCCGCTTTGGCGCCGACATCACCCACGAAACCAAAGTGAATCCCGCGCTCCTCGGCGGCATCCGCGTCCAACTCGGCAGCGACGTCTGGGACGGCAGCGTGAGCGGGCGGCTGGAACTGCTGCGCAGCAGGCTATAACGCCGCGCCTCTCTCAACTCTCAACTTCTTCCTCTCTCAACTTCCTTTCCCAATGAGCAACATTCTCCAAGACATCGAAGCGCAAATCTCGGCCCTCAAGACCACCACTGTTCAGACCAACACCGGCATCGTCCGGGAGTGCGGCGACGGCGTCGCCAAGATCGAGGGCCTCAGCGATGTGATGCTCAATGAAATGATCGAGTTCCCCGGCGGCCTCTACGGCCTCGCCCTGAACCTCGAAGAAAACGAAGTCGGCTGCATCCTGATGGGCAA
>JAQTMF010000210.1 GCA_028714515.1 Chthoniobacteraceae bacterium | reverse complement strand
CAGGCTTCCCCTCCACGATCAGCTCTACCGCCTGCGCTTTGAACTCCGCCGTGTATCGTTTTCTCATCATCTGGATCATTGTCGCTTATTCTCCTATTGCTTGGTCCAGATTTTTCACACACCTCACTGAGTTACCTTTGGTCACTTCCGACTCGGCCAATAAGGAAGGGGACAATAGTTAAAAGATAGGAACAAACCCCCACCTCTCCACCCTGGGAATATCCGCAAACTACGGCAAAAGAGGGCTAAGCCAACGTGTCTTGCAGGAACCGCTCGACTTCCGAGTGAGGGTAGAGCTTCGTGCGAAGGATCCTGGAGCTACGAATCAGTCCTCGCTGTTCCAGGCGCGCCAAGGTCCGGATTGAAATACTCAAGAGGTCGCAGAGTTCCTTGGTGTTGTAAGCCAGCTTGGCGCTACCGGGCTTGTGGTGACTAGGACGTGCTGCTGCAGCGGTGCGCGAAAGAGTTGAAGCCATAAAGAAGAATTTGGCGGTTTGCGCGATGCGCTATCGGATGAACTCCGAAATGCCAGCCCCCTTTGCTGCCCCCCTTGCGGCAAACTTTCGGCCTTTCTCCGGCAAGCCCAGACATTGTTCGCGGAAAAAGTATGCGAAGCAGAACCTTGTGGCTCGTCACGAAGGGGCAACGTCGAGCATTTTAGGGGACGTAAGGGCGAATTTGCCCAAAAAAGATTTGCGAACGAGACGCTCTACCAACTGAGCTAAACCCCCACAAGTGATTCCGCTGCTCCCCGAGCGGGTTTTCCACCGGGAAGCAGAGGGAGAAACTTCGTCGAAAACGGTGGTTTCGGCAAGCAAAAACCTTGGGAAATGCCTCGGCGACGCGAGATTTGCCCACCGGGCAGCTTGCCGAACTTCCCACGGCTCCCATGATCCGGAACCATGGCGACGCGATCGCTGTCGGCATACAACTCCTTTACGCCCTCACCCCAAAACGGTGGGCGCGGATATGATTGACGAAACTCAAAAACAATGATCAAAAGCCCCCTTTTGTTTTCACGGGAGATTCAAGCTCCGTGAGCTGCCAGCCCCATGTATACTCGCCTTTTCCTGCTCGCCGTCATTCTCGTCACGGGTTGCACTTCGGTTCCCCACATTGACCGGAAAGCGCCGCCCATGGTGCGCGCGGCGGCGGATTTGAAATATGCCCGGCGCGGGACTCTCCCGGCGGAGGCGCGGGCCGCTTTTTACCTGGACGCCGCCGCATCCGTCGCGAGTTTGCAAGCCGGCCCGGCGGGCGCCAATCCCACGGCCCGCAGGATCTACGGCAACGCGGCGGCGGAATTGACCGAACTCCTCCACTCCGCCGATGGTGGGCGGCTGTGGAACCAGCCGCTCGTTCTGAACGCGGACGGCATGCGGTATTCGATGCGGTTTACGCCAAAAGCCCGAAAAGGCGTGTGGGCGCCGGATGCCTTCACGGATTTCAAGCTCGCGAGCAAAGTCCGTTGCGGACATCTCCGCAGGCATCTTCAGGAGCCGGGCGTCGGCGGCCTGTTGGTGGGCATCCACAAAACGCCCCACCCCATCCTTGGGCAACACCCTCCGTTCGAACCGGGCGTCGGTCTTGTCGCTCCGGTCACGGCCACCCTGGATTTCCGGGGGAATGCGGCGTCGCTTACCCTCTGCGATCCCGCGGTGGTGAAAACCGTGCAAATCCAAGGGAAGCCGCAACCGCTCGCCGCGGATTTTACGGCTCCCATCGCCTACTATCCCCCGATCAACCAGTTGTGGTACGGGCTGATGGGGCTGATCGAGGTGGACAAGTATATGCGCTTTTCCGGGCTCTACATGCTCCAACCTTACGACCCCAACCGCATCCCCGTGATTTTGGTGCACGGCCTGATTTCCACGCCCCACATGTGGGGAAATGTCATCAATGAACTGGAGGCGGAACCCGCCTTGCGCGGCCGGTATCAGTTCTGGACCTATTGTTATCCCACCGGGAATACCCCGGCTTATTCCGCTCTGCTTCTCCGCAAGGAATTGGAGAAAATCCAAAGGCTCCATCCCATGCCGCACGGCTGCATTATGATCGGCCACAGCATGGGGGGGCTGATTTCGCGGATGCAGGTGACGACCACGGGGCGCGTTTTGTGGAATGGGAACTTCGGCGGCAAAGCGGACAAGCTATATGCCCGGTTGCCCAAGGATCACCCCGTCAAGGAAGCCCTGATTTTCAACGCCGATCCGCAAGTCAAGAAGGTCGTCTTTATCTGCGTGCCTCATCGCGGCAGCAATATGGCGCTCAGTTCCATCGGCGCGATTGGCAGAAGCCTGATTACGTTGCCCGCGACCATTGTCGTCACCATGCAAAAGTCCGTCATCGATGTGTTGAAGACCTCCAGCGGCGAGGTGGTGATGCCCAACAGCATTACCGGCCTTTCCCCAAAGAGCAACACCTTGCTTGCAATGGACAAGCTCCCGATCGCCGCGCCGCACTATTCCATTATTGGCGACCGCGGAAGGGGAGATTCCCCCAACAGTTCCGATGGCGTGGTCCCCTATTGGAGTTCTCACCTGGCATCAGCCAGCGCCGAACGGATCGTTCCCGGGCCTCACGGATCGTACGAGCTTCCGCAGACCATCGCCGAGTTGAAGCGAATTTTGAGCGATCACCTCAAAACCATTCGATAATCTCCGATGGTCGTTTTTCAGATGGGGCGCCGCCGGATTTTACCGGGGAAATCAAACAGGCGTCCGCCGAAGCGGAGCGGCTGGCAAATTCCACCAGCGGCGCGTTCGCAATCCGTCGCTCCTCTTCGGGATTGTCATCTACCTGTACACCATCATCCGCGTGGTGATGCTGCCGATCATCTGACGCTGCCGGAACGGGGGCGCATTGTGTTCAGCCCCGCGCTTGACAGCCCCCACCCGCGACGATAGTCCTTTGGGCAGCCATTTGTTGGAGCGATGGCGGGCGCACCGCGCTCGTAGCTCCCAGCGCGTGGCTTTTCTTTTTTGGAAGGCCCGCAAGACAGCACTCAACCTCAGTTATTGTCATGCCATCATCCATCGATTCCGCCGCCCAAGGCCCTATTTCCGCCTTTATCTCGCAGCATTTCCGCCACTTTAACGCCGCCGCGCTCAAGGACGCCGCCGACGGCTACCGCGCCCATCTCGCCAAGGGCGGCGCGATGTTCGTCACCATCGCCGGGGCGATGAGCACCGCGGAGCTGGGCATCTCGCTCGCGGAAATGATCCGCCAGGACAAGATCCAGGGCATTTGCTGCACCGGGGCGAACCTGGAGGAAGACGTGTTCAACCTCGTGGCCCACGACCATTACGTCCGCGTCCCGCATTACCGCGACCTGACCCCGGCCGAGGAACAGGGGCTCCTGGACCGCCACCTCAACCGCGTCACCGACACCTGCATCCCCGAAGAGGAAGCGATGCGCCGCATCGAAAAAGTGGTGCTGGCCCAGTGGATGGACGCCGACCAGAAGGGCGAACGCTATTTCCCCTACGAGTTCATGTACCGCATCCTGCGCAGCGGCGAACTGGAGAAATACTACCAGATCGACCCCCGCAATAGCTGGCTGCTCGCGGCGGCGGAGAAAAACCTCCCCATCTTCGTGCCCGGCTGGGAAGACTCCACCCTCGGCAACATGTATACCGGCCACTGCATCACCGGCGACGTCAAAAACGTGCATACGGTGCGCACGGGCATCGAGACGATGATGTTCCTGGCGGATTGGTATCAGAAAACCGCCGCCCAGCAGAGCATCGGGTTCTTCCAGATCGCCGGGGGCATCGCGGGCGACTTCCCGATCTGCGTGGTGCCGATGCTGCACCAGGATTTGCGCCGCCCGGACGTGCCGCTGTGGGGGTATTTCTGCCAGATCAGCGATTCGACGACCAGCTACGGCAGCTACTCCGGCGCGGTGCCGAACGAGAAGATCACCTGGGGCAAGCTCCACGCCGATACGCCGAAGTTCATCATCGAGTCCGACGCCTCCATCGTCGCGCCGCTGATGTTCGCCTACATCCTCGGCCAATAACGCCTTCCGCCATGCCGGGGGAGGCATCCCCTTCCCCGGCCCTTTTTTCACACAGAACCCATCCGCAGCCCATCGCATGAGCGCCTCCTTCTTCACCCCCTCCACCCGCATCCTCATCACCGGAGGCGCGGGCTTTATCGGCAGCGCGCTCGCGTGGGAACTGAACCGGCGCGGCTGCGAACGGATCGTGATCGCCGATTTCCTCGGCACGAGCGAAAAATGGCGCAACCTGACGCCGCTGCGCTTTGAGGATTACCTGGAGGCCGACGACCTGCGCCCCCGCCTGCAAAGCGGCGCGCTGGGGAAATTCGACGTGGCGCTCCACCTCGGGGCTTGCTCCGCGACGACGGAAAAGGACGCCACCTACCTCGCCCGCAACAATTTCGAGTTCACAAAAGACCTCGCGGGATGGGCCCTGGAAAACGGAACCCGCTTCGTATACGCCTCCTCCGCCGCCACCTACGGCGACGGCAGCGCCGGGATGGAGGATACGCTGGAAGAAATCTCCCGCCTGCGCCCGCTGAACATGTATGGGTATTCCAAGCAGCTCTTCGACCTCTACGCGCAGCGGCGCGGCTGGCTGGATCACCTGGTGGGGATGAAGTATTTCAACGTCTTCGGCCCCAACGAAGACCACAAGGGCGACATGCGCAGCCTCGTCCACAAAAGCACCGCGCAGGTGCGCGAAAGCGGCGTCATCCGCCTCTTCAAGAGCCACCGGCCCGACTTCGCCGACGGCGAGCAAAAGCGCGATTTCCTTTACGTAAAAGACGCCGTCGCGATCACCCTCCACCTGGCGGCCACGGCCGGGGCGCACGGTCTCTACAATGTCGGCTCCGGCGAGGCCCACTCGTGGAACCAGCTTGCCCGCGCCGTCTTCGGGGCCCTGGGGCTCCCGGATCATATCGAGTATATCGACATGCCCGAGGGCCTGCGCGGCAAATACCAGTATTTCACGCAAGCCAACATCGGCAAACTGCGCGCCACCGGGTACGACCGTCCCATCACGCCGCTTGCCGACGCCGTCAAGGATTACGTCACCCGCTACCTGGTGCCGGACCGCCGCCTGGGCGACGAGTTGCCGGAGTAACGAGGTCGCGCTTCTCCCCGCGCCGTCTTCTGCTAGTGTCCTGTCAGACAAGTTTGCAAAATAAGTCCGAGCCCATTTTTCGTATTTTTCAAGGCGCGACCGAGAGGCA
>JAQTMF010000209.1 GCA_028714515.1 Chthoniobacteraceae bacterium | reverse complement strand
CTCGACATCCCCAACGCAAACACCATCATCATCGACCGCGCCGACCGCTTCGGGCTGGCCGATCTCTACCAACTGCGCGGGCGCGTGGGCCGGGCCCAGCACAAGGCCTACGCCTACCTCATGATCCCGCGCGACCTGATGCGCACGGAGGCGCGCAAGCGGATCAATGCGATCCAGCAATACTCGTCGCTCGGGGCCGGGTTCAAGATCGCCATGCGCGACCTGGAGATCCGGGGCGCGGGCAACATCCTGGGCACCCAGCAAAGCGGGCACATCGTGGCGGTCGGGTTCGACCTCTACTGCCAGCTCCTCAAGCAAGCCGTCGCCAAGCTCAAGGGCGAGAAATTCCGGCCGCGCGTGGAGCTTCATGTAAGCCTCGACTTCGCCGCCGCGAATGAAGCGGAGTGGCTCCACGAGGGCCAGGCGTCCGCCCCGGCCTTCCTGCCCACGGCGTATATCGCCGAGCCGCAGCCGCGCATCCAGGCCTACCGGGCCCTGGCGGAGGCGACCACGCAGGAACAGCTCGACCGGCTGCAGGAAACCTGGCGCGACCGCTTCGGGCCGCTCCCCGCCGCCGTGGAGAATCTCCTCCTGCTTGGGTCGATCCGGCTCACGGCGGCGGCGCGCAAGGTCACTCGCGTGGAAGTGCGCGACCGCAAATTGATGCTCACGCGCGGCGGCGATTACGTGCTGGTGGGCGGGAAATTCCCGCGCCTGACCGCCGCCGATCCCGCCGAGCGCCTGCGCGAGCTGCTCCAGCTTTTGCGGAAGTTTTAGTCCGTGTTCACGAATTCAAGACGATGAGGAAAAGACAGGGATGAATGAGGAAACCAGGAAACAGTTTTGATTCCCCGGCACCTTCTCTTCTTCCTGGTTTCCTGGTTTCCTCATTCTCTTTAGTGAACAGTCCCTAGTCCGCTTCCAGCTCGGCGATTTCCTCTGCCGCAAGCCGGAACTCCGCCGCGCCAACCACGCCGTCCACCTGCCTCGGGCTGCGGCCTCCCACGATGGCTCCCGTGACGGCCTCCCGGCGCAACGCCCACGCGATGGCCGTCTCGCCCGGGGCGCGCCCGTGACGCGCGCCGACGCGCTTGAGCCGCTCCACCAGCGCGAGGTTGCGCGAGAGGTTCGGTTCCTGGAACTCCGGGTTGTGGCTGCGCCAGTCCGCCGGGTCGAGCGCGGCGGCGCGCTCGCGCGTCATCGCCCCCGTCAACAGGCCCGACGCCATCGGCGAATAGACGATGACGCCCACGCCGTGGCGCTCGCACCACGGAAGAATCCCGGGCTCGATCTCCCGCCGGATCAAATTGTAAGGCGGCTGGAGCGATGTCACCGGCGCGATGGCGTGGACGGCCTCCAGTTCGGCCACGCTGGCATTGCAGATGCCGATCCAGCGCACCTTGCCCTCTTGCTGGAGCTTCGCCATTTCGGCCCACCCCTCCTCCGTTTCCGGCAGGTCATCGGCGGGCCAGTGGATTTGGTAAAGGTCGAGGGCGTCCACTCCCAACCGGCGCAGGCTGGCCTCGCATTCCGCGCGGACCGAAGCGGCTTTCAGCGAATAGCCCACTTCCCCCTTTGCGTCCCAGACCATGCCGCATTTGGTGAACACATAGGGGCGCGCGCCCTGCCACTCCTTGAGCGCCCGGCCCACGACTTCCTCGGAATGCCCGAGGCCGTAGACGGCCGCCGTGTCGATCCAGTTGACCCCGTGCTCCAGGGCCCGGTGGATCGCCGCGACCGAGTCGCCGTCATTCTGCGCGCCCCAGCCAAATTGCCAGTTTCCCCCGATGGCCCAAGCGCCAAATCCGATGGGCGTGATGTGCAGGTCCGAATTGCCAAGTTTGCGAGTTTTCATAACGGTTGCCGCCAGTTTGGGGGGAATTCAGGGGAAGGGAACAGCTCTTTTTTGGGAGGCGCTCCGGATTGTGGAAACGGGATCGACTTGCCTCCGCGCTTTCGAATACGCTTGTGCCGCAATGTTTGGCTCCCTCCCCCGCCAGATTCTGGCCTTTGCATGCCTGCTGCTGATCACGCCGCAGGAAGCGCCTTCGGCGGCTCCGGCGCGGCCGTTGATGAAAGACTTCATGGGGCTCAACGGGCATACCGTTCAGTTCAAACCGGCGCTCTATTCCGCCGCCGGGCGGCTGGTCCGCGATTACCACCCGGTGGCGTGGGACTTGCCGGGAGACACGTCGGCGCTGCCCGCCTGGCCCGAAGCCCGCAACCGCGTGAACTGGGAACGGGTTTACGGGAGCTGGAAAGAGAGCGGATACGTCACCGACGTTTGCCTGATGTTCGAATCGGTTCCGCAGGTCCGCTGGAAGGATTTGGCGAAGGATAGTTTTGCCTACGCGGCGGCGTTTGCCCGGGAGTTCGGCCCCTCGGGGAAGAGACGCCTGGTGGAGAGCGTGGAGATCGGCAACGAGCCGGGCCTTTGGAGCGATGAGGAATATCGGACCGTCTTCGAAAACATGGCGAGGGGCTTGCGCCAGGGCGACGGCGGGCTGCGCATCGCCACGTGCGCCCTCACGGCGGGCCCGAGCGGGCGCTACGCCAAAAGCCTCGCCTGCCTCAAGGGGCTGGAATCCCTCTGCGACGTGCTGACGATGCACACCTACGCGCAGCTCGAAAACTGGCCCACCTGGCGGCGCCGCTTCCCGGAAGATCCCCGGCTGAAGGATTACCTCCGCGATGTCGAAGCCCTCTGCCGTCTGCGCGATGAGAGCCTCCCGGGCAAGCCGGTGTGGATCACGGAGTTCGGCTACGACAGCACGACGCAACCCCAAAGCCAAACGGGCGACTTCAAGCAATGGGTGGGATGCACCGACGCCCATCAAGCCCAATGGATCGTGCGCTCCTATCTTGTTTTTTCCACCCTGCCCGTGGATCGCGCCTACCTCTATTTTTTCAACGACGAGGATGAGGCCGCTTTGCACGCCAGCTCGGGTTTGACCCGCCATTTTCAGCCGAAGCCGTCGTTTTATGCCGTTTCGCACCTCTACCGTACGCTGGGCGAGTTCCGTTTTGCGCGGATCGTGGCCCGGGAGCCGGGGAAGGCGCGGGTGCAGGAATACGCGCACGCCAGCGATCCGAAAAAGAGCGTTTGGGTGCTCTGGTCGCCCACCGGCGAGGCCAAAACAACGGTTTATGAAATCAAGAACCCGCCCGGCCGCATGGTCTCCGTGCAAACGATGCCGCTGACGGCCGGAGAGCCCCCCGATCTCGCGGGAACCGTCACCAACCAAGGCGGCGCGCTGCACGTTCCCGTTGGCGAGTCGCCGGTTTATATCGTCTGGGAGGCCCGGCGCTGAACATCGGGGCAACGAATGTTTTTGCCGGTGATTTTTGAACTTCCCCGGATTTGCTTGCCGTTACCCGGCGGCCGGGCATAGTAGGCGTAGTTTTTAGCTCGGGGCGTAGCTTAGCTTGGTAGAGCGCCTGGTTTGGGACCAGGAGGTCGGAGGTTCAAATCCTCTCGCCCCGATTACTCTGTAAATCTCATTAAAACAGAGAAAACTAAGACATATCCTAAGACATGAACCGGCGAAGTTCTAAGATGTCCCGTGGCGTCTTTTCCCGCTTGCCGGAGAATGCGGGACAGATTAGCCACGAATGAGTTTGCCCCTGAGAAAGCCGGATGGATTTCGGGCCGAGAGGTGCCGGGATGTCTTTTGGGGATCAGCGCCGCCCTCTTGCCCTGATCGTGACGAATCAGTTTGTCACGTTGAGCAATCAGAGCGTCAACGCCATTCCGTAGGGCGTTCTGCAACACGCCCATCCGGTAAGGCAACGCACCTGGGCAACTGGTGTTTGGCCATCTCTTCCAGTGGAAGAGGGCGACAAGGAACGCCCATGCCACGATAAACGAGGTTGTTTCGTTCGTTGTCTCCGGGGAGACGGGGAATATAAACGGATACCTTGATGGCCGGGAATCGTCGCCGGATCATTGCCACCGCTGGCTCCAAATCAGAGTCCCCGGAAACCAGCACGATATTGTCCACCTTGCCGTCTAGCGCGTCCTCGATCATGGCAACGCAGATATTTACGTCCGTTTTCTTTTCCTCAGGGGTTTTATAGTCCAGCTTGCGTAGGCAATCCTTGGCGCGGCACGTCACCGTGCGTAGTTGGTATTTGCCCATGATTTGGGAAACCTTGGGCAGGGATGCCAGCGCACGAAAATAAACCTTCTGGCGAGCACGGCGCGGAGAGGCGGGGTTCTGCGGGTCGATTTCCGCCGTGAAATGTTTGATGCCCACGATCTCTTCGTCCAGGCGCAACACCTCAAAGAAGCTCTGAAGATTTAGCCATTTCCACTCCGGGTGCTCCATCATCACGCCGTAGTAGAAGTTGAACCCGTCAAGATAGACGATGCAGCGGCGCTTTTGTGTGGTATTCGGAGTGCTCTCTGGCATGGGGAGTGGTATAATGCCCTATGGACACGCGGGCAAGGCCACGAATTTCCTTGAGGCGAAAAAGAAGGAGTTGACTTCTAATACATCATCGCCGAAACTCCAGATACGTCTCACCGTTATGGTGATTGGGGTGATTCTCGAAAGAGGGTTGCCCCCTTTTTTTACCCTTTTCCTTTACCGGAATCCCGGCGTGGGGGGTATCTCTGCCCACGTTGCCTCCTAAAAAGCAAACCGTTCCTTTTGTTAAAACCCCGCTTCCGAGGGCTGCTCTCGGTTCCGGCTTTACTTCTGACTCTGGAACAAAGAAATTCTTCGAAGCTGGCGAGAGCCAGCCGGGACTTTAGAACCCCGTAACAAACGGCTGGCAATAGCCGAAACCTATTGCCGTTTCCGGGCCATATCCATATGGCCGGGAGGCGGCGGTGTATGTCCAGACCTCACGGTTAAAGACCGTCGCGGCTGTTTTGTTACGGCTTCTAAACTCCCGGCCTCCTTCGGCAAATCCGTGGGGGGCTGAGTTGGAAAACCAGAAACAGCCAAGGACATGATGCCGATAAATTCCCCCGCTAACACTTGCGGCCAAGATCGACCGTTAGTAACACAAAATATTCCGGCTACGAATCTTCGCCCGCTCTTGTTATTCACGACCCTTTTTTCCTTTTTTGTTGCGGGTTGTGGTGAAAAAAGAATCGACACCAGCACGGATCAGAAAATGAGGGAGTCGCTAGTGTGGTGTCAGGTTAATAGTTTGCATAATTTAGCGGTCTTTTCGAGAATCTGATCAGCGGTTGAAGTCCAAACAAAAGGCTTCAACTCGGTATTGTGGGCATCAAGATAAGCTTTAATGGCTG
>JAQTMF010000208.1 GCA_028714515.1 Chthoniobacteraceae bacterium | reverse complement strand
GATGTGGCGGGCTCAACCTCACGCGCGCCGAATCCTGCGAACGGCTCGCCACGCGCTACAGCGGCAGCGAAATGCCCGGCGACATCTGGCCCTCCCTGCTGGCCGACTTTGACGCCGACGCCCTGCGCGCCTGGGCCGCCGGGCTGGGAATCGAAACCTTCGCCGCCTCCTCCGGGCGCGTCTACCCCATCGGGCTCAAATCCGCGCGCCTGCTGCGCCGGTGGCTGGAACGCCTGCGCTGCCTGGGCGTCCAAATCCGCGTCGGGCACCGCTGGACAGACCTCGCCCTTACCGAATCCCCGCGCCGGGCGCGGCTCGGGTTCGAAGCGGGCGAACGCGAGACCCCCGTATCCTTCGAAGCCGACGCCGTCCTCCTCGCCCTTGGCGGCGGTTCCTGGCCGCGCACCGGCTCCGACGGGCAATGGACCGGCATCTTGGAACGCCTCGGCGTCGCCATCGCCCCCCTGGAACCGGCCAACTGCGGATGGGAAGTCGCGTGGTCCGCCGCCGTCCTCGCCCAAGCCGAGGGCCGGCCTATCAAAAACATCGTCGCCCGCGCAGGCGACATCGAAGCCGCAGGCGAACTCCTCCTCACCCGCTACGGGCTGGAAGGAAGCGCCCTCTATAGCCTCGGCCCGGCGCTCCGGGCCCTCAAAAAAGAGCACAACACCGCCGAACTGCGCATTGATTTCAAACCCACTTTCACCGTCGAGCAACTCCTCGCCAAACTTGGCACCCTGGGGAAAAACCCCGCCAACCTCCTCCCCGAAGCGCGCACCCGGTGGCGCCTGGGCGAAGCCGTCTACGCCATCGTTTGCAGCCAGGGCCCCTATTCCACCCCCGCCGCCTTCGCCGCCACCGTCAAAGACTGCCGCCTTTTCCTGAACAACCCGCGCCCGCTCGCCGAAGCCATCTCCTCCGCCGGAGGCATCCGCTGGAGCGAACTCACCCGCGGGCTCATGCTGCGGCGCCTGCCGGGCGTCTTCGTCGCCGGGGAAATGATCGACTGGGAAGCCCCCACCGGCGGCTACCTCCTCCAAGGCTGCATCTCCAGCGGCACCCGTGCCGCCCACCGCGCCCTGGAGTGGATGCGCACCGGCACGACGGCCTGAAACAGCGGATCAACCCCGCCCGCCGGCCCGCTCAAGCGGGCATCCAAGTGTCCCCTTCAGCGCGAAGAGAGAGCATATGCGCTTCCTTTGGGCCGCCCTCATCGGATTAGTCGTCGGAGCCATCGCCAAACTCCTCATCAGTGGAACCGGACCTTCCGGGTGCATCCCGACCGCCCTGTTGGGCATCGCCGGAGGCGTCTTCGCCGCCGTCATCGGGCAAGCCCTCGGCTGGTATCTCCCGGGCGAACCCGCCGGATTCATCTCCTCCGTCATAGGCGCCGCCGTGCTCCTCTGGCTCTACAAAATATTCAAAAAAGCGTAAGCCACGGGAGAAAAGGTGGGTGGCCGGAAATTTTTGCCGTCCAAGACTTGCATCTTTTGGAGGGGCTACAGAGGATAAAAGGATGCGTATTGCCGTAATTTCCGATACACACAACCGCCTGCCGCTTCACCTGCCCCGCGAAATCGCCGGAGCCGACGAAATCTGGCACCTGGGCGACGTGACGGACGAAGGCACGCTCGGCCCCTTGCGCGCCCTGGGGCTGCCCCTCCACATCGTGCGTGGCAACGGCGACTGGTGCACAGACTGGCCCTGGGTGGCCGACCTGGAGCGGGAGGGCTTTCGTCTTCGTCTGATCCATATTCCGCCGCTCATGCCCCCGCCCGGCACCGACATCGTCATCCACGGCCACACCCACATCCCGCGCAACGAACGGATCTGCGGCACCCGCTTCTTCTGTCCCGGCAGCGTCGGCAAGCCGAGCCACGGATCCCCGGCCAGCTACGCCTGGCTGGAACTGCTCAAAGACCGCCCGCCCAAGTGGGAAGTGGTCAAAATCTAGAGCAAAAGAGGGAATCCCTTCTGGCCAATACGTTAGCCAGCGGCGGGCGGGGTGGGAGCGAATAGCAAGGCGCAAAGGTAGCCCCAGACGAAGCCGGCAACCAGCGTAGGCAGGGAAAGAACAATGCTTCCAACGATGAAGACAACGCCTGTGCCCGCCAGCTTTTGGAGAAAGGAATAGGGAGGCCTAAAGCCGCCGAATACTCCGAGAGAAATCCCGAAGTCGCCGGTGACAACGAGCCCGGCACAGAAAATAAAGAGCATCATCAGCGTGATGGCCAAAAGTCCCACTGCGACACTTTGGGCCGCTCTTGCGAATTTCCCACGCGAAGCGCGGCGAACATAGGACGACCCCGCCTGGGTGCCCAGCCAAGCCATTAGCACGGTGAAAAGGAGTGTCCAGATGACCGCCGCCGTGACACTGTTGAACAGGACGACCGGTTGCGGTTTCCAAGGCGTCGCCCAAAAAAGGCCGTGAACCAACCCGGCAATTCCGAAGAGAACCGCCCCGAACTCGCGCGGACGAGACCGGAATTGGGCAACCATGTTTGCAACTGTGGCAACGAGGCGCTTGCCTGGCAAGGCCTTCCTTCAGCATCACGCTCAAAACTGTTTTGACCTCGTTCCCAAGTTGCACTTGGGAACGCAAGGAGCCGGCGAAGTTACACTTCGCCTTTCGTCGCCAGCGCCAAAGGCATTCTTTTAGTCCGCAAGCGGAAGTGCAACTGCCGTATCTGTTTAGCCGGGGAAAATAGGAAATAGGCAGCGCGAATCAAAAGAGAAACCCGGAGGGTTTCCAGACGTTAGCCGGTGGTTGAGGCGCGTCCCCGCGCCGACACCACCGGGATTCGCCCCGCCATGCATTCACCCTGGAAGGGTGGCAGAAAACGCGCTTTCTACCACCCTTCCAGGGTGAGCTGTTTGTTCGCGGTATACCGGGGGTGTCGCTTCGCTCGACCCCCGGCTAATCTCTTTCAATCCTTCGGATTGATTCCTTTTCTGCGCGCTAAACAGATACCAACTGCCGCCCCATTTGGGTTGGAACCGCCGTTTCGTAAAGACGCCGCAAGGGAACACGGAATCCCAAACGCTTCCCTCACGAATCCGGCGCTTTGCGAAAGAAAACGGCGCCTCCGGCCCGGACTATTTGCGATTCCGCTTGGGAGCCGGGTCCGCCTTCAGCATTTCGCTCAAGAGCGGGTTCATCGCATCATACCAGAGATCGTAGCCGTGGGCATTGGGGTGGAGCTTGTCCGGCATGACGTCCGCGGGAATTTCCCCCTCGGCATTGAGGAAGACTTTGCCGATATCGAGGTAGCGGGTCTTCTTGCCGTCATCCAGCTTGGCAATGATCGCGTTGATCGCCGCAACCTTTTTCCGCAAATCGGAATCCTTGGTGGCCCGGGGAAAAACGCCCAGGAGCAGGACCTTGGTATCGGGCAGTTTTTGGTGGACCGTTTCAACGATTTTCTGCACCCCCGCGGCGGCCCATTCGGGTTCTTCGTTGGGGAAGTGGCCGATGTTGTTGGTGCCGATCATGACGACGGTGACTTTGGGTTTGATCCCGTCGAGTTCGCCGTTGGTGATGCGCCAGAGCGTGCCTTCGGTGCGTTCGCCGCTGATGCCGAAGTCCGCCGGGTGGTAGGGGGCGAATTTCAGCCAGCTCCATTCGCCGGACCGTGGCCAGAAATCGGTGATGGAATCGCCTAAAAAGAGAAGGCCGATTTCGCCCTGGGTGATCCGATACATAAACTGGGCATGGCGGGCCGGGCTCGCGGGAACCGGTGTGACCGCATCCGCGGGAGTGCGCGGCTTGGGCGTCGGCTTTGGCGTGGCGGTCGCGGTGGCCGCGGGCGTCGCCGCAGGGGCCACGGAAGCGGCCGGAGCCTGTGCGAAGAGGGAGGCGGGGGTGACAGTGATCGCCACGGCGGCGGCGGTCACGCGGGCAAGGGTGCGGAGGGAAGTTTGCATACCCCTCCTTTATGGAAGAAGGGAGAAAAAAAGCGAAGCGGAAAACACTCGGTTTTCCGCTTCGCCTTGAATATTCGCCGCGTTGGATGCGGTGTTAGATCGTCGAAACAGCGTCCCGTGCGGAGGCGAAGACGTATTCGCGGTTCAGCATGGAGATGAACGACGACTTGATTTCCGCCGGGCAGACAGCCTCGCACTCATAGTAGTTGGTGCAGTTGCCAAAGCCCTCGGCGTCCATCGTTTTGACCATCTTGAGCGCCCGCTGGGTCCGCTCCGGCTGGCCCTGCGGCAGCAGCGCCAGGTGCGAGACCTTGGCGGCGACGAAGAGCATGGCCGACGAGTTCGGGCACGCGGCGACGCACGCGCCGCAGCCGATGCACGCGGCGGCGTCCATGGCGCAATCCGCATTCTGTTTGGGAATGCGGACGCAGTTGGAGTCGGGCGCGGAACCGTTGCGCGAGGTGATGAAGCCGCCGGATTGCTGGATGCGATCCAGAGCGGTGCGGTCGACAATCAGGTCTTTAATGAGCGGGAACGCCACGGCGCGCCACGGCTCAATGTAGATGGTGTCGCCGTCCTTGAAGTGCCGCATATGGAGCTGGCACGTCGTGGTGGCCCGCTCGGGGCCGTGGGCAACGCCGTTGATGACCAGCGAGCACATGCCGCAGATGCCTTCGCGGCAGTCGTGGTCGAACGCGACGGGCTCGATGTTCTGCTGCACGAGGCTCTCGTTCACGATGTCGAGCATTTCCAGGAAGGAGCAATCCGTGGGGATGCCCTTGGCCGGGTATTCGACGAACTTGCCGGGCGTGCTGGCGTTTTTCTGACGCCAGACTTTCAGAGTAAGGTTGAGTTTGTCAGACATGGTTATTTGTAGCTGCGGACAGCCAGGTGGACGTTCTCGTAAACAAGCGGTTCAATGTGACGCACGGATTTGGCGACGTCGCCGACGTATTCCCACGCCGCCACGTGGGCGAAGTGTTCGTCGTCGCGCTTGGCTTCGCCGTCGGGGAACTGGTATTCCGAGCGGAAGTGGCCGCCGCACGATTCGCGGCGCTCCAGGGCGTCCAGGCACATCAGTTCGGCGAATTCCAGGAAGTCGGCCACGCGGCCGGCCATTTCCAACGACTGGTTGAGGTCGTTGCTTTCGCCAAGCACGTTGACGTCCTTCCAGAATTCCTCGCGGATCTGCGGGATGCGGGCGAGCGCCTTTTTGAGGCTCTCCTCGGTGCGGGCCATGCCGCAGTTTTCCCACAGCAGGAGGCCGAGTTCGCGGTGGAACGAATCGACGGAGCGTTTGCCCTTGATCGAGAGGAGTTTCTCGGTGCGGGCTTTGACTTCTTCGAGCGCCTTTTTGAACTCGGGGTGGTCGGCCGTCACCTTCTGGCTGGCCTCGCGCGGTTGCGTGGCGAGGTAGTTGCCG
>JAQTMF010000207.1 GCA_028714515.1 Chthoniobacteraceae bacterium | reverse complement strand
TTGGCGGCGGGGGCGGAACGAGAGCTTCTTTCAAAAAATCCGCGGTTTTCTGCGAAATCTGCGGATTCCTCCTCTGCCTTTTCTGGGATTTCTGTTAATTGGTGAACCCGGCCATGCCCCCGACCCCATCCTCTCCGTCACCGAAGTGACGCGCGCCGTCCGTGAACTGGTCGAGGGCGCGCTCGGCGAGATCTGGGTGGAGGGCGAAGTCAGCAACCTGCGCAAGCAGGCGTCGGGCCACCAGTATTTCACGCTCAAGGACGACCGTTGCCAGCTCGCGTGCGTCCTTTTTCACCGGCCCGGGCTGCGCCACGCCTCCCTGGCGCTGGAGGAGGGGCAGCTCGTCCACGTGCGCGGCCGGATGACGGTCTACGAAGCGCGCGGCCAGTATCAACTCGTGGTTTCGCTCGTCCAGGCGGCCGGCGCCGGGCTGCTCGCCGCGAAATTCGAGGCGCTCAAGCGCAAGCTCGCCGCCGAGGGGCTTTTCGACACGGCCCGCAAACGGGCGCTGCCCCGGTTCCCGCGCGCCGTCGGCATCGTCACCTCGCCCACCGGCGCGGCCATCGCCGACATGCTCAACATCCTCCACCGGCGCGCCCCGTGGATGCAGATCCTCATCAACCCCGTGCGCGTCCAGGGGGCCGGAGCCGGGGAGGAACTCGCCGCGGCCGTCGCCGAGTTCGCCACCGGCGAACTTCCGCCCGTGGACGTCATCATCGTCGGCCGGGGCGGCGGCAGCGCGGAGGATTTGTGGGAATTCAACGACGAGGGGCTCGCCCGCGCCATCGCCGCCTCCCCCATCCCCGTCGTCAGCGCCGTGGGGCACGAGATCGACTTCACCATCGCCGACTTCGTGGCCGACCTGCGCGCGCCCACGCCCAGCGCCGCCGCCGAACTGATCGCGCCCGATTCCGCCGCCCTGGCGCTGCGGCTGGAACAATGCGGCGCGCTGATGGAGCGGACCCTGCGGGACACGCTGCGCCACGCCCGCACGCGCTTGGAACTCGTCCGCCAAAGCCCCCTTTTCCGCGAACCCAAAGCCCGCCTCCAGGAGCTGGCCCAGCGCATCGACGACGCCTCCGAGCGCCTCGCGCGGGTGGCGGCGGACACCCTTTCCGCCCGGCGGCAGCGGCTCGACGCGGCGGCATCCGGCCTGCGCGAACACCGGCCCGACCAGTTGTTACAGATCCGGCGTCAAACCCTCGACGCCTTGGGCGAACGCTTCCAACGGGGAAGCCGCCAGCGCCTGGCCGCGTTGCAAACCCGCCTGGAACGCACCGCCAACCTCCTGCGCGTCCTCGCGCCGGAATCGACACTGGCGAGGGGCTACAGCATCACCCGCACGGAAGGGGGCGCGATTGTCCGCTCCACCGCCCAGGCCCCGGCCGGGACGGGCCTCGTCACGCAACTGGCGGACGGCGAAGTGCGCTCGCGGGTGGAATAGGCCGCCCGGCTATTCTCTTGTCACCCCTTCCGCGCTTCGATTAACTTGCGAGCCGCCGCCGTTTTTTGGAAAAAGGAACCGTTTTTATGAATGAGATCCCGCCGCCCCCTCCCTTCGCCTTCAAAGACCGCAAAACCAGCCTGACGGTTTTTGGCGTCCTGACGGTCCTCTTCGGGCTGCTCTGCGCCCTCTTCACGATCTTGCTTCTGGGGCAAGCCATGGCGGTCCAGCCGACACCCATCCACCAGGGGGCTCTGTGGATGCCCTGCTTCCTCTACGCCGGGCTGGCCGTGACGCTGGTCTGGCTGGGAATCGGCTCCATCATGGCCCGGCGGTGGGCGCGGGCGCTGCTGGTCCTCTTCGCCTGGGGCGCGCTGATCACCGGCTTGGGCGCGATGGTCTCCCTTGCCCTCATGTCGGGGAAAATCCTCGCGGATTTTCAGGCCGTCCAGCCTCCCGGGGCCACCCCGCTCCCGGAATCAGCCAAAACCACCATTCTCGTGATCATGGGCGGCTTCTTTGCCGTGATTTTCGTGCTTCTCCCCGCCACCTGGGCGTTTTTCTACAGCAGGAGCAGCGTCAAAGCCACCTGCGAGGCGCGCGACCCCTGGGAGCGCTGGACGGATCGCTGCCCGCTACCCGTGCTCGCGGCCGTCCTCTTTTCGCTCTTTGGCGCGGCCTCCATGCTCATCACCGCCTTCGGCTTCCACGGAGCGATCCCCGTCTTCGGCGTCTACCTGACGGGCCTGCCCGGCATCTTGCTCTACGTCGTCTGGGCCGCCGTCTGGGCCTATTGCGCCCGGGCCCTGTACCGGCTCGATTCCCTCGGCTGGTGGCTTTGCGTCGCCATCCTCTGCGTCGCCGCCCTCTCCGCCGCCCTCACGTATCATCAACAGGGGGTGATGGAATTTTACCGCCTGGCCGGCTACTCCACGGAAGAACTGGCCCGCCTGCAACAGCTCCCCTTCTTTACCGATAACAACGCGGTTTGGTTCATCCTGGCCTCCTCCGTGCCGTGGCTGGGGTATCTTCTCTTTTTGAAGAGGTATTTCCGCCGCTCCTGACCTCTCCGGGCCGCAAGCGGCGCCTCGGGGTTTCCCCCTCCTCCACGCGGCGCTTGCCTTTCTCTGAAAACCGGCTACATTGCGCTCTCTTTTCCCGTTACAGGCGCGCCGGAACGGCGATCCCGGGAAAAGAGAAAATCTGTGGCAACCGTGGCGTGAGTTTTAACACTGTAATGAATCAGCAGATGCAAGAATTGCTCGCGAAATCTTTTCGCGACTACAAAGAGGGCAGCATCGTCAAGGGACGTATCCTCGAAATCCGTCCCCGTGAAGTGCTCGTGGACATCGGCTACAAGAGCGAGGGCGTAATCCCCCTGTCAGAGTTTGACGACATGGAAGACCTCCAAGTCGGCGACGAGGTGGAAGTGCTCCTCGTCCGTCTCGAAAACGACGAAGGCATGGTCATCCTTTCCAAGGAAAAAGCGGCCTACAAACAGAACTGGGACAAGATCGTCAAGGTCTTCCAGGGCGGCGGGCTCATCAAGGGCAAGGTCAAAGCCGTGGTCAAAGGCGGTCTCACCGTCAACATCGGCGTGGAAGCCTTCCTGCCGGGTTCGCAAATCGACATCATCCCGCCGAAGGACCTCCAGCAGTTCGTCGGCAACACCTACGACTTCAAGATCGTCAAGATCAACGACGACCGTAAAAACGTCGTCCTAAGCCGCCGCGAACTGATCGAACAGGAACGCGCGGAAAAACGCGCCCACTTCCTGGAGAGCGTGAAAGTCGGCGACATCGTGCGCGGCACGGTCAAGAACCTGACCGACTTCGGCGCGTTCATCGACCTCGACGGCATGGACGGCCTGCTCCACATCACCGACATGACCTGGGGCCGCCTCGGCCACCCGAGCGAACTGCTCAAAGTGGGCCAGGAACTCGACGTCATCGTCCTCGACATCAACAAGGAGAAGGAGCGCGTCTCCCTCGGCCTCAAGCAGACCCAGAAGAACCCGTGGGAAGAGACCGAAGGCCGCTTCCCCATCGGCACCAAGATCAAAGGCAAAATCACCAACCTCGTTCCCTACGGCGCGTTCGTCGAAATCGAGGAAGGGGTCGAAGGCCTCATCCACGTTTCCGAACTCTCCTGGACCAAGCGCATCACCCGCCCGTCCGACGTCCTCACCATCGGTCAGGAAGTCGAAGCGGTCGTGCTCGGCGTCAACAAGGAAGAGCAGAAGATCAGCCTCGGCGTCCGCCAGCTCGAACCCAATCCTTGGGACGAGATCGAACACAAATACCCGATCGGCAAGCAGGTCAAGGGCGTGGTCCGCAACATGACCGCCTACGGCGCCTTCGTCGAACTCGAAGAAGGCATCGACGGCATGATCCACGTCTCCGACATGAGCTGGACCCGCAAGATCAATCACCCGAGCGAAATGCTCAAGAAGGGCGACGAAGTCGAAGCGGTCGTCATCGACATCGACAAGAACGCCCAGCGCATCAGCCTCGGCGTCAAGCAGCTCGACGAAGACCCGTGGAAGGTCATCGACCAGCGCTACAAGATCGGCGATCTCGTCAAAGGCAAAGTCACCAAGCTCGCCAGCTTTGGCGCGTTCGTGCAGCTTGCCGACGACATCGACGGCCTCGTCCACATCTCCCAGCTCAGCGAAGAGCGCGTGGAGAAGGTCAAGGACGTCCTCAAGGTCGGCCAGGAAGTGGAAGCCCGCGTCATCAAGGTGGACAAAACCGAGCGCCGCATCGGTCTCTCCATCAAAGCCGCGAACTACTCCGAAGACGATCTGCGCAAGGAGACGGAAGCCTTCGACAGCATCCGTCCCGGCGAAGACCTCGTGGGCCTGGAACAAGCGTTCCAAGCCGCCGAAGAGGAATACCGTCCCGGCGATCGCAAGAAATAACCGAACGGCTCCCAAGAGCTATTCGACAACCCGGCCAAGGCAACTTGGCCGGGTTTTTTGCGTTCACGGCCGGGCACTCAAAAGAGCCCGCTTTCGTAAAAAAGCGTAAGGGTTTCCCCGATATATTGGATTCTTCTTGAGATGGAGTAGGATTGAGTATACGCATTTTCCCGGATACGGGAATTGATCATGAGCGGCCTCTCTCCTCTCACCAAAGAACAAAAAAAAATCTACGCACAACTCCAGGAACGCCTGGCGGCTTTATGCAATCTCAAAGATCGCAATATCCCGGAAGTCCTCGCCGCGCTGCGCGTCATCCTGCTCAGTAAATACCGCGACGCGCAACGGTACGTTCTGTTCTCCCTTCTCTCGGGCACGCCCCTTCCCGAAGGGAACGGTCCCTTCGATTTCCCCGCGCCGGACTCCATCGAGCAGTTCCTCAACGACCAGTACACCTCCGCGTATCCCGACTACGTCCTGTTTTCCCTCCTCTCCGACGCCGAGACACCGCAGGAAGGCGACTCGGTTCCCGCCCCCATCCAGCAATTTATCAACGGCCAATACGCATCCACCTACCCCGAGCAGGAACCCGCCCCTCTGGGAAAACCGGAGGAAGCCGGCCTTAGTTGGCTCGATGGGCCGCTCCAGTTGGAAGCAGGCCCGCCTCTCGAAAGCGTTCCCAAGCTCACAGTCCCAACGGGGGAACACGAAATTCCCTTCCACGTGAAGGTCAAGGAACCGCCGCCGCCCCCGCCCAAGAAGACCCTCAAGGACTGGCTGAAGCGCCCGTTTTCCCGCCGGAACAGCGCTCCCGAATCCTAGTGTCCTGTCAGACAAATGAACTGCATAATTCCGGCCCCTTTTCCGATTTTTCGGCGTTGCTTCCTCGGGCAATATCTTCGTATCTGTTTAGCGCGCAAAAAAGAAATCAATCCGAAGGATTGAAAGAGGGTAGCCGGGGGTCGAGCGGAGCGACACCCCCGGTATGCTTGAGACGTTTATCTCACCCCGGAAGGGGTGGTAGAACCGCTGCCACCCCTTCCGGGGTGATTTTCATTGCGAA
>JAQTMF010000206.1 GCA_028714515.1 Chthoniobacteraceae bacterium | reverse complement strand
ATGCCGAGGTCGAACGGCTTGGTGGCCGCCGCTTTTTTGAGGGTTTCCAGCGCTTCGGCTCCGCCGGTGACGCACGTGGGCACCATTTTCCACGAGGAAAGCTGGCAATGGAGAATGTGGCGGTTGGTCGGGTTGTCGTCCACGATCAGCACGCGCAGCCCGCAGAGATCGAGCGGCGCGGTCGCGGCGGTCTGCGGCGCGTTCACCTGCTTTTGGAGCCGCGCGGTGAACCAGAAGGTGGAGCCCGTTCCGCGGGTGCTTTGGAGGCCGATCTCGCCGTGCATCAGCGCCACGAGTTCCTTGGCGAGCACCAGGCCCAGGCCGGTGCCTCCGGTCTTGCGCGGGGAGGCGGCGTCCGTCCGGCGGAAGGCTTGGAAGAGGCGCTCCTTTTCCTCCGGGGCGATGCCGATGCCGGTGTCTTTGACTTCAAAGCGCAAAACGAGGTGTTCCGGCGTCTCGCTTTCCTTGGATACGGTGACCACCACTTCCCCTTTTGTGGTGAATTTCACGGCGTTGCCGACGAGGCTCGTCAATATTTGGCGCAGCCGTTGCGGATCGCCCCGCAGATGGATGGGGACGTTGGATTTGACGAACTCGGCCAGTTCGATGTCCTTGTTCCCGGCCTCCCCGGCGGCGGATTCCAGCGAACCCTCCACCACTTCCAGCAGGTTGAAGTTCGCTTCTTCCAGCGTCAGCTTGCCGGCTTCGATTTTGGAGAATTCGAGAATTTCGTTGAGGATCGTCATCAACGCGTTGGCGCTGTCGTTGATGGTTTTGGCGTATTCGCGCTGTTTGGGCCGCAGAGGGGTGTCCAGGAGCAGGCCCGTGAGGCCGATCACGCCGTTCATCGGCGTGCGGATTTGATGGCTCATGTTCGCCAGGAATTCGACCTGCGTGCGGATGGCTGCCTCCGCCTCCTGCTTCGCGTGGCGGAGGGCCTCGTCCGCCTCGGTGCGGTGGGCGTTGTCTTTTTCCCGTTGCGCGGCGTGGGCCGCCAGCGTTTCGCCCGCGGCGCGGACGAGTTCCAGGAAATCGACCCGCCGGGCGGGGTCCGCCTGCGTTTTCCCCGCGACCAGGAACGGAGCGAAGCGTTCCGCCGGGTCGCGGGCGAGACAGCGGGCGAGGGCTTCGGAAAGGGGCGTCGCGGGCGGCAGGGTGAGGCTGGCCCCGGAGTGTTTACCGGGTTCCTGCTGGGAGGGAAGATCGCCCGTCTGGAGATCGCCGCTGCGGTTCGAATGCTGGGAAAAAGACATCGCGGAGGGTCCTGGACAGGGGAATGCGGTTAAAAGTCTTGCTGAGGGGACAGGCTTTGAAACGCACGAAGCGTAAGCTGGCGGGCGGCCTTTCGGCAAGGCAAACTATCAAGGGAAGGGGCCCCCCGGCTTGCGATTCCGGCTTGTCAGCGTCCCGCTCCCTGCTATTTGTGCATAGTTCCCCGCGTTTTGCCGCACGGTCTTGCGTTTGTCTCATGTCCACGCCCACGTTCTCCCTCGTCATTCCCACCTACAAAGAGCGGGTGAACATCGCGCCGCTGCTCCGTCAACTGAGCACGCTGTTGGATGGCGCGCTGCCCGGCCGCTATGAATTGATCGTGGTGGACGATGACAGCCCCGACCGGACATGGGAGGCGGCGGAGGAAATCGCCGCGCAAATGCCGCAGGTGCGCGTCATCCGGCGGATCGGCGAACGAGGCCTGGCCACGGCCGTCGTGGCCGGGTGGAAGGCCGCGCAAGGAGTATGGCTGGGGGTGATTGACGCCGATTTGCAGCATCCCCCGGAAGTCGTTCTCGCGCTCCTGGCGGCGATGGAACGGGGGGCGGATCTCGCCGTTGCCAGCCGCCACGTCGCGGGCGGGGGCGTCAGCGATTGGAGCCTCTTCCGCCGGATGCTTTCGCGCGGAGCGCAGGCGCTGGGCATCCTTCTCCTGCCCTCGGCGGCCCGGGCCGTCTCCGATCCCATGAGCGGCTATTTTGTGCTGCGCCGGGGGGCGGTGGATCTTTCGGAGTTGCACCCCCTGGGCTACAAAATCCTGCTCGAAGTCCTGGCCCTGGGCGATTTTCCCAAGATCGAGGAAGCCGGGTACGTATTCCAGGAACGCCGCGAAGGATCGAGCAAGGTGACATGGCGGCTCTATGGGGAATACCTCCTCCAGATTTGGCGGCTGCGCGCCGCTTCCCGGCGCAAGCTCCGTAAATGACGATGAAAAAAGATTCCCTCTCCGGTTTGGAACTGGAACGGCCCGCGTGGGCCTTTGCCAATGCATGGAAGGCCGTGGCCGCTTTCGCGGCGCTCGCGTTTCTGATGTTCGCCGACACGCTGATCGCGCCGGGCACCCGCGTCCTGGGCAACCAGGGGACGGACATGTTCATGCAATTTGTCTCGTGGCGCGAGTTCGGGTTCGGCCAGATGAGCCACGGGAACCTGCCGCTGTGGAATCCCCATATTTACGGCGGCGCGCCCTACTTTGGCGGGGCGCAGGGAGCGCTGCTCTACCCCGTCAACTGGTTGAGCTTCTTCCTGCCGGTGGTGGCCGCCATCAACTGGAGCTACGCCATCAACGTCTGGCTGATGGGCTGCTTCATGTATGCGTGGGCCGGGTTCCGGGGCTGGAAACCGCTGGCCTGTTTCGTGGCCGGGGCGCTGCTCATGTTCTGCGGGCCGCATTTTCTCCACGTCTATTCCGGCCACCCCGTGCACATGGCGGTGATGACGTGGGCTCCGCTCGTCTTCCTGGCGCTGGACGGCGCGTTGGGCATGGAGGGCCGCTTTGCCTCGCGGCGGTTTTTGGGATGGTGCCTCCTGGGCATGCTGGCCGTCGCCATGCAGATCTTCGGCGGGCATCCGCAGTATCTTTTCTATACGGGGATCACCGCCGCCCTCTACACGCTGCTGAGCGCGGCCGTGGCGGCGCATGATTCCCGGCGGGCGCACCGCGGCGGACGGACGTTTTGGGGGTGCCTGGCGATTCCCGCATGCGCGATGGGCGTGATCTACACGGGCGGCGTGGCGCTCGGAGCCATCCAGTTGCTCCCGGCGATCCAGGCCAACGGCGAGACGCTGCGCAGCATCCCGGTTCCCTTCTCGTTCGCCTCCATGTTCGGGTTCCCGCCGGAGAATATCCTCACGCTGCTCAACCCGTATTTCTTTGGCGACATGCAGGGCGTCCCCTACTGGGGGCGGTGCTACTTGTGGGAGATGTCTCTTTTCATCGGGGTCACGGGGCTGCTCGTGGCCGTGTACGGCATCGCGGCAGCGCCCCGGCGCGCGCGGCTCGCGGTCCAGCGGAAGGGGATTCTCTTCGCGGTGGCCGTCGTCACGTTCTTCCTCGCCCTGGGCGTCCACACGCCGCTTTTCCGCCTGCTCTACGACTGGGCTCCCGGGTTCGGGAAATTCCGGGGCGTCTCCAAGTTCACCTTTCAAACCATCCTCTTCGTGGGGATGCTCGCGGGGGCGGGATTCGACGCCCTTCTGCGCGATCCCAAGCCCGCGCGGCGCTGGGCCGTGGGCGCCGCCGTCGCGGGCGGCTGCGTGCTTCTCGCGGCCGGGTTCATCGCCGGATTCCTGACCGCCGAGGATTGGCGGGGATGGATGCAAGCCGTCCTGGCCACGAAGGAATCGTATCTGCCCCCCGCCGCGTTCAACGACCTGGGCTTTGCCGCCAACGCGCAGGCCTTTGCCGCCGCCGCGCTCGTGCTGCCGGGCGTCTTGCTGCTGGCCGCGGGCGGGCTGCTCTGGCTGGCTCCCAACTGGCGGCCCGCGCTCTGGATCCTCGCCGCGCTGGCCGTCGCCGAACCCTTTGGCTTTTCGCTCCACACCCGCGAGACGTTTGATGTGCGGACCATCGCCCCGGACGCGTTGCGCGGATTCATCAAGGATCACCCTGGAGATTACCGCACCCTCAACCTGCTTCCCAGCGGACCCAACAGCGCGATGTCCCTGGGAACCTTCGACATGTGGGGCGCGGACCCCGGCGCCGTGCGGCGATACGCGGAGTTCATGACCTGGACCCAGGGAGGAAATCCCGACGATGCCACCCAGTATGTCCCGTTCGGGAAGATCGATCCGCTTTACGCCATGCTCCGGTTCAAATACGGCTTCCAGCTCAGCAACCAGAGGGGGATCGGCATCTTTGAATCCCCGGCGGAACCCATGGCGCATGTTCAGATCGTGCCGGGCTGCCGCGTCGTGACCGGCGGGCGCGACGCCATTTTCCAGGCAATGCGCGCCAAGGACTTCGACCCGCGCAAGGAAGTGATCCTGGAGACACCGCCCTCCATCGTTCCCGACGCCTCCGCCACGGGCGGAAGCGCCCGCATCACCGCCTCCTCCACCGATTGGCTGGAGATCGAGGCCGACACGCCCGCCCCCGCCTTCCTGCTCGTCACCGACGCTTACACGCCCGCGTGGCGCGCCGTCGCCCTTCCCGGCAGCGCGCAGCAGCAGTATGATGTGCTCCCGGCCAACTACGTTTTGCGGGCCGTGCCGCTGGCCGCCGGGCATCACCACCTGCGGATGGAATACGCCCCGCCCGCCTTCACGCAAGGGATGCGGATCTCGCTGGTCGCGTGGATTCTCTTTTTGGGCGCGGTTGTCGGTTGGAGGTGGGGGCGATGACGACCCCCTTTGCTCAACGGGCGTTGCCGTGGATGCTGGTGGCCACGTTTCTCGCCGCCGCGGCGCTCCTCTTTACCAGCCTTGGCCACTACGCGCTTTGGGAGGACGAGGCCGGAAGCGCCCTCGGCGCCGAAAGCGTGCTCCAATCCGGCGACACCCGGGCGTGGGTGGGGCACAACCTCATCGCCTATCGCCACGGGTTTGTGCTGCATAACCTGCGCGCGGAGGGAGAGCCGCCCTTCAACGCCTATTTTGCCGCTCCGTTTTTGAAGATGCTGGGCGCGAACGCGTGGGGAGCCCGGTTCCCCTTCGCCCTCTGCGGCCTGGCAACGGTGGGCATTCTCTTGTGGTGGGTTTGGAAAGCAAAGGCGGCTCCGCTCACCGCCGCCGTCTTCTGCCTGGCGCTGCTTGGCAATGTCTCCTTTTTCCTCTACGCCCGGCAGTGCCATTACTACGGCCCGGCGCTTTTCTTTTTCACCGCCATTGCCTACCTGTACCTCCATTGGGAGGGCAGCCGGCGCAAGCTCGCGCTGATGAGCCTCTGCCTGGCCCTGCTGATGGCGGCCAACTACTCGTTCTACGTCCTGCTCTGCCTTTGCCTGGCCGCCGATTACGCGATCTGGCAGCGCAAGGCGCGGGCGTTGCGGCTGGCGGATTGGGCCGTTCTTCTCGGCCCCTCCCTGGTGATGGGATTGGTTATCTTGACTTGGTGGAACCCGTTTCGCACGGGCTTGGGCGACCGCGTCGGGCTCGATTCGCTTTCCCAGCGCGTCACGCTGTTTTTCTGGCACTGGCGCGACATGAACCAGAGCGAGATGATCGTGG
>JAQTMF010000205.1 GCA_028714515.1 Chthoniobacteraceae bacterium | reverse complement strand
GCCGCACCCCCGACAGCCGCCGCCTCCTCGTCAGCGCATGGAACCCGGGCGAAATCGAAACCATGAAGCTGCCGCCCTGCCACGTTCTCTTCCAGTTTTACGTGCAAGACGGCGAACTCTCCTGCCAGCTCTACCAGCGCAGCGCCGACCTCTTCCTGGGCGTCCCCTTCAACATCGCCTCCTACGCCCTGCTCACCCTCATGGTCGCCCAAGTCTGCGGCCTGCGCCCCGGCGACTTCGTCCACACCTTCGGCGACCTGCACCTCTACAACAACCACCTGGAACAGGTAAAACTGCAACTCTCCCGCGAACCCCGGCCGCAGCCCACCATGACTCTCAACCCGGCCGTTCGCGACATCCACGGCTTCCGCTACGAAGACTTCACCCTCGGCGGCTACGACCCACACCCCGGCATCAAAGCCCCCGTCGCCGTCTAGGAACCATCGCGATGAGCACCCAGCCGCCCCAACTCAAAGCCATCGCCGCCATGGCGCGCAACCGGGTCATCGGGCGCGGCGGCATCATCCCGTGGCGCATCTCCGACGAACTGCGCTGGTTCAAGCGGGCCACCACCGGGCACACCGTTTTGATGGGCCGCAAAACCTACCAATCGCTGGGGCGGCCGCTGCCCAACCGCCGCAACCTCGTCATCACCCGCGGCCCGCAAATCGAAGGCGTCGAAACCCTCGGCGATCTGGAGAACTTCGATCCCGCGCACTACGCCGCCCCCGGAACCGACATCTACGTCATCGGCGGCGCGGAAATCTACGCCCAGCTCCTCCCGCGCTGTGCGGAACTCCTCTTAACGCAACTCCCCGGCGAAGTCGAAGGCGACGCAACCTTCCCCCCCTTCGAGACGCTCTTCGACTACCGCGAAACCGTATTAACGCACCCCGAATTCGAAGTGCGCCGCTACGTCAGAAAAGCCGCGAAGTAGAGCGTGTCGCCGCGCATTCCCTCCCGACAAAGCCCTCCCGCCTCAACTTTTCCTACGCGCTGCCGATCAGAATACCGGCCAGGAAAACAAGCACCCCGCCGACGATCACTTGGAACGCGGCCGAAAGGAACGGCGTATCCATGTAGCGTTTGCGAATGTAGCTGATGGCCAGCAGTTCCAAAATGACGATGACAATGGCGACAAAGGTGGCCGTGTAGAAACTGCCGATCAGGTAGGGTAGCGTATGGCCGATGCCCCCCGCCGTGGTCATCAGGCCGCAAACCACGCCGCGCATGTAGGGTTTGCCGCGTCCGGTCATACTGCCGTCGTCCGAAAGCGCCTCGGCAAAGCCCATGGAAATACCCGCTCCAACGCTGGCGGCCATGCCGACCAGGAAGGCGTCATGCGGGTCGCGCGTGGCAAAAGCGGCGGCAAAAACCGGCGCGAGCGTGGAGACAGAGCCGTCCATCAACCCCGCCAGGCCGGGCTGGACAATCTGCATTACGAACAGGCGGCGGTTGACATGCTCTTCTTCCGTCGCCGTATCGGCGGAGACGTGCTCTTTCTCAATATTCTCCGCCAGCGTCTCGTGCGTGCGCTCGGCCTCGGCGAGGTCCATCAGCAGCTTGCGCGTCGAGACATCCGTCACCTGCAAAGCGGCCCGCTCATAGAAACGCCGCGTCTCCGCTTCCATGATCTCGGCCTGGCGGCGGACCGTCTTGATCCCCAGCGGCCGGACGAGCCAGATCGGCTTGCGGCTCACAAAACCGCGCACATCCTCGCGCCGAATGAGCGGGATATGATCGCCAAAGCGGCGGCTGAACTCATCGGTCAGAAAGCGGCGGTGGCCGTTCTCCTCGGCGGCCATATCCTGGAAAATCTTCGCCGTGGCCGGGTAATCCGTCTTCAGCCCCTGGGCAAAATCGCTGTAAATGCGCGAGTCGGTTTCTTCCAAGGAGATCGCCAGCGCGAGGATCTCCTGTTCGGTCAGTTCTTTGAAATTCTTGGCCATAAAAAAGGGAGCGGAGGTTGACCCGCGCCGCGCTCATTGTGCCTCGGAAAATCCCCGGTGCAATCCTCAAAAAGAAGTTGAGAGAGGGGATGTTGAGAGTGGAGAGAAGGAAAAGCGCCGCCGCTTTTTTCTCTCAACTCTCAACTCTTCTATTCTCTCAACTTCTTCCCCCCACGCGGCTCCATGGAACGAGTACCGGAGCATCCTGGCAGCGCCCCCGGAACGCGGTGATCCCGTGCGCCTTGGCCAGCAGCGCGTCGCTTAGCACCGCCTCCGGCTCGCCCGAAGCGACCAGGCGGCCCTGGTGAAGCGCCAGCAAACCCGAGCAAAAGCGCGCCGCCAGCCCCAAGTCGTGCATCACCACCAGGATCCCCATTCCGCGCCGGGCAAAAGCCTGGAGCGTCTCCATGAGCTGGAGTTGGTGGAACGGATCGAGCCCCGCTCCCGGTTCATCGACGAGGAGCAATTTCGGATCGCCCGCCAGCGCCCGCGCCAGGAAAATCCGCGCCCGCTCGCCGCCGGAAAGCTCATTCACGGCCCGCTCCCGCAGGTGGAGCGCATCCACCGCCTCCAGCGCCCGCGTGACGTGCTCCGCGTCCAATTCACTCGACCCGCCCCGGAACGGGAGCCGCCCGAGAGCCACCACGCGGTCCGCCGTCAGCGGCCAGTGGCATTCCGGCGCTTGCGGCAGAAAAGCCAGCGTCCGCGCCAGCGCGCGAGGGGCCAACTTCCCCAGCGGCTTGCCGTCCAGAAACACCCCGCCCTGTTCCGCCGGAAGCAGCCCCGCCAGCGCCCGCAGAAGCGTCGATTTCCCCGAACCGTTCGCGCCGATAAGGCCGGTCAACTCGCCCGGGCCGAGCGTCAGATCCAGCGGCTCCACAATACGCCGTCCGCCGAGGGCAATGGAAAGATGTTGAGCTTCGAGCATGGCTAGAAAAGACTTTTACGCGTCCGCACCAGCAGAAAGAGAAAAATGGGCGCGCCCGCGAGCGCCGTCACAACGCCCACCTTCAGCTCCTGCCCCGTCGGCAGCACGCGCACGAGGATGTCGGCCCACAGCAGCAAGAGCGCCCCGCCCAGCGCGCTCACCGGGAGCAGCCGCGCCGGGTCCCCCTTCACCAGCGGGCGCAGCAAATGGGGAATCATCAACCCGACAAACCCGATACAGCCCGTCACGGAAACCGCCGCCCCCACCGCGAGCGCCGCCCCCGCGATAATCCGCGCCCGCACGCGCCCCGTGCGGAAGCCGAGACTGCCCGCCGTCTCTTCGCCCAGGCTGAAAGCGCGCAGCGCATCGCCGCAGCCCAGCAGCAACGCGCACCCCGCGGCGATGAGCGGCGCGGCCAGCAGCACGTGCTGGAAAGTCCGGTCCGAAAGCGAACCGAGCAGCCAGAAAACGATTTCCATCCCGGCATACGGGTTTGGGGAAAAATTCAGCACCAGCGAAGTGAACGCCCCGCAGATGGCCGAAACCGTGACGCCCGCGAGGATCAGATTTTGGATCGAGCCGTCGCGCCCGGCCAGCGAGCACACCAGCACCACCGCCAGCGCCGCCCCGGCAATCCCACCCAGCGGCACCGCGTAGGCAAACGTGGCGCTCAGGCCCAGGTAGAACGCGATCACCGCGCCCAGCCCCGCCCCGGAGGAGACCCCGAGCAGCCCCGGCTCCACCAGCGGATTGCGCAGCAGCCCCTGCATGGCCGCCCCCGCCAGGCCGAGGCTGCCGCCCACCAGCAGCGCCAGCAGCAAGCGCGGGAGCCGGATCTCCACCAGCACCAGCCGCAAAAGCGGATCGCCATGCCCCATCGCGGCATCCCACAGCGCGCGCCAGGCGATGGACGTGCTGCCGATGCCCAGCGAGACAACGCAAGAGAGCAGCAAAGCGGCGGACAGCGCGGAAAGAAGGCCCCACGGGGCGCGGGTTCGGTTCATGGGACAAGCGATTGTTGCAGCATCTCGGCCAGTTCAAGGTTCGCCGGATCCGCCGCGGCCAAGTGCCGGAAGGAGACGCGCAAAACGCGGCACTCCGGGCCGAGGCGGCGGAAAAGCGGCGCGTCGGGGCCGACCTGGGTTTGCGTGGGATTCGCCTCGCGGTAACGCGTCAGGATAAGGAACCGGGGCCGGGCCGTGAGGACCGCTTCCAGCGGAGCGGACGCCCCCATCCCCGCGCTGAACCGCGCGCCGAGATTGCGGAACCCCGCCGCCTCCAGCAGCGCATTGGCGAACGTGTGCGCGCCGGGCGTAAACCCGTCCTGGAAATAGAACAAAGCCTCCGGGCGTTGCGCGGGCGGCGGCCGCCGGGCCTCCAGTCGCGCCAGCCGGGCATCCATGGAGCGCACAAGCGCCTCCGCCCGCTCCGGCTCGCCCACGGCGTCCCCCGCCAGGCGGATCTGCGCGCGCAGTTGCTCGAAGTCATTGGGCAGCCCCAGTTCCAGCACCCGCACCCCGTGTTGCTTCAAGACCGCCACCGAAAGATGCGGCGAAAAAGCCGACACCAGCACCAAGTCGGGACGCAGCCGGGCCAGCTCCTCCGCGCCGCCCTTGGTGGTGGGGATGCCGCGCGCCGCCTCCCAATGCTCCGAGAGATCGGGATCCGCCGCGAACTGGCTGAGCGCGGCGATGCGCTCGCGCGGGACGAGCTGGAGCAAATATTGGTCGCCCTGGAGGCAAACGGACACGATGCGCACCGGCCTTGCGGGCGGCTCCGCGAAGGCGGAACACGCCGCCAGCGCCAGCAGCAGCAAGGCGAAAAAGCGGATCTTCATGCAAAAAGGGCGCGCGGGGCGGAGCGTTTTCCAGACGCCCCGCGCCCACGCGCATTCTTTAGCAAAGAAACCTTCTTGCCGCTCCCAAAATCTCGTTTTTGTCACGGCTCATAATCCGGATTCCAATACCCGCCAGTTGTTGGAATCCATCCACTCGCGGGGCTCGGGAACAACGAGTATGTTTACATGATGAGACTTTTTGTCGCCATCGACCCCGATGCCGCCACGCGGGCTTGGCTCGCCGCGGCCCAGGAGCGGCTGCGCAAGAAATTGGCCCCGTTCGGGCGCGTCTTGCGCTGGGTGGACCCCGCCTCCATCCACGTCACGCTCGCCTTCCTGGGCGAAGTGCCGGACGCCGGGCCGGTGGCCGAAGCCCTCGCGGGATGCGGCTGCGTCCCCATGGAGCTGGGGGTGGGGGGCCTGGGCGTTTTCCCCAACACGCGCCGTCCCTCGGTGCTTTGGGTGGGAGTTCGCGACCCCTCCGGCGCGCTCGTCCGGCTGCAAGCGCGGATCGCCGAAGCCTTGTCTCCCTTTGTCAAACCGGAACGCCGCCGCTTCGAGCCGCACCTGACCCTGGCGCGCGTGAAAGCCTACCCGCCTCCCGCGCTGGGCCGCGCGCTTGCCGAACTGGCGCGGCCCGGGGGCGAAGCGCCGCAGCCGTGGCACGCGGGGCCTTTCGCGCTCCTCCAAAGCACCCTGGATTCCGGCGGATCGCGGCACACCGTCCTG
>JAQTMF010000204.1 GCA_028714515.1 Chthoniobacteraceae bacterium | reverse complement strand
TTTTTCCATATTAACGGCGCTCGCACTGCTGGGCGCGCTGGCCGGGTGCAACAACGATCCGCACCCGCAGCCGCTGCACCGGGAGCGGAAGGACGGCAAGCCGTGGGTGGTCAGCTACCGGGCGATCGGCGAAGACCCGCGCTCGCTCGACCCCCAGGTCAGCTACGACACCACGGGCAACGCGGTGATCTCCCAGATTTACGAGAGCCTGCTGCAATACAGCCCGTTCAAGACGGACCCCTTTGAACTGGAGCCGTGCCTGGCCGAGGGGATGCCGCGGCGCACGCAAAACCCGGACGGGACGGAGACCTACGAGTTCCATCTTAAAAAGGGCGTTTTCTTTCAGGACGACCCGTGTTTCCCCGGCGGAAAAGGGCGCGAACTGACGGCGGCGGATTTCGTTTACACGTTCCAGCGGATCGCCGACCCGGCGGTGGAGTGCCCGGTGCTCTCGACATTGCAGGAGTTCATCGCGGGGCTGGGGCCCGCCTACCTGGAGGCCAAGGAGGCGGCCAAAACGGGCGGAAAGTTCGACTACTCGAAACCGACCGGGGCGATCACGGTGGTGGATAGCCACACCTTCCGGCTCAACCTGCTCAAGGCGTATCCGCAGATCCTCTACTGGCTGGCGATGCCCTTCACCTCCCCCGTCCCGCGCGAGGCGGTGGAGTATTATGACGGCAAAGACGGGCGTGACCTCTTCCGCTTTCACCCGGTGGGGGCCGGGCCCTACCGGCTCGCCGAGTGGCCGCGCAACCGCCTGATCCGCCTGGCCCGGCACGAGCGTTACAACGCCACGCGCTTCCCGCAAGGGGGCTGGCCCCCCAGCGTGGACGCCGCCTGCCGTCCGCTCGCGGGCACGCCGCTGCCACTGGTGGACGAGGTGCAATTCGCCGTGATCCACGAGACGATCCCCGCCTGGCTCCTCTTCCGCCAGGGCTACCTCGACCGCTCCGGCGTCGGCAAGGACGTGTTCAACTCCGTCATCACCGCCGGGCAGACGCTCTCCGAGGCTTTCCGCAAGCGCGGCGTGCAACTCTTCAAGGATGTGCAGCCCGCGACGTTTTACTCCCAGATCAACATGGACGACCCCGTGCTGGGCAAGAACCTGAAACTGCGGCAGGCGCTCTCCACGGTCTATAACGCCACCCGCGCCAACGAGATCTTCGGCAATAGCGTGGACATCAAGGCGGAGCAACTCCTGCCGCCCGGCGTGATCGGCTATCAACCGGATTTCAAGAACCCGTTCCGCACGGAGGACGTAGCCCGGGCCAAGGCGCTGCTGGCCGAGGCGGGCTACCCCGGCGGCATCGACCCGAAGACCGGCAAGCCGCTCACGCTCACGCTCGACGTCGTGAGGGCAGCGCGGAGAGCATCCAGCGCGCGCAGTTTGACCAGATGCAGCTCGAACAGCTCGGGGTTCGCTGCAAGATCGAGGAGAACACCTGGGCGCGCTTCCAGGACAAGCAGATCCGCGGGCTTTTCCAGATCAACACCGGCTCCGGCTGGAACGCGGATTACCCCGACCCGGAGAACTTCTTTTTTCTCTTTTACAGCAAAAACGTCCCGCCCCAGGGGAGCAATTACGCCCGGTTTTCCAACCCGGAATTCGACCGCCTCTTTGAGCGCATGGCCACGATGGACAACGGGCCGGAGCGCCTGGCGATCATCCACCGCATGAACGCGATCCTGGTGGAGCAATGCCCCGTGATCCTCACGTTCCACTCCGTCGCCTTCACCCTCAGCCAGCCGTGGGTGCCCCGGTTGCTGGACAACGCCATGCTGGCCAATGGCGGCGGGCTCAAATACGTGACGCTGGACCCCGCGCTGCGCGCCCAGAAAATCCGCGAATGGAACCGGACCCCGGCGTGGCCGCTCTGGCTGCTGGCGGCCCTCGGCGCGGGAGTGATCGGCTACGCCGTCGTGCGCGCCCGGAGGAGCAACCTGTAACCTTTTCGCCATGCTGAACTACCTGATTCGCCGTCTGCTCTACATGGTGCCGATTCTCTTCGGCGTCATGTTCCTGACGTTCGTCCTCTTCAACGTGGTCAACACGCCGCTCCAGATGGCCTACCGCATCCGGGGGCCCAAAGCCTCGCAGCAGGACATCAACAACTGGCTGCAAAACCACGGCTACCTGGACGAAAAGGGCAACGCCATTCCCACCTTTCTCAACGTCGCGGTGAAGCGGACGCCGGAGTTCCCGTGGGTCCGGGTCAAAATCGGGGAACGCCCGTTCGATTCGCTCTACTTCCGCAGCATGAAGCGGTTCGCCACGTTTGACCTCGGCACATCGTTCGCCACCGACGAACCGGTGAGCGCCATGCTGAAGCGGGGCGCGATTCCGTCGCTCTGCATCACGCTGCCCGCGTTTGTGGTGGGGTTGTTCCTGGCCGTCGGGACTTCTCTGCTGCTGGTCTTCGTGCGCGATTCGCTGATCGACCGCTGGGGCACGGTGCTGTGCGTGGCCGGGATGAGTATCCCGATCACGGTCTACGTGATTTTCGGCCAGTGGATGGCGGCCAATCTCTTCCACTACTTCCCGGCATTCGGGTTCAACCTGGAGGGGCTGACGACGCTCCGCTTCATCGCGCTGCCGGTGACGATCATGATCTTGAGCGGCGTGGGCGCGGACGTGCGGATGTACCGCGCGATTTTCCTGGAGGAAGTGCGGGCCGATTACATCCGCACGGCGCAGGCCAAGGGGGCCTCCCATGCGCGGGTGTTGCTGGTGCATATGCTGAAAAACGGGGCGATCTCGCTCATCACGCTGGTGGTGGCCGCGCTCCCGTTCCTCATCATGGGCACCCTCGTGCTGGAGAGCTTCTTCGGCATCCCGGGCCTCGGCAACCTGATGACGAACGCCATCACGACTTCGGATTTCGGCGTGATCCAGGCGGATGTTTACCTGGGATCGCTCCTCTACCTGTTCGGGTTACTTCTCACGGATCTGTGTTACGCCGCCGCCGATCCCCGCATCCGGCTGCAATAATTCCTCTTTTCCCATGCCCATCTGGCTCCAAAATCTCCTCGTTCTCGCCGGCTGCGCCGCGGCCGTCTGGCTCCTCTGGGCCACGCTGTTCACGGAACGCTCGCGCCGGGCCACGGCACGCCTTCGCCGCGACCGCGTGGGGCTTGCCTGCGCGGCGGTGGTGGGCGTATTCCTGCTGGCGGGGCTCTCGGATTGCCTCTTGATCAATGCCCGCACCAGCATGCTGGACGCCGCCTTCCGCAACGTCCCGCTGGAGCAGGGCTACAGCGCGCCGATGTCCCGGGTCACTTTTGACGAGCGCGCGCCCAAGCCGCTGAAAGGCTTCCACTTGCTGGGCACCGATCTCTTGGGCAAGGATGTGCTGCTCCAGACCCTCAAGGGGTGCAAGACGGCGCTCATCATCGGGGGGCTGACGACGCTTCTTTACCTGCCGGTGGGCGCGCTGCTGGGCATCCTGGGGGGCTACTTCCGGGGCTGGGTGGACGATGTGGTGCAATACCTTTATAGCACGCTGGCTTCCATCCCCGGCATTCTGCTGCTGGTGGCGGTGATGATGCTGCTCGGCAAGGGGCTGGACCGGATGGCGGTGGCGTTGAGCCTCACGGCGTGGATCGGCCTTTGCCGCCTGGTGCGCGGCGAGACGTTCCGGCAGGCGGCCCGGCCCTACGTGGATGCGGCGCGCGCGCTGGGCCAGAGCCATCCGCGGATCATCCTTTTCCACATCCTGCCCAACGTGATGCATTTGGTGGTCATCAACGCCATCCTCGGGTTCTCCGGCCTGGTGTTGACGGAGACGATTTTGAGTTACCTGGGCGTCGGCGCGCCGGTGGGGACGGCGAGCTGGGGGCTCATGATTGACTCCGCCCGCATGGAGCTGAGCCGCGAACCGGCCGTCTGGTGGCCGCTGACGGCCGCGACGGGCGCGCTCTTCCTGCTGGTCCTCTCGCTCAACCTCCTGGGCGACTCGCTGCGCCGGGCGTTTGACCCGAAGGCGGCCTAGAAAAACCGCTCCGGGGCCATCATCGCCTGGGGGGTGCAGATGTGGTCCACGCACTGCCGCCAGCTCTCGTGGCCGGTGAGGATTTCGATTTCCACGCGCAGGAAGTAAACGGGCAGCTCCATGTCTTGCAGCCGGGGAAAGCGGACGCAATCTTTCTCGGTCGTCAGGATGGCGTCCACGTCGCGGTTGACGCACCGCCGGATGAACCCGGCGATGTCTTTTTCGGAAAACCGGTGGTGGTCGGCGAAGTGCCGCGTCAGCTCGATCTTCGCCCCCAGCTTGCACAGGCCGTCTTCAAAGCTCTCGGGCCGGGCGATGGCGGAGAGCGCCCCGATGTAGCGCCCTTTCAGGTAGGTGAGCGGCTGGCGCTCGCCGGTGAAGACGTTCTCCAGGTAGCGCGGGCTGTGGGTGCATTCGACGATCTCGGCCGTCCGGTTGTAGCGGCGGATGCGCTCGATGAGCGCGCTGTTGTCCGCGCCGGGGACGCATTTGGTGATGAAGATGTAGGAAGCGCGCCGGAGGTTGGGCGGCGGCTCGCGCAGGGTGCCCCGGGGGAGCAAGTATTCGTTGCCGAAGGGGGCCTGGGAATCGACCAGCACGACATCCAGCCGGTGCCGCAGCCGCAGGTATTGCAAGCCGTCGTCGAGAAGCAGGGTGTCGCACCCCATTTTCTCGATGGCGTAGAGGCCGCTTTTCACGCGGTCCCGGTCCACCAGCACGACGACTTCCGGGACGTTCTTGGCCAGCATGTAGGGCTCGTCGCCGGCCAGTTGGGAATCCAGGAGCAGCGATTTGCCGTCGGAGACGATGCGCGGGACAAACTCCTCCGCCGCCCCCAGGCGGTTCATAAAGCGCTTCAAGAGCGGCGGCTTCTTGCTCTTGTACCCCCGGCTCAAAATGGCCACGCGCCGCCCGCCCGCTTGCAGGGCGCGCGCGAATTTCTCCACGACGGGCGTTTTGCCGGTGCCGCCCACCGTGAGGTTGCCGATGGAGATGACCATGCAGCCAAGCGTCCGCTCCCGCAGGAGCCGCTTGCGGTAGAACCGCAGCCGCATTTGCACGATCCCCAGAAACCCGCCCGAAAGCACCCACAAGACGCCGCGCAGCACCGCCGCCCGCTTGCCAAAGCGGTTGCCGAGGATCACCTCGATCACGAACTGCTCAAACTCGTCAAGCCAGCGGCGCATTCCGTTTTAGCCTTTCACGGTTTTGACGCCGGTGGGGTCGGCGGTGGTGACGACCGTGCGGGCGGTGCATCCCGCCGCTTGCAGCATCGCCGCGGCGACGCGCTCCGGGGCTTCCAGGGTGACGCACGCGATGGTGGAACCGGAGCCGCTCAAAAACCCGCCCAGGGCCCCGGCCTCTTCGCCCGCGCGGATGACTTCGGGCAGGAACGGGATCAACGGCTGGCGGAAGGGCTGGTGGAGGAAGTCCTCAAACGCTCCGCGCAGGGCTTC
>JAQTMF010000203.1 GCA_028714515.1 Chthoniobacteraceae bacterium | reverse complement strand
ATTCATGGTCGCCGGAGCATTGGGCGCGGCGGCCATCCAGGCGTTCGGCGCGACCGAGCCGCAGGTGATGATCCTCCTGGGCGTTGCGAACATGCTCTTCGCGTTCCTGATCTGTTCGCGCCTTCATGTCAACGTGCTTGCCGACGCGCTCTCGGTCCTTTACCGAGCCGTGTTCCGCATGGAAGTGCGCGGGTATGAGAACGTCGCCAAGGCAGGCACAAACGCGATCTTCGCGCTAAACCACGTCAGCTTCCTGGATGCGGGACTGGCCTTGTCGCTGACGGATTCCAACCCCGTTTTCGCCATCGACCACAGCATGGCCCAGCGCTGGTGGGTAAAGCCGTGGCTGCATCTGGCCAACGCCATGCCGCTCGACCCCACCAAGCCGATGGCCACGCGCACGCTGATTCATGCGGTCCAATCCGGCCACTCACTCGTCATCTTCCCGGAAGGCCGTCTCACCGTCACCGGCAGCCTCATGAAAGTCTACGACGGGGCCGGGCTGATCGCGGAGAAATCCGAAGCGTTCCTCCTGCCCGTCCGCATCGACGGCTTGCACGCCACGCCATTCACCCGGCTCTCCAGCCGCCAAGTTCGGCGGCGGTGGTTCCCGAAAGTCACCGTGACCATCCTGCCCCCCGTGAAGCTGGATGTTCCCAAAGAGCTGACCGGAAAGAAGAGGCGGATCGCCGCGGGAGCCGCGCTCTACACCGTGATGTCGGATCTGATTTACCAAACGACGCCCACCAACAAAACGCTGCCGGAGGCGGTCATCGCGGCGGCGCGGGAGCAAGGCGCGTCGCAAATCGCCCTGGAAGATCCGCTCACCGGAGATTTTTCCTACAAGAAACTGCTCGTTTCCGCAGCCGTTCTGGGCAGAAAGATCATGCCCTTCGCGCGGGAAGGGCAAGCAATCGGCATTCTGCTTCCCACCTCCAATGTCACCGCGTCGGTAATTCTCGCGACCGCTACCGCCGGGCGCGTCCCCGCGATGCTGAACTTCTCGGCGGGACCCGGCAACATCCGGTCGGCATGCCGCGCGGCGAAAGTGGAGGCCGTTGTGACTTCCCGGAAATTTGTCACCGAGGCCCGTCTTGAACAGGTCATCGCGGCGATCGCCGAGACGGCGCAGGTCGTCTACCTGGAGGAGATGAAGGAGAAGATTTCCGCGTGGGACAAGATGCGGGGGCTGGTCGAGTGGAATCGCCCGCTGGTCCGGCGGAACCCCGACGATCCGGCCATCATCCTTTTCACCTCGGGGTCGGAGGGAACGCCCAAAGGCGTCGTCCTTTCGCACCGGAACATCCTGACCAACGCGGCGCAAGCGGCGGCCCGCATCGACTTTGGCCGCAACGACATCGCCTTTAACGTCTTGCCGCTCTTCCACTCCTTCGGGCTCACCGCCGGGTTGGTTCTGCCGCTGGTTTGGGGACTTCGGACTTATCTCTACCCCACACCGTTGCATTACCGGATCATCCCGGTGCTCGTCTACAACACCAACGCCACGCTGCTCTTCGGAACGGACACTTTCCTCGCGGGCTACGCAAAGAACGCCAACGCCTACGATTTCCGCTCCCTGCGCTATGTGCTGGCCGGGGCCGAACGCGTCAAGGACGCCACGCGCATGCTCTGGATGGAGAAATTCGGCCTGCGCATCCTGGAAGGCTACGGCGTCACGGAAACCTCGCCCGCCCTGGCTTTCAACACGCCGATGTTCAACAAATTCGGCACCGTGGGCCGCATGCTGCCCGGCATCGAGACGCGGTTGGAACCGGTTCCCGGCATCGCGGATGGAGCGCGCCTCTTTGTGAAGGGAGCCAATATTATGCTGGGCTATCTGCGGGCCGAAAACCCCGGCGTGCTCGAACCGTTGAGCGGCGGATGGTATGACACGGGCGACATCGTTTCCATCGACTCCGAAGGGTTCGTCACCATTCGCGGGCGGGCAAAGCGGTTCGCGAAGATCGGCGGGGAAATGGTGTCGCTGGCCGCCGTCGAAGCCCTTGCCGCCTCGCTTTGGCCCGCTGCCGCCATCGCGGCCGTCGCGATGCCGGATCCCAAGAAGGGCGAGAAGATCATCCTCGTCACCACGCAACCGGACGCCTCGCGCCAGGTATTACTTGATCATATTCGCCATTGCGGAGCCACGGAGTTGATGATCCCGGCGCAGATCAAGATCGCCGCGAACATTCCCCTCCTCGGAAGCGGCAAGACGGACTACCCCGCCGTTTCCAAGCTGGTGGCGGAGCAACCCGAAATGGAAAGGCTCCTTCTTTCCAGCCGGTAACGGTTATCGCCGAACATCGCCCGGCTGATAAACAATGGCAGCCTTGCCTCTACGGACAGTCCAGCGCCTTTGCCAACGCCTGGACTTCCGTGAGAAATTGCTGGCTGATCGGCGAGAGTTTGCCCGCCCACACCACGCCCATCGTCACCGGAGGAAACCCCGCGAGCGGGACCCGGCGCACCTGCGGATGGCTCCGCATCCCGGGAATCGCGGCGGTCAACCCAATGCCAAACCCGTTCGCCACGTAGCACTCGATCAAGCTGATCGAGTTAACCTCGATCCCGCTAAACCATTCGACGCCGAGGTCCTTGAGGCCGCGCTGGAACTGCATGAACACGGGTTCCGTGGGGGGAAAAGTAATCAGCGGCTCCTCGATCTTGTCGCGCCGCCAAAGTTCCTTCGCATCGGTAAGGGGGTGTTTCTTCGGGACCAGGAGGACGAGCGGAAGCTCCAGCAGCGGTTGGGAATGCAATCCCGGGCGCGTCTTTTTCTCGATGCTCGTCACGGCGAGATCGATCTCCTGGGCTTGCAGGAGGCCCTCGGCTTCGGGCTGCGTCGCCTCGTGGATATTGAGCCGGAATGCGGGGAATTTCGCCCGAAGCCGGTGCAATAGCTCGGGAACATAGTCGTGGAGAACCATGGTGGGAGCGGCGATCCGCAACTGCGGGTTTGCCGCGCCACGGATCTTCTTTGCCACCGTGTCCATGTCGGCAAAGAACGGCTCCACATAACGGAACAATTCTTCCCCGGCCGCGGAAAGCGCGAACGGGCGGCGGTTGAACAGCTTCACGCCCAGCGACTCCTCCAGTTTTGCCATCTGGCCGCTGATCGCCGGTTGCTGGATGCCGTAGGGGATATTACGCACGGCGGATGCGATGCCGCCGTGCTTTGCGACGTAATAAAACAACTCCAGGTGGTGAATATTCATCGAGTGCGCCGATGATGACCTGAATTTTTATCGATTACCAGAAATCCCGCCGGTCATGCCATCCTTTGGGAACGGAAAAAACACAACTTATGGACCATTCCTTGCTTCCCTTCGCCATCATCCTTTCGATCCTCCTGTGCGGCTGCGCCCCGCTCTGTTCGAGCAAACGCCAAAGGGCGCAACGCGTGCGGCCCGCAAGCCAAACGCAACTCGGCACCGGTTTTGCCAAGGACGCGCCCGCCGCGCGCATCCCCGTGCGCCCGGGAGACATCATCTTCATCTCCGTTCCCAATTACCTCTTCCGCAAAGTCTCAACGGCAACCCTGTGCCCGGCCAACCACGTGGGGATTGTATTCCACGATCCGAAGCGGGGCTGGCTGGTGGCGGAAAGCGCCGTCCCCGTGAGCCGCTATACCCCGCTGGAGAAATTCATCGCCCGCTCCCATGGCGGCTGGTGCGAGATCCGGCGGCTCAAGGCGGGCATTACCGAGGCGCAGGTGGAAGCGCTCCGTGCGGAATGCGACGCGCGGATGGGCGTGGTCTACCATACCGGCTTCCGCTACGAATCGCGCCGCCAGTTCTGCTCCAAGTTCGTCTACGATGTCTACCAAAGCGCGCTGGGCATTCAGGTCGGCGAACTCGAAACGTTCTCCCATCTGCTGGACCGGAATCCCGAAGCGGGGCTCGGTTTCTGGCGGGTCTGGTTCTTCGGGCAGATCCCGTGGAGCCGCCTCACCGTCACCCCCGCCAGCCAGTTTGAATCCGGGCTTTTGAAAACGGTGTGGCGCAATCGCACTGGCCATCGGTGAATGCCTGGATCTTTCCCGGGAACCCGGCGGCGAATTCCGCGCCGCGCGAATAGAGCGGCAGCGGCCGGAGCGCTCTGCCTCCCATCTCGGCGGGCCATGGCGGCAAGTCGAACGACGCGGGAGCGCCCACCGGAAGCCGCCCCCGGTTGAGCAGAGGAGCAAAGGCCGCGACGATGCAGAGCGCGGCGAGAACCCATCCCAGCCGCGAACGGAATAGAGTGTTCATCCGACGCGCCTCCCTTCCAGGCGGAAACTGATCCTTTGGATCTGCAACGCCGCCCCGGCGAATACCACCAGCCCGGTGCCCGAATGCGCCGAGTCCGGGGCCGTTTCAGCGTGGGAGGGGAAGGCCGCCGGCCAGAGCGAGAATATCGCGGCGGCTGCCCCGAAGAGGAATTGTTTTGGTTTCATCGGCCGTCAGCATTGCAGCCTCGGATGAAGAGAGTTTGAAGGGCTTGCGAATTCTTGAAGAAAAGCACTCTTTTGATGGGAGGTTTCGTGTTCGGCATTTTCCCTATTTGAGAAGCTCATCGCGGAACGCGTCGGGAGAAAACGGGTCATCCGAAAGGGATGCGTGGCGTGCTCGCCGCGCATCAGGCCGCGCCGCCGACGCCACCTGAAAATGGACGCCGCCAGCGCGCGCCGCATGGCGAAATCCCAGGACCAACCCCGTCGCGGTCAGAGTCACCCCCCATACCCAGAAGATTGCTTTCAGATTCATGGGCATAAGTCTCCCCCACGAAAATGAAGGCACGATGAAGCGCGGGCGAAATCCCCGTGAAAATCCCGCGGGCTGGCGTGGGCTCAGGCCAATTCAGGAAGCGACAGCACAGCCCGGGCTCCGCCTTCGGCCCGGTTCGACAGTTCCACCGTGCCGCCGTGCAGGAGCGCGACTTCCTTGACAAAAGCCAGCCCGAGCCCGGAGCTTTTCCGCCCCGTGGCAGGGCGCGGCAGCGAATAAAACCGCTCAAACACATGCGCCAGCGCATAATCGGGGATGCCCGGCCCCGAATCCTCCACCGCGAGTTTCCAGCAGCCGTCCTGCCGTCGTGCGCCGACGGCCACCGTGCCGCCCTCGGGAGTGAAGTCCACCGCGTTCTCCAACAAGTTCAAGATGGTGCGTTCCAGCAGAAAACGATCGCCGGAGATCATCGGCGCGGCGTCCGGGAAATGGTCGGCAACGTGAATCCCCCGAACGCCGATCCGCACCGCGATCTTCTCCAAGGCACAGCGCACCAAGTCCCGCAAGTTCACGGACTCGGCGTGGTCCAGCGTCTTCTTCGACTCGACCGACGCGAGGAGCAGCAAACTATCCACGGCCTCCTGAATCCGAACGGTTTCCGTCTGGATATTCGCGAGGAATTTGCGCCGGTCTTCCGGCGGCATCTCTTCCTGCAACAGTTCCGCCGCCCCCTGGATGGCGGCCACCGGGCTCTTCATTTCGTGCGTGAGCGTCTGCACGTACCGGTTCACATAATCCTTGCCCTCCAA
>JAQTMF010000202.1 GCA_028714515.1 Chthoniobacteraceae bacterium | reverse complement strand
GGGAATGCGCGGTTTAGCGGCGGTTTGCGAAGAATCAGTCATGGCAGGTTTGCTATCATACTCCGGCAACGGGGCTTGCCAAGTCCGCCGGCCCGTTATGCCTTCGCGGCCAGTTCCACGGGGGATACGTCCGCCGGAGCGGGCACCCGGAAGCCATCGGCCAGCCGGAAAAAGCGCCCGGGATGATTCGCGATAATCGGAGCCGCCGCCGCGAAATAAAGCGTCGAGAAAACAGGATGAATCTGCCAGGCCGCCAGCCCGAAAAAGAGCTGGGGATTCGCCGTCACCAAAAGAGGCAGGATCAACTGGCCAAAGAAAAGGCCGAAAAGAAGGATCGCCCCGCCGATCGTCAGCCGTAGCGAAGCCAAAAGCGACACCGCCAGGAACGACTGCGCCGCCGTCAGCAGAATCTCATGCAACTGCAACGCCCCCATCGGCAGCGGATGCTCGAACGACCCGTGCGAAAGCGCGAAAACGCCCGGGATCATCCCCACCAGCAACGTCCACTGGTTGAGCTTCGCCGAAAGCAAGCTCCCCAGCGCCATCCCCGCCTGTCCGCGCCAGGCAAACACCAGCGCCACGATAAACTCCGGCGCTTCCGACGCGATGGGAGCCAGCCATTGCACCAGCAAAAACTGGTTCAACCCGAACTGCTTGCCCGTCCCCACCAGCCCCTCGCAAAACGGCGCCGCATTGGCCAGGATCACCCCGCCCGCGAACAGAAAAAGCGCCAGCGTCGCCAGGCGGCGCTTCGCCTTCGGCAGAGCCACCAGCACCAGCGCCGGCCCCTCCGCCTCCAGCTCCCCGCAAGGGCGGCGGCCCGCCACGGCGATATACCACGCATAAATGCCCAGGAAAACCAGGCCGTCATACCAAGCCAGCGTCCCCTTGAACGGAATCACAAAAGCATAAAGCGTCGACAACCCCAGAAAGAACAACTCCGTGCGGCGGTCCTTTTCAATCCGCACCGGCCGTTTGAAGCGCACCCAGCAAATCAGCGCGATCATCCCCCACGCCACCCCGATCAGCAACCGGTTCGCCCCCGTCATATTGGCAATCGCGAAATGCGCGTAATCGCCGTCCGGGAACTTCCCCGCCTGCCAGGTGAAATACATATCCACGGAGTACTCCGGCAGCACCGCGATCAGCGCCACCACCGCCAGAGCAAGCGCCTGCGAAATATCCGCCTGCGCCGCGTCGCAAGCCCACAACAGCAAAAACGAAGCGCCCAGAATGGCCGCCCCCGCCGCGAGCGCCATGAAAAGCGGAGCCAAATGCCCCCCCGCCAGCCGCAGGCAAAGCCCGGGCATCGTCATCAAAGCCGCAAACAGGATCGGGAGTAATTTTTTCAGATTCATGGTCTCACACAGGGCGTGGCAATACCGCTTGGCCACGCGTTTGCAAAAAACAACGCGCAGCCAAAGGTCTCGCACCCAGCGGAAACCGGTCAGAGAGGCCAGAAGAATAAATTCCTCGGGAATGTTGACCTCTGAGGAGCCGGGAAAATATCCGAAGACATCATCCGGCCCTGTTACTCCCCTTTGGCAGGGAGCGGCATTTATGACAGCTCGGCGGCGCACAGGCAAGGAAATGTCTTCCCCACAAAACCTCTTGCTTTGCGCCTCCCAAAAGCGCGATAAAAGCCGCCGGAAAGGTTCTCTCCCCCATGAAACGCACCCTCGCACTCCTCCTGGCCGCTTTCGTCATTTCCACCCTCCCCGCCGCCGCGCAGCAATCCTCCATCCTCTCCCAGGCCCAGCGTGCCTACGTGGCGGGGGACGTCGCCACCGCCAAACCGCTCTTTGAGCAAGTCCTGCGTGACGACCCGCAAAACGTCGCCGCGCGCAACTACCTCAAAGCCATCGCCCTGGCCGAAGCCCAGGCCGGTCCCGGCGCGAAAGTGGAAAAACAGCTCCAGGCGCTCATCCTGCCCAAGGTGGAATTCAAAGACGCCACGCTCGACTCCGTGCTCGAAGCCCTCAAGCAGCAGGCGAGCAAAGCCTCCAATGGCAAACTCGTGCCGAACTTCGTCGTGCAAGGCAGCGTCAACAAATCCGCGCCCGTCACCCTCCATTTGGAGAACATCCCCTTCATGGAAGTCCTGCGCTACATCGGCGGACTCGTCCAGGCCGACTTCACCGTGGACCGCTACGCCATCCTCGTGAAACCGAAAGCAGGCGCCGCCGCCGCCCCGGTGGCTCAGTAAACCTAAAAAGGGCAATGGATCGGGGCGATCTGACGCAATCTGCTGGCCGCGAGTGCCTTTCGTCAGGCTTCACCGTATCCATTCGGATACGCTGAAGCCTTTCTCAAGTCATCTCGGCTCAGCATCTTACGTCATCTCATCCCCTCCCATCGTCCTTTTTAGGGTAAAACACCCGCGCCAGGTACAACCCCTCGGCAGGCGCGGCAAAGCTGCTCTTATGGCGCGGCTTGCCCGGCGTCTCCGGCGCGAGAAATCCCGCCAGCCACTCCGGCTCCGCCCGGCCCTGCGCCACCCGCACCAGCGAGCCCGTCAACAGCCGTACCATCTTGTACAGAAACCCGTTCCCCTCGAACGTCAGCGTCAACATCCCCCCCGGGCGGCCCTTCACGTCGATCCGCCGGATCGTCCGCACCGTATCCGGGCACGGCACCCCCCGGTTCGCCGCGAACCCGCCAAAATCATGCGTGCCCGTCAGCAGCGCGGCCGCCGCCCGCAGGCGTGCCAAATCGAGCGGGCGCGGCACCTGCCACGCGCGGCCCATCTCCAGCGGCGGCAGCACCGGGCCGTTCCAGATCCGGTAAACCTAGCGCTTCCCCTTCGCGGAAAAGCGGGCGTGGAAATCCGCGCGCGCCCAGCGGCAAGCCGTCACGCGGACCTCCGGCGGAAGATGGGCATTGAGCGCCGCCAGCCATTGCGCGGGCGAAGAGAGCCGCTCCACCGGCACATCGGCATGCGCGCCCTGGGCCAGCGCATGCACCCCCGCGTCCGTCCGGCCCGCCCCGTGGACGGGAATGCGCACACCGCCATGCAGCTTCGCAAAAGCCGCCTCCAGCGCATCCTGCACGGAATCCTTGCCAGCCTGGCTCTGCCAGCCCCGGAACGGGCGGCCGTCGTAAGCGATCGTGAGCTTGAGCCTGCGGGTCATCAACCTTGGCGCGTTTACATCCCCCCCAGCATCGCCTGGGAATCGAGATAGCCTTGCAAAATCAGAACCGCCGCCGCCTGGTCGATCACCGCGCGGCTGTTTTTGACATTCCGGCCCGCCTCGTGGAGCTGCCTCTGCGCGGCCACCGTCGTCAGCCGTTCATCCCAGAACTTCACCCCGCACTCCGGGGCCAGCTTCTGGAGCTTCGCGGCGAACTCCCGGGCCTTCTCCGCCGCCGGGCCATACGTCCCGTTCATATTGCGCGGAAGCCCGATCACCACGAGCGCGATCTTTTCGCGCGCGATCACCTCCGCCACATGGCGGAACGGGTTGCCCTCTTTCGTTTTCACCGTTTCAAGCGGGTGGGCCAGCATTCCGAGTTCATCGGAAAGCGCCAGCCCGATACGGGCTTCCCCCACGTCAATGCCAAGGAGACGAGTCATGCCCGGCACTCTACGCGCCGCCCCGGCCGCGCGCCAGCCCCCTTTTTTTCAACGGATCTTGACGCTCCCCGGGGAGAGCGCTTTAGTCATCCATCCGTTTTTCCCTTATTTCTCCTATGCGACGTTCCATGATCGTTCTTCTTTCCGGCATGAGCCTCCTCGCCGGATGCGCCCTCGACCCCCGCCTGGATCGCGGCACCCAATATCTCGGCGATAACGGCTCCGCAGTCTCCACCGAGCGCGGCCGCGCCAGCTTCGACAACGTTTCCTACTGGGACGGCGACAACGTGAGCGGCGCGCCCTCCATCATCATCCGCCTCAGCGAACAGCGCGCCTACTTCTTCAAAGGCAGCCAGCTCGTCGGCGTCTCCAGCATCTCCACCGGGCGCGAAGGGCACAACACCCCCGCCGGGAACTTCCGCATCATCCAGAAAGACAAAGACCACGCCTCCTCGCGCTATGGCGACTACATCGACGCGCAGACCGGAGCGATCGTCAAAAAAGACATCGACCGGCTGAAAGACCCGATGCCCAAGGGAGCGAAGTATGACGGCGCGAAAATGCCCTACTTCATGGAAATCGTCCCCGCCGTCGGCATGCACGAAGGGTTCCTGCCCGGCGTCCCTGCCTCCCACGGCTGCATCCGGATGCCCGGCTTCATGGCCGAGGCCTTCTTCCGCAACGTCTCCCTCAAGACCCCCGTGCGGGTCATCCCCTAAGGGCCGCGGCTAATTGCTGCCTCGTTCCCAAGTTGCGCTTGGGCATCTGCTTAGCGCGCAAAAAAGAAATCAATCCGAAGGATTGAAAGAGGGTAGCCGGGGGTCGAGCGAAGCGACACCCCCGGTATGCTTGAGACGCCTATCTCACCCCTTCCGGGGTGATTTTCATTGCGAACCTGTTCCGGTGGTGTCGGCGCGTGGCCGCGCCTCAACCACCGGCTAACGTCTGGAACCCCTCTGGGGTTCTTTCTCCATCTCCCACATCTCAAGCCCGGATCGAAAACCCGCTCGCGCCCGCCAGCGCGCCCGGCTCCGCAGGATGTGCATGCACAGCCTTGATAAACCCGGCCAGCTCGCTCTCCGCGATCGCCTGGAGAAACCCGTCCACCTCGTCCGGCTCTCCCCCCGCGAGCAACTCCACCCGGCCGTCCGGCAGATTGCGCACCCACCCCAGAACGTCGAACCCCTTGGCCAGGTAGCGCACGGTGTAGCGGAACCCCACCCCCTGCACGCGGCCCTCGTAGAAAACATGCTTCGCAATCATGGGGCGGGATCTTGCGCGGAAACCGTCCCCCGGGCAAGCGCGTCCGCGCGAAACAAAAACCCCGGCCACCTTGCGGAAGCCGGGGTATCAAATCTCGCGTTTGCGTGCTCTACTGCTCGATCAGCAGATTCGCCGGAGCGGGGGCGAACGCCGCGCCGGAGCAGAGAATGCTGGGATCCGGCTCCGGGTCATTGTAATCGACCAGGCGCGGGACATTGCGGCCGATCGTCAGATCCTCGGGCTGGCTCTGGGCGATACTGACCGGCGTCCCTTCATGCACAAGCGCGAAGAACTTCGGCGCCACGTTCTTATGCAACCGCAGGCAGCCATAAGAATGCGGGATCGGGTAAACGTCCCCCTGGTGGAAACCGTAGCCGGACTTGAACTCCACCCAATACGCCATCGGGTGGCCAACGTAAGTCCCCGAGCCGCTCCCCGCCTTGGCCGCGCGGTAAGCCCCGCCGCTCAGGTAGAAGCCGTAAGTGTTGGAGCGTTTATGCGCCTCCTTGTGGAAAACCGTGTAAACCCCGGTGGGCGTCACCCCCTTGCCCTGCATCCCCACGCAAGTCGCGGCGATCAGCAGCGGGCGGTCCCCCTCCATCACGTAAACCTGCTGTTTGGAGAGAGAAACCTTCACCCGCACGGCCGCCGGGTTGTGCGGCTTATAGGCGGGAGGGTTTGGGT
>JAQTMF010000201.1 GCA_028714515.1 Chthoniobacteraceae bacterium | reverse complement strand
TCCACCGGCTCCCCCCGATGCTCGAAATGGCAGCGAGCGGCGTCACCGCCGGAGCGCCCACCCTCCTCATCCTGTTCCAGCCGGTCCTGGGCTCCTGCCTGACCGGGATCCCGGTCGTCTTCGCCCTGCTCTTAGTGGGCCACATTCCCAAGCGCTACCCCATCACGCTGCTCCTGCTCATGGTGATCTGCATGCCCATTGCCTACTACTTCAAATTGAAGTCCTACCAGCAGGATCGGATCATCGCCTTTTTGGACCCCGAGATCGACGCCCAAGGCTCCGCCTGGGCCGTCAACCAAACCATGATCGCCATCGGCTCCGGCGGCTGGGGGGGCAAAGGATTCAAAGCGCCCAACACCCAAGTGGAACTCGGGTACGTTCCCCAGACAACCGTTCCCAACGACTATATCTTCGCCCCCATCGGAGAACAATGGGGCTTCGTGGGCGGGACCGCCGTCATCATCGCCTTCGGCGTCCTCCTGGGAACCTGCCTCCTCGTGGCCATGAGCGCCGCCGACGAACTCGGCACCCTGATCGCCGTCGGCGTGGGCACCCTCATCTTCGCCCACACCTTCGAGAACGTCGGCATGTGCATTTCCCTCATGCCCATCACCGGCGTCCCCCTGCCGCTCATCAGCTACAGCGGCTCCTTCGTGGCCGTCATCATGTTCAGCCTCGGCCTGGTCAACAGCGTCTGGGTCCACCGCAAATCCCTCCCGTAAAGGGTCCCGGGAAGTCCGCTTCGGCTCGTTGCGCCGATTCCTTGCACACACCCCACGCCGCCCCGCGCCACCACAAGCGCCGCGGAACGGGGTGAAGAAATCCAATGCCAACGAAGCCATGAAACGTATCTTCTCTTTCACCATCCTTGCCGCCCTTGCCTTGATGACCCCCGGCCTCTACGCCGCCGAAAGCGCAGCCCCGGCCGCCTCGCCCGCCATACAGCACGGCAACCTGGACCGCAAAGACCACGAGTTCCTGAAAAAAGCCGCCGAGATCAACCTCACGGAAATCGAACTCGGCAAGATCGCCGAACGAGTCTCCACCGACCCGAACATCAAGAAGATCGCCGGCACCATCATCAAAGACCACATGGTGGCCAACCAGAAACTGGAGCGCCTCGCCGCCAGCAAAGGGGCCAGCATTCCCCTGGAGCCGTCCATCTGGGATCGCCACACCCTCAACATGCTGCAAAAAGAGCAGGGCGTGAAATTCAATCAGGAATTCCTCTCCTTCAACGTCAAGGGCCACGAGAAAGCCGTCGCCCTGTTTGAAAAAGAGTCGCTCCGCATCCAGGACCCCGACATCAAGGCCTGGGCGCAAAAAACGCTGCCCGAGCTCAAACAGCACCTCGCCATGGCCAAGAGCGGCAAACCCGAAGCCGTAGCCGAGAAGCTCAAAGAGCAAAAACAGCAAAAGCAGCAGCCGATGCAGCATTAGCCGCGCGGCAGCCCAAACGGTAGGGGCGGCACTCCGTGCCGCCCGAACGGGCGCGGACAGCGGCCATCTCCACCGGGACGAGATTTTTTATCGTCGTCCCGGTGTTTTCCCGCTGAAATGGACCTCCATGGCCCGTTCCTATACCCTTCACCGCCAACCGGGACCTTCCGTTCAGATCGACTACGCCGCGGAGTTGAACCCCCAGCAACTCGCCGCCGTGCAAGCGCCCCCCGGCCCGGCCCTCGTGATCGCCGGGGCGGGCAGCGGCAAAACGCGCACCCTCACCTACCGCGTGGCCTACCTGTTGGAGAACGGCATCCAGCCCTCCAACATCCTCCTGCTCACCTTCACCAACAAAGCCGCGCGCGAAATGCTCGACCGCGTGGAAGCCCTCCTCCCCGATCGCACCGCCGGACTGTGGGGCGGCACTTTCCACTCCATCGGCAACCGCATCCTGCGCCGCCACGCCGAAGCGGCGGGCTACCGGCCCGGCTTCTCCATCATGGACCGCGAGGACCAGGCGCAAATGCTCGACGCCGTCATCGCGGCCCACGGCCTGGACCCGAAAAAGAACAAAGACACGCCCAAAGAGAAACGCTTTCCCAAGGGAGACGTCGTCGCCGACATCCTCAGCTACGCGCTCAACACCGGCCTCCCGCTGGAAGAAGTGCTCGTCCAGAAATACCCGCACTTCCTCGATTTCCAGAACCAGCTCCAGGCCGTCATACGCGACTACGCCCAGCGCAAAAAAGCCGCCAACGCCCTCGACTTCGACGACCTCCTCGTCCAGCCCTTGCGCCTCCTGGAACAAAACGAAGAGCTGGCCAAATTCTTCCGCGCGCAATTCCAGTTCATCCTCGTCGACGAATACCAGGACACCAACAAACTCCAAGCCGAGTTCATCGACGTCCTGGCCCGCGATCACCACAACGTCATGGTCGTCGGCGACGACGCCCAGTCCATCTACTCCTGGCGCGGCGCGAACTTCCAGAACATCCTGCAATTTCCCAAACGCTACCCCGGCGCCACCGTCTACAAAATCGAGACCAACTACCGAAGCATCCCCGAGGTGCTCGAAGTCGCCAACGCCGCCATCTCCGCCAACGTCCGGCAGTTTGAAAAACACCTGCAACCGGCGCGAACCGCCAGCGGCGTCAAACCCGCGCTGGTCCCCCTGGAAAACTCGAACGACCAGGCCCGCTTCATCGCGCAGCGCATCGCCGAACTGCGGGAAAACGGCGTCGATCTGCGCCAGATCGCCGTCCTCTACCGCGCCCACTACCACTCCATGGAATTGCAGATGGAACTCACGCGCGCGGGCATCCCGTTTTCCATCACCAGCGGCCTGCGGTTTTTCGAGCAAGCCCACGTCAAAGACGTCGCCTCGTTCCTGAAATTCGTCGTCAACCCGCGCGACGAAGTGGCCTTCAAACGGATGGCGCGGCTCATCCAGGGCGTCGGCGAACGCTCCGCCGCGCAACTCTGGGCCGCCGTGGAAAAAGCACTGCCGGGCGGCTCGGCCCCCGCCTCGTTCCGCGACCTCCTCCTCCCCGGCAAGCCGCTCAAAATGCCCGCCAAATCCCAAAAAGAATGGGAACAACTCGCCCACACGCTGGAGGAGATCGCCCCCGGCGGCGCGCCCCTGCCGCCCGCGGAGATGCTGCATTCCGTGATCGAGGCCGTATACGACGACTACCTGCGCGCCAAGTTCCCCAACTACGACGCGCGGCGCGAAGACCTCAACACCCTTACCAACTACGCCCGGCAATACCGGGACCCGGCGGAATTCCTCGACCAGCTCGCGCTCATGACCGGCCTGGACGAGGAGGAAACCAACCGCCCCGAGCGCGGCGACGGCGAGCAGGACGCCGTCACCCTCTCCAGCATCCACCAGGCCAAGGGGCTGGAATGGCGCATCGTCTTCGTCATCTGGATGACCGACGGCATGTTCCCCACCCTGCGCTCGCTGGAAGACGAGGAGGCCATCGAAGAAGAGCGGCGGCTCTTTTACGTCGCCGTCACCCGCGCCGAGGACGAGCTTTATCTGACCTACCCCCTCCTCCGCCTCAACGCCGGGTATGGCGAGATGGTCCAGAGGCCCTCGCGCTTCCTCTCCGAAATCCCCAAGGAGCGGCTGGAAGAGTGGCAAGTCATGTAAACTCCCCCTTTTGCGTTGTTTTTTGAGGGGGCGCGGGTATTCATTATTCCTCGTGTTCAGCATCCTCAGTCTTCATCGCAAGGAGCCTGATCTTGCCGTCGATTTTGGAACGGCAATCCTGCGCGCAGGGATCGCGGACGGGCAGCGCTTCAGCGAAGAACCCTCGCGCGCCGGAACGCGGCCCGCGCTGCGCCAGGGCGTGATCGCGGATGCCGACGCGGCCGCCGCCGTGCTGGACCGCGTCTTCGCCCGCTACCGCAAGAGCAACCGGAGGGATTTGCACGTCCTCGCGTGCGCCCCCAGCGACGCCACGGAAGACGAGCAAGCCCTGCTCTCCCGCGCGCTCCAAACCGCCGGAGCCACCCGAACGGCGGTGGTGCCGGAACCCGTCGCCGCCTTGATCGGCGCGGGGGTGGACATCGGGTCGGACGGCGCCTTCATGGTCATCGACCTCGGCGAAGGCGTGGTGGATTGCGCCCTCATCAAAGAACGCCGCCTCTTTGCCTCCGCCACCTGGCGGGGCGGTTGCGCCGCGCTGCGCGAAGCGGTCGCCACCTGCCTGCGGGAAACGCACGGTCTGCAAGTCAGCGACGCGGAAGCGGAGGCCGTCTTGCGCCGCGTGGGCGTGGAAAGCAGGCCCGGCGCCTATCTTCCCATTCACGGAACGCACGAAGACACGGCCGTTCCCGCGGCCGTCCTGAACGCGGCATTGCGGGAAAAAACAGACCGGATCGCGGCCACCCTGCTCGATTTCGTCAAACAACTTGAGCCGGAGATCTGCGCAGAAGTCATCGCCAACGGCGTGGAAATCACCGGCGGCGGCGTGCTGATCCCCGGCCTGGCGGAATACTGCGCGCGCGTCACGCATCTCCCCCTGCGCCGCGCGCCGCGCCCGCTGGAATCGGTCATTCAAGGCGCTTGTTCCCTCTTGGGCCCGGCGGCGAAATTGAACCTGTGGGACTCCCTGCGCTCCTTCTGGCCCCCCGGCGCGCCATCGCTCTAACCGGCCGAGGCATCGTAACGCCGGAAGAGATACCTCAAATAACCAAGCAACTCCCGAGGCGACGAATAAATATCTCTCCCCTCAAAAAACCGCGCGTGCGCGCCATAGACGGGAGAAAGGCCGAAGCGCCTTAACGCCAGCCGCGCGCGCGGGATGTGAAAATACTGGGAGATCACAAAGACGCTCTTGATGTTCCGCTGCCGGGCGATTTGGAGCGTATTTTTGGCGCTTGCGAACGTCGTTACTCCGCCGCTATCGACAATCACGCGCTCCGAGGGAATGCCGTGCGCGACCAGGTAATCCCGCATCACCACCGCCTCATCAAACCCTTCTTTCCCGGTCCCGCCGCTGGCGATCACCGCCGGAAAGTAACCGGCCCGGTAGCACTCCAGCGTCCTGTCGAGACGCGCCCGAAGCCGGGCCGACGGCGCGCCATCGCGCTCCACCTTGCTGCCAAGCACAAGCGCGATCTCCGCCTTGCCAACGTGATCGCGGAGCCCCGCCACGACAAGCAGCACCGTGCCAAGGAAAAACAGCCCAGCGCCAGCGCCCAGCGCGAGCAGGAGTCGCCGGATGATTCGTGGCCGTTGCGTCATGGGATCGGGAAAGGCCAAAAACTACTCCTCCTTCCCGTCCCTCGACGGGCAGCGGGCCAGTTGCCACGCATTGTAGCTATTGTGGCAAAGCACATAAAACGTGGGCCCCAGCGCCACGAGCGGGTTGGCATACATGAGGGCGATCCAGATCGTCAGCATCGTGTTCTTCTGCCCCAAACTCTGGCTCACCTCCCGGGACATGCCGCCGCTGCCGCCGAGCTTCCACCCCAGCGCAAAATTCACCGCGCAAATCACCGCCGCCGTGAGGCCAAGCTGCCCCAACAGCCGCAAATGCGCCCCGCCCTCGGCGTGCCACTGGCTCAGGAGAAAATAGCTGGCGTTGGAGGTAATCAAAAAGAGCGCCCCCATACAGAGGTAAAAGGAAATG
>JAQTMF010000200.1 GCA_028714515.1 Chthoniobacteraceae bacterium | reverse complement strand
TGTTCTTTTGCGGGGGACCGTCCGCCCGCCACGGTTTGCGAAGCTGGAGCTTCGAAGACAATTGCATTCCCAAGCTGGAGCTTGGGAACGAGAAAAAGCTGCGACGGATGTTCTTTTGCGGGGGACCGTCCGCCCGCCACGGTTTGCGAAGCTGGAGCTTCGAAGACAATTGCATTCCCAAGCTGGAGCTTGGGAACGAGAGATACCTCGCAACGAGAGAACCTCGCGATCTCTTCCCTACGACGGCTTGACGAAGATGCCCAGGAGCGGGCGCTTGGAGGGCGTGGGCGATTCGAAGTCGCTGACGAAGCCGTCCGCTGTGCGAATTTCCACGTGGCCAGCGCCGGGGCCGCCATACACGATCACGGAGCCGACGGGGGCTTTGAAGGGGTCGCTGATGGAGAGGCGGCGGAACCCGTGCCGATTGATCAATTCGTCCCCGGCCTGTTTGGCCAGGGCGGTTTGCGGGTAGGTGTCCACGACGTTCGCGGCCAGCAGCGCTTCTTTGACGTACCGCCAGCAGCTCCGCACGGAATGCTGCCGGGCGCGCGCTTCGGCGATCTGGGCGGCGTGGATCATCCGGGAATCGTACCGCACGCCATCCGCCTTGGGGCCAAACAGGCCGAACAGGCCGGTGGCGGGAGCCGTGGCGGTGGCGGTGCGCCGGTCGTAAAGGGAGGACGGCTGGGTGGCGTCGGGGATCGCGTCCACGGCGCGGGTCGCAAGTTTGGAGGAGGCGGATGTCTTCTCTTCCATATTTTCCGTGCCGCGGGAGGACTTCGCCGCGCGCGACGAACGCTTGGCCGCGACCGGCTCCAGCTTGGCGGCCTCGCTGGTCTGGGCCGTGGAGTGGCGGCGGCGGGTCTTCTTTTTGTGGCTCGACGCGGATTCGGCCGCGTGCACGGTGAACGGCAGCAGCAGGAAGAGGATCAATATGGCGCGTCGGGAGAGCATGAAATACGAAGTTCCAGACAAAAGCGTGTACCTGGCGATCCGTCAACCCCAAACTGCCGGGCGCACGTTTCTATTCGGTGCGTTCCTATTCAGCATAAAAGATGCCGGGACGCCCCCGGCAGCCTATGAGGCTCCGCCGTAGACGTTGCGGATCCGCTCGATGGTGCCGGTGGTGGAGCGCCCCTCGACCATGTCGGCCAGGACGACTTTGCCACCGTGGGCTTCCACGATGTCGCGCCCGCTGACGTAATGCGCCCAGTCTTTTCCTTTCACCAGGACGTGGGGCAGGATTTTGGCGATGAGGTCGCGCGGTTCGTCTTCGTCAAAAAGGACGACGCAATCGATGGCTTCCAGCGCGGCCAGCACGAAGGCGCGGTCTTGCTCCGGGTTGATCGGCCGGTTCTCCCCTTTATTGCGCCGGACGGAGGCGTCGCTGTTGAGGCCGAGGCAGAGGGCGTCCCCCTGGGCGCGCGCGAAGGCGAGGTAGCTGACGTGGCCCCGGTGGAGGATGTCGAAGCAGCCGTTGGTGAAGACGAGCTTTTTCCCCCCGGCCTCCAGCTTGTCGCGCAGGGCGCGGGCTTGCTCGGGAGTCATGATTTTGTCGGCGGGATGGCGCATGGTGATCCGGTTTCTTATCCGCGCACGCGCTCTTTTTCAATCCTCCAGTGGCGCGGGCGAGCGCCAGGGCGGGAGGAGCGTCCGCAGATTTCGCAGAAAAACGCAGATTTTTTCTCTCCGAGGGCCTGTTTACGAATTCACTAAAGAGAATGAGGAATCCAGGAAACCAGGAAGAAGAGAAGATGCCGGGGAATCAAAGCTCTGTTTCCTGGCTTCCTGGTTTCCTCATTCATCCCTGTCTTTTCCTCATCGTCTTGAATGCGTGAACACGGCCTAATCTGCGTCCATCTGCGAAATCCGCGGATTCTCTTCTTGCGAAAAAGATCGAGGAACAGATTACTAGTGCGGTGGAAGGCTTCGACGGCGTCTTTTTAAGCCTTTTCCCGGAGCCTCTGCCGGAGAGCAGACCGCGCACGGCGCGCTCCGGGGCTTAGGATGCCTATTCCGGAATCAATTCGGGGCGGGCGGCGCGCAGCATGGCGACCAGGTTTTCCCAAGCCGGTTTCCAGCGGGCCATCCGCCCTGCGGCGGCGGCGGCTACGCGAAGCAGGCCGGGCGATTGCATGCCGTCGGCCCGCGCTTCCTCCGCGAACTGGAGCACGCCATCGTAGTCTCCCTGGCCGAATAGCGCTCTCGCGACGCGCTCGGCGACCGCCGCGCTTTGATGAATCGTGTAGGCGGTGCGCAGGTCGTCCGCGGATTGGTTTTCGGTGAATGATCCGGGCTCATCCACGGCGAGATTCATTGTCGCGAGTTGCCACGCCTCGGCGTATTTCCCTTCGTGAGCCAAATCGCCGGCGAGGATGGGCCAGGCGACATTCCCAAGGAGCGGATTGGCCCGGAGGTAGGCTTTGAGCGCGAGCCGGCTTCCCTTCTTGTACCAGACGCGCAGGAGTTTGAGCTGATTTTCCGCCGGCCATTTCGAGAGCGCCGGGTCGTTTTCAAGAATTTGGTTCAACGCGAGGTAAAATGATCCGGGCGATGCCTGGCTGACCCACAAAAGGAGGAGTTCGGGATCATTTTGGATAAGCGATTGGGCCCGGTCGGCCAAATCGGGAACCTGGGCGGTGCTTTGCAAAATCAAGGCGAAGGTGTCGCGTGCGGCGTGGGAATCCGATCGCCGGTCTTGTTCCCGGGCCCGGTCCATGGCGTCGGCGAACAGCGAAAAGGAGCGCTCTGGGTCAACGTGCAGCCACGCGTTGGCTTGCCGAACCGCCGTTCGGATAAAGTGAGGTTCCAGGAGCCGGTTTATCGCGAAAAGCGAGTCAACCGTTTGGTCGGTATCCACGAAGATGAGTTCCATGATCCCCCGCTGGAAATACAGTTCGGTATCCAGCGGCGTGCGGGAGAGGGCTTTTTGCGCGAGGCCGATGGCTTCCTCGGTTCGGCCCTGCTGGTAGAGGGCAAACATCAATTTGGGGGTGCTTGCGGCCTCGGCGGAGGGAAGCTGCGGCTCCGGGCCGGGAAGCCACCCGCCTAACCACGCGCCCGCCATCATATAGCCCGCGCCGGCAACGATGAAAAAGAGGCGGGTTGCCTTGGGGGCGCGGATTGTGCGCTGAGCGGAGCGCTGGCTCGAAGGCTGACGGAACGCAAGCCCCGCGAGGAAAAGGGCGGGCAGGAGCGTCGCGGCGCGGTGGGCGGGAACATCGATCGCGCAATGGCCGACAAAGAGCGCGACAGCGGTGGCGCTGGCCCAGCGGATCGACCACGAGGGGTGGTTCCGGCATCCGCGCAGACGAAGGAAGGCTATGATCACAAGTGCCAGCGCGGCTGCGGCGGCCGGGAGCCCGGCTTCCGCGGCGATCAAGATCCAACTGCTATCGGAGTGAATCGCCAGGGACTGCGAAAGGGAGGCGTCGCGATACTGCTGCGAGAGATAACGATAGTTGCCGAGCCCCACTCCGGCGAGCGGATGGTCGGCGATCATATGCCAGGTGTCTTTGTAAAGCAGGAGGCGGAACCCAAGATGGTCGGCGTCGCTTGCTTCCCCGCGAGGGAGTAGAACTTCCGAGCTTGGATCTTCCAGGGACGGGGCGGCGGCTTGCTTAAGGCGCTGCATCGATGGCGCTTGCGAGGTCAAAAACACGACCACGGCAAACACAATCAGAACGAGCGCGGCGATCGCGGCCCGGCGGTCGATGCCCCGGCGGAATACCCCGGCCAGCCAGAGGATAAATCCGCCCAAAAGCAGCCCGGCGGCCGCCCGGCTTTCGCAGTGATTCAAGGTCGCCCACGCGATGAGGGTGATGGCGGCTCCCAGCACCACGGCGGGCACCCATTGGCGGCGTTCCAGCAGGTTCCAGAACGGGCCGAGCCCGGCGACGGCCCCCATCGCAAGCAGGGTTCCCACATGGTTCCGGTTGGGCAGGAATCCAAAGGTCCCATAGAGGCCCCACGGGTGCTCCCAACCGGTGGTTTTCGCATATATCGCGAATCCGGCGTATGCCGCCACGCCGAGGGTAAACAGGCCCGCGAGCCGTTCGTGGGTTCGGCCGCTGACGGGCTGGCAGAAAAGGAAGAGGCCGAAGGCGAGCCCCCCAACGAGCATGGCGAGCCCTTCGAGGGTATGCCACGGCTGGGGCGTGGCATACGCGCCCAGCGCGACGCCGCCCACTTTTTCGAGCGTGGTTCGCCATTCCGCGCGGCCCAGCCATTGAACCGGCAAAAAAGAAAGCGAGGAACCGATGACCAGGGCGGACGCCGCCACGGCTGTCGCCCGGGGAATCCCGTGAACGGGGCGCAACAGCAGAAGCAGGAGCCCCGCGGCCATCAGTAAAAGGGATGCGTATGGCTCCTGAGGGTATCCGGCCGCGAAGGCCGGGATCAAAACGAACGGAAGGGCGAGGTACTGGGCGAGGGCTGGATGTGCGGCCACCGGCGCGCCGGGCTTGCGGAAGCCGTGATGAACCGGCGTCCCGGCTCGATGAGCGGTGGCTCGGGAGAAATTCATCGAGGAAAACAAGAGGGAAGCGGAGTTGGAGAGGCGGGTAACAAAAAATGCCGCAACTGGTAAGTTACGGCATTTTCAGTATGAAAAAGTGATGGGGTTTGGTTCGCTGGCTCTATTCGCAATTCAGCGCCCGGCGCTTCCTCCGGTAGGCCAGGAGGATGCCAATTCCGCCGGCGGCAAGAGCGATGGTGGAGGGCTCGGGAATGCTTTCCACTTCATAGGTATCCACCAGCATCATGTCATCGCCATAGACGTCGGGATCCCCGCTCTCGAGGATCCATGTCGCGCCGACCTCGCCGATATTATCCGCTCCGCTGGCGATGGAGCCGTCAAAGGAAAGGGGGCCGCCCGTATTGCCCTCGATGGAGGCCGCATAAGCCCCCCCACTCAGATCGGTGTTTACGGTAAGGTCGTATTTCGCATTCTTGTAAATCGCGCGATGCGTGAAGACTTCGTTTCCGTTGTCATCCACCGAATAGATGTCCAGCAGGGACGATTCCGTGGGATCCTCCTTGAAGGTAATGGCGAACAGAAAATCCCCCGTCGTCGAGCGGAAGGTCCACCCATAGGTGTTTTGGAGCGAAGAAGAGGAGGTGATGGCGAAAACGACATGGAGGCTGATGTCTTTCTCGGAAAGCGGCGTCCAGAGTTCGACTCGGGTGGAACTCGGCGCTGTAGCATACTCGGTGCTGACTGCTCCGCCGATCTCGGCCCATTGATTGGTCAGGGGAGTGCCCAAACCGGAAACCCGGGTGACCTTGTCCAACTGGTTCGCATCAGTGGTAACCCAGTTCGCCGGGGAAGTTAATGGAACCGCGACTTCCGTGCTTCCGTTCGTGTATTTCCCATTGGGGAGCCCGGTCCAGATCGTTTCACCGTCCAAAGTGAATTGCCCGGGAGCAGAGGAAGTCCCCCAGCTGAGGCTGCCCCCGTCAAGTGGATACTCGTCGAAGGTTGTGCTGTAGCTTGCCAGTGCGGGAATTTGCAAAAGAAGCGCGAAAAGGGATGCGAGGGAGAGAGCGCGTTTCATTATTTATTTGTTCTATGTTAGGGACTGTCGCCAGCGGGATGTCTATCGGCGAAGAGTGA
>JAQTMF010000199.1 GCA_028714515.1 Chthoniobacteraceae bacterium | reverse complement strand
GCGCCCGGTCTTCACGCTCAACCCACGGAACAGCCCGCCTTCCCTCTTTGGGAAAAAGGCGCTCCCGGAGCGCTGGGCACCAGTTCCTTCGATATTCCCACGCTCAAGCCCTACCTGCCCGACCCCGCCAAGGCTACCGGCGCGGCTATTGTCGTGTGCCCCGGCGGCGGCTATGGAGCGCTGGCTCCGCATGAGGGCGCGGGGTATGCCCGGTGGTTCAGCGCCAATGGCATCGCGGCTTTTGTGTTGGAATACCGCCTCGGTTCCCACGGCTACCACCACCCCATCATGCTCCAGGATGCCGCGCGGGCGCTGCGCACTGTCCGGGCCAAGGCGCCGGAGTGGAAGGTTGATCCGAAGCGCATCGCGGTTATCGGTTCCTCGGCGGGCGGGCATCTCGCCTCGACGCTGTTGACGCACTTTGACGCCGGGGATCCGAAGGCCGCCGATCCCATCGACCGCGTCAGTTCCCGCCCGGACATTGGCATTCTCTGCTATGCCGTCGTGACGATGGGCGCCAACACGCACGGTGGATCGCGGGATAATCTGCTGGGAAAAAATCCTTCGCCGGAATTGGTGGATTCCCTCTCCAACGAGAAGCAGGTGACGCCGCAGACGCCTCCCTGCTTTATCTGGCACACGTGGGAAGACCAGGCTGTGAAGGTGGAGAACTCGATCGACTTTGCCCGGGCGCTGCGGGCTAACGGGGTTCCCTTCGATTTGCACATCTACCAAAAGGGGGGGCACGGCATGGGATTGGGCAATCCGGCAGCGCCGCATCCGTGGGCGGCCGATTGTTTGTATTGGCTGCGCGTGCAGGGATTTATAAAGTAAAGCCGCACGACGAAGCCTAAATAGCTGTTGTCAGCACCGGCAGAATCCGGTATGGATTGGGCTGTCTATTCTATGAAGCAAATCCTTGTTTCCTCGCTACTTTTCTGCTCGCTCCTGGCCGCCTGCACGCCCACGAGGCGTACGGTCTATCATCCCGCTCCCTTCCCGAGGGACACGGACCCGGCCATGGGTTCGGATGGCCAGCTTCTGTATGAGCAGGAAACGCCCGGGGATTCCGGCGCTCCCGCTCCGACACCCGCTCCCCGTCCTGTCGCCACTCCGGTGCCGACGCCGCAGCCGAAGAAGCGCGATGCTGTCTATGTCATTCCCGAACCCGGCAAGCCGGGATTTGGCCGGAGCCCTTATAGCCCTCAAGCGGGCTTGATCGAATACCGCGGCATGCCGCCGGGGACGGAGATCAAAGACCCGTATACCGAGGGCAAGAATCTCCTGGTCCCCTAGGGGGGAAAGAGGGTTTCAGCGGTTTTCCACAGCGGATTTTTTATTTGTGACGAGCCGCCCTCCGCCAGGGCGGCTTGTTTTTTGGCCGCAACTTGATTTTTTCCTGATGAACCAACTCGCCATTCTCGGCCCGGGACTCCTGGGCGGTTCGCTGGCGCTGGCCGTGCGGGCCCGCGCCCCGCAATGCCGCATTGCCGTCTGGGCCCGGCGCGAAGCCGCCGTGGCGGAAGCGCGAAGGATTTGCGACCTCGCTTCCACGGATCTCGCCGACGCCGTGCGCGGAGCCGATGTGGTCGTCCTGTGCGTCCCCATTGGCGCGATGGCGGAGTTGGCGGAACGGATTGCCCCGCTGGTGGAACCCGGGGCGTTGGTGACGGATGTCGGCAGCGTCAAGGCGCCGGTGGTGGAGGCGCTGGCCCCTCTCTTTGAACGCGCCGGGCGGGGCCGGTTTGTCGGCAGCCACCCGATGGCCGGTTCGGAACAAGCCGGGCTTTCCGCCGCGCATGCCGATCTTTTTGAAGGAAGCGTCGCGCTGCTGACTCCCCACCCGGGGGCCGATCCCGCCGCCGTGGAGGCCGCGGCCGCGCTCTGGCGGCTTGTGGGGTGCAAGATTCACTCGCTCTCGCCCGCCGAACACGACGAGGCGATCGGCTTGGTGAGCCATCTTCCCCACCTTATTGCCGCTTCGCTGGTGAACTTTGTCTGCGCGCAGGACCCGCGAGCGGCGGATTTCTGCGGCAACGGCTTGCGCGATACGACGCGCATTGCTTCCGGTCTGCCCGAGATGTGGACCGAAATCCTTGCCACCAACCGGGCCGTTTTGGGCGGGCAATTGCAGGCATTTATCGCCCGGTTGCAAGAAATCTCGCGGGACCTGGCCAGCGGCAACGATTCTTTGTTAAAAACTTTTCTTACCAACGCCAAGGTTCGCAGGGACCGGCACATCCAACGCAGGAGCTAGAAACACATGGAAAGCTGGAAAATACAAAGAGGGCCCGTCATCCGGGCGGAAATCACGGTCCCGGGGGATAAGAGTATCTCGCACCGCGCCGTCCTGCTGGCCGCGATCTCGAACGGCACCTGCCTGCTTACCGGGTTTTTGCCCAGCGAGGATTGCCTGGCGACGGTGGGAGCGATGCGCGCTTTGGGGGTGGAGATTGAGCAGCCGGAGCCGACGACGCTGATCGTCCACGGGCGCGCGGGGCAGTTGACGGCCCCGGAGGCGGATATCGATTGCGGCAATTCCGGCACGACGATGCGGCTCCTTTCCGGTATTCTTGCCGCGCAGCCGTTCCGCGCCCGGCTGACCGGCGATCCCTCGCTTTCCAAGCGCCCCATGCAGCGCGTCATGACCCCGCTTTCCCAGATGGGGGCCCGGCTTACCGCCGAGGGGCCCAAGAACGCTCCGCCGCTTGTGATCGAAGGGGGCAAGTTGACCCCCATCGCCTATGAGTCCCCCGTTGCCAGCGCGCAGGTAAAAAGCGCCGTTTTGCTGGCGGGGCTCTTTACGCACGGCCGCACGAGTGTTACCGAACCGGAGCAAAGCCGCAACCACACGGAGCGGATGCTGGAATGGTTCCTCGCCGCGCCGCATGTGGACGGCTTGACGGTGACGGTGGCGGGGGAGATGACGCCCGAATCGCGCGATTTTCACATTCCCGGCGATCTCTCCAGCGCCGCTTTCTGGCTCGTGGCGGCGGCCGCTCAGACCGGCAGCCACTTGCTGGTGACGGATGTGGGCTTGAATGAAACCCGCACGGGGGTGCTGGCCGTGCTGGTCCGCATGGGGGCGCATGTCCGCGAGATTATCGAGGTGGAGGAGGGCGAGCCTTCCGGCAGCATCGAGATCCAGGGGGCCCCGCTGCGGGGAACCGTTATCCGGGGCAAGGAGATCCCGAATGTGATCGACGAACTCCCGATCCTGGCCGTTGCCGGGGCGCTGGCCCACGGGACGACGGTGATCGCCGATGCCGCCGAGCTGCGCGTGAAGGAGACGGACCGCCTCGCCGCGATTGCCGTGAATCTGCGCGCGATGGGGATCACGGTGAACGAGACGCACGACGGCCTCGAAATTTTCGGCGGCACGCCGCTGAAGGGGGCGCGGCTTTCCAGCTTTGGAGACCACCGCATCGCCATGGCTTTCGCGATTGCCGGGCTCTTTGCCGAGGGCGAGACCGTGATCGACGGCGTGGAATGCGTGGCCACTTCCTACCCGGGCTTCCACGATACGCTGCGGCGGCTGGCCACCCATCCCGACCGCCAGACCCCTGTCATCACCGCTTTGCCGAAGGAATAGCCCCGTGGAATCCCCCTCTCCCTCTCATAAAGTCATCGCCATCGACGGTCCCGCCGCCTCGGGGAAAAGCACCGTGGCCCGGCTGCTCGCGCGGCGGCTCGGGTTTGTTTATGTCAACACCGGCGCGATGTACCGCGCTGTTACCTGGCTGGCTCTGCGGCACGGGGTGGACCCGGCGGACGGCCCGGCGGTGGCGGCTCTCCTGGAGGCTACCCCGATGGAATGCGGCGTGGCCGGGGGCGAAAGCACGCTGCGCCTGGACGGGGCGGATCCCACGCCGCATCTGAACGATCCGGCTGTCACGGCCAATGTCTCGGCCGTCGCCGCGATTCCGGCGGTGCGCGCGGCCTTGGTTGCGCGGCAGCGCGCTTACGGGGAGGCTTACGATCTCGTGATGGAGGGCCGCGACATCGGCACCGTTGTTTTCCCCTGCACTCCGTTTAAGGCCTACATTGACGCCTCGGAGGAGGTGCGCGCCCGGCGGCGCGCCGCCCAGGGCATCCGCGATAACCTGGCGGCCCGCGACCGGAAGGATTCGACCCGCGCCGCCGCGCCGCTGAAGATCGCCGAAGGCGCTCACGTCATTGACAGCACGCTGCTCTCCGTGGAGGGGACGGTGGACGAGGTTGTCCGGCGGCTGGGGTTGTAGGGAGTTCGCGCGCTTCGCAGTTTTTTGAGATGAACCCGCTCTATCAACTCGGCCACAGCCTGTTCAAATTCGTCGGCAGCACGTTCTTTTCGTTCCGCGTCGTCCATCCCGAGTGGATGATCGACGAGGGGCCCGCCATTCTGGCGATGAATCACCAGAGTTTCCTGGATCCGCCCATGGCCGGGATTACTTGCGAGCGCGAGCTTTATACGCTGGCGCGCGATACGCTGTTCAAAGCGCCGCTGATGGGGAAGATTCTCCCCAAGATCAATGTTCTGCCCGTGGATCCGAAGGGGGGCGATTCCGCCGCGCTGAAAACCACGGTGCGCATCCTCCGGCAAGGCTACGCGACGCTGATTTTCCCGGAGGGCACCCGCTCTCCCGATGGCCGGTTGCAACGGGCCCAGCCGGGCGTGGGCCTCATCATCGCCAAGACGCTCGCGCCGGTGGTGCCGATGCGCATTTTCGGCTCTTACGAGGCGCTGCCGCGCAACGGGAAGTGCTTCCAGGCCTCGCCGATCACGGTGGTGCTGGGCAAGCCGCTTTACTTCACGAAGGCTGACCTGACGGGCGGCCGCGAGGTGTACCAAAATCTCGCCGATCGCGTGATGGATGCCATCGCGGCGATTGAATACGTGGATTGATCGGGCCGCCGCCCGTAAAAAAACGGCCGCCCCGTTGGCGGAGCGGCCGCTTGGTTAAGGTGCTAAAGACCGGGGCGTTTTATTGCGCCGGGACGTATTTGGCGATGATCGGGGCGATCGCGTCGGCCCAGATTTGGTAGCCTTTGGCCGACGGGTGCAGGAAGTCGGGCATGATCTCCGGGCTCAGCGTGCCGTCGGGGCTCAGGAATTTGTCGCCGAAGTCGATGTAGATCACTTTCTTGCCGTCGCCCAGCTTGGCGATGATTTCGTTGATCGCTTTGATCTTGGCGCGGCTCGGGTCTTCCGCTTTCTGGCCGCGCGGGAAGATGGCTTGGAGCAGGATGACGGCGCCGGGACAGCGTTTCTGGTATTCGGCCACGATGGCTTTCACTCCGTCGGCGATTTCCTCCGGCGTGTTGGCTCCGAGGTTGTTCGTGCCGATCATGAGGGCGATGAGGCTCGGCTTGAGACCGTCGACTTGCCCCTGTTCCAGCCGCCAGAGCACGTGCTGCGTGCGGTCGCCGGAGATGCCAAAGTCAAAGGCGTTGAACTTGCCATAGCGCTCGTCCCACACTTGTTTGCCACGGCCTTGCCAGCCGTCGGTGATGGAGTCGCCGTCGAAAATAAGCCGGATGGGCTCCGCGTTGGCGTGCGCTTTTTCTTTGTTGGCCGCGGACCGTTGGATCCACTCGCCGCGCGGGCCGGGGAATGTCGCCGTATTCACCCCTTGGGG
>JAQTMF010000198.1 GCA_028714515.1 Chthoniobacteraceae bacterium | reverse complement strand
CCCCGGCCCACTACGCCTCCACGCTCGCCGATTACGAACGGGGCGTTTTCTTTCTGTTGGCCGGCCTGCTCGCCGTTGTGGCGCTTCTTTCCAAACGGGTGAGCGCGGCGGCGGGCGGAGGAATCGCCATTGCGTTGACCTTCGCCAATCTCTGGATGGTCAGCCGGGAGATTCAGCCGGTCATGGACGAGGATGTTTACGAGCTGGCCCCCAAGACCCTCCACGCGCCGTTCGAGCGGATGCAGCCCTGGCAGATTTACAGCACGAATCCCGACGTGGGGCAATTTTTCTACGGCAGCCGCGACCATTCCGCCTACCAGTGGGGGAAGGACGCGGCGATCAACAATATCTTGCAGCCTTATGGATTGTTCCAGGAACACTCTGTCGGGCTCAAGCTGCGCCGCTATATGAATCTCTACGGGCTGCTTAGTCAGCTCGAACCCGTCCGGCAGAACCGCCTCGCGGATCTCATGAACATTCGTTACGTGGTGCGGAGCGTCTACTTTGAAGAGGTTTTCTGGCGCAATGGTTCCAAGGAAGTGCAAGTCGTGGAGCGGCCTTCCTGCCTTCCCAAGGCCTATGTGGTGGACCGGTTTCGCACGGTCCCGAATTTCATGGAGGCCGTGCGTACGATGCTGGGCGATTCGTTCGACCCCCGCCGCGAGGTGGTCGTGGAGCCGCTCGCGGGGGAGTCTTTCCCCGAGTTGCCGCCCGCGAAGAACGACAGCGCGCCGGGCGAGGTGCGGCGGCTGCACTATCAGTGGAATTCGGTGGATTTGAGCGTTTCCGCGGCCAGGCCGTCGCTGTTGGTGCTCACCGACACTTGGTTCCCCGGCTGGAAGGCGGCGGTCAACGGAAAGCCGGTTCCCATTTACCAGGCCAACGGCTATTTCCGCGCGATCCCGCTGCCGCCGGGGGAGAACGAGGTGGTGTTTACCTACCGGCCCTGGCAGTTCACCGTCGGCTGGACCGTCACGGCCGCCACGCTTTGCCTCCTCTTGGGGGCGGGAGCGGTCCAGGGCGGGCTGGCGTTCTACGCCTGGCGCAGCCGGAAGCGCTGAGGCGTCTCGCCGCATTCCCGGCGGAAGATCTTCCCCAGGTAGTTGCCGTTGGCGAAGCCGCATTGCGCGGCGATCTGGCCGATGGTCAGATCCGTCTCGATGAGGAACGCCCGGACGCGCTCCAACTGCACCCGCCGGATCTCCGTGAGCACGGTGTGCCCCAGCGCGCGGCGGAAGCGCAGTTCCAGCGAACGCCGCGAGAGCCCGATGTGCGCGGCCACGTCCGTCACGGAGAGCGGGCGGTTGGCTTCGTGCCGGATGAAGCGCAGGGCGTCGGCGATTTTCGCGTCGCCCGTGGCGGCGATCTCCGTGGATTGCCGCGCGACGACGTGGGTCGGCTCGATGGAGATGCGGCGCGGCGTCACCTTCTCGCCCCGCATCATCCGGTCAAGCAGTTCGGCGGCTTCGTAGCCCGCTTTTTCGGCGTTGAGCGCGATGCTGGAGAGCGGCGGATCGCACAGTTCGCAAAGCAGCTCGTCGTTGTCCACGCCGATGACGGCCACTTCGTCGGGCACGCGCAGGCCGCTCTCCATGCACGCCTCGATGACCTGCCTGCCCCGGGCGTCGAGCGCGGCCATGACGCCCAGCGGCTTGGGCTGGCCGCGCAGCCAGCGGGCCAGGCGTCTCTGCTCGCGCCCCCAGTCCCGCTCGGCCGCCGGTGGCGCGGGATAGACGGCGCAGGCATAGCCCGCCTCGGCGAGCCGTTTGCAAAACGCCTCCTGGCGGCGCTCCACCCAGTTCGTCTGGCGCGGGACGCCGACAAAGGCGAAGTGGCGCAGCCCGCGCTCCATCAAGTGCCCGGCGGCCATGCTGCCCACGGCTTCGCCGTTGGCGCGGATTTCGGAGAGCTTGGAGAGAGGGTTGGAGGGGGCGAGCTGCCGGGCGGAAAGGGGCCCCGCGATGACCGGCAGGCCGGTCTTCAAAATGGCGCGGGCGATGCGGGCCGTGGGGATGCGCGCGATGATGCCCGTGCCGCCCCAGGCGCGCATGGTGGGGACCGTCTGCACGAGGTCGCCGGGCATGACGTGGAGCCCCCACGGGCCGTGCAGGCGGGCGTAGCGCCGCACGCCGCGCAGCAGGCCGCGCCCGACTTCCCGGGAGGTTTCCAGGAGCAGCGCGACGTGGAAGCGGGTGGAGCGAAGGGGGGGCATAAATAGGGCTGTTTGGGAGGGCGGCCGGATTGCGCAAAATCACCCTCCTTCTGCGGATCATTACCATAGATGCCCCGCCGGGGTTGTGCGATAACGAATGCATCCCTCCCTCATGAAAACGTCCTTTATTCACGAAGATTTTCTGCTGGAAACCCGCTCCGCCCGCGAACTTTACCACGGCTATGCGGAGGGGCTGCCCATCATCGATTACCACTGCCATTTGCGGCCCTCGGAGATCGCCGCCGACAAGCGCTGGGAGAACATCACGCAGATCTGGCTCTACGGCGACCACTACAAATGGCGCGCGATGCGCACGGCGGGCGTGGCGGAGCGCTTCTGCACGGGCGACGCCTCGGACTGGGAGAAATTCCGCAGCTACGCGGCGGTGGTCCCCAAGGCGCTGCGCAACCCGCTCTACCACTGGACGCACCTGGAGCTGGCGCGCTACTTCGGCGTTTCGGACCGCCTGCTCGCGCCGGATACGGCGGAGTCGATTTACGCCGACTGCAACCGCGTCATCACCGCGCCGGATTTCTCCTGCCGCTCGCTGATGCAGCGCTCCAAGGTGGAGGTGGTCTGCACGACGGATGATCCCGTCGATTCGCTGGAAGACCACATCGCGATCGCCAACGACGCTTCGTTTGCCATCCAGGTGCGCCCCACGTGGCGGCCCGATCTGGCTTACGCCGTGGAGAAGCCGCAGGCGTTCATCGCCTGGCTCGCCAAGCTGGAATCGGCAACCCAGACGGACGTTGCGAGCTTGGACTCCTTCCTCGGGGCGGTGCGCAAGCGGCACGACTTTTTCCACGCCCACGGCTGCCGCCTTTCCGATCGCGGCCTGGAGACGGTTTACGGCGAGGACTGCACGGCCTCGCAGGCCGCGGCCATTTTCGCGAAAGCCCGCGCCGGCCAGCCGCTCACGCCGGAGGACGTGCTTCTTTTCAAATCCTTCATGCTGCACGAACTGGGCGTCATGGACGCCGAGAGCGGCTGGACGCAGCAGCTCCACTACGGCGCGCTGCGCAACAACAACACGGCGATGTTCCGGGCGCTGGGGCCGGATACCGGCTTCGATTCCATCGGCGACTGGCCGGCCGCCGCCGGGCTCTCGCGCTACCTGGACGGCCTCGCCCAGGCGGGCAAGCTCCCCCGGACGATCATCTACAACTTGAACCCGCGCGACAACGAGCTGGTGGCCACGATGCTGGGCAACTTCCAGGACGGCGAAATCGCGGGCAAGCTCCAAATGGGCAGCGGCTGGTGGTTCCTGGACCAGATGGACGGCATGACCCGCCAGATCGAGGCGCTCTCGCAGCTCGGGCTATTGAGCCAGTTCGTCGGGATGCTCACCGACAGCCGCTCGTTCCTCTCCTACACCCGCCACGAATACTTCCGGCGAATCCTGTGCAACATTCTCGGCTCCGACATGGAACGCGGTCTGTTGCCCAACGATCTGCCGCTCGTCGGCAAAATGGTGGCGGACATTTCCTATCACAACGCCCGCCGCTACTTCGGCTTTTTCCCCAATTCCTAACCCATGCAAACACTCAAGCCTCTCAACCGGGCGCTGCTCGCCAGCCAGCCCGCCCTTCCTCAAAACCTCGCCTGCGGAACGCTCCAGCGTTTCCCGGAGAAAGCCCTGCAATTTGGCGAAGGCAACTTCCTGCGCGCCTTTGTGGACTGGATGCTGGACGAAACCAACGCGCGCGGCCTCTTCCATGGCAGCGCCGTGCTCGTGCAGCCCATCGCCGCCGGGATGGCCGCGAAAATCAACGAACAGGACGGCCTGTATACGCTGATCCTCCGGGGCATGGAGGGGGGCAAAGTGGTGGAGTCCCGCCGGATCATCACTTCCGTGAGCCGGGCGCTGAACCCGTATGAAGACTGGGCGGGCGTGGCCGCGCTGGCCCGCAGCGCCGATCTGCGCTTCGTTTTCTCCAACACCACCGAGGCGGGCATCGCCTATGTGGAGGAGCCGTATGTGCCCGGCGCGTGCCCGGCCTCTTTCCCCGCGAAAGTGGCGGCGCTGCTTTACGAGCGCTTCCAGGCCGTGGGCGGCGACGCCGCGCGCGGGCTGATCTTCATCCCGTGCGAGCTGATCGAGCGCAACGGCGCGAAGTTGAAGGAATACGTCTTGAAACATGCCGCCGCGTGGAAGCTCGGGGACGCGTTCACGGCGTGGATCGAATCGGCCAACGCTTTCCTGAGCACGCTGGTGGACCGGATCGTGCCCGGCTACCCGCGCGCCGAGGCGGAGAAGCTCACGCGGGAACTCGGCTATGCCGACGGCCTCCTGGACACGGGCGAAATCTTCCACCTTTGGGTGATCGAGGGCTCGCCCAAATTCGCCGACGAGCTGCCGCTCCACAAGGCGGGCCTCAACGTCATCTGGACCCAGGACATGACGCCGTACCGGACGCGCAAAGTCCGCATCCTCAACGGCGCGCACACGGCTTGCGTGCTGGCCTCCTTCCTGGGCGGGCTGGACACGGTGGGCGAGATGATGGACGACCCGCTCTTCGGGCGCTTCATCCGCAAGGCCGTCTTTGACGAGATCGTGCCCGCGCTGCCGATGGAGGAAGGCGAAAAGAAAGCCTACGCCAACGCCGTGCTGGAGCGGTTCCAGAACCCCTTCATCCGGCACGAATTGCTGAGCATCTCGCTCAACTCCGTTTCCAAGTGGAAAGTGCGCGTGCTTCCCTCGCTTTTGGACACGGTGAAAAATACCGGCAGGCTGCCCGCCGCGCTGGCGTTCTCTCTCGCGGCGCTGATCGCTTTCTACAAGGGCGCTCCCGCCGCCGACGGCCGCAGCCTGCAAGGCGAACGCAACGGCGCGGCTTACCCGATCCGCGACGACGCGGACGTGCTCGCGTTTTTCGCGGAGCAATGGAAAACGGCGAAAGCCAATGGCGATTTGTCCGCGCTTGCCCGGACCGTTCTCTCGCAGACCGCCTTCTGGGGGCAGGACCTCAACTGCCTGCCGGGCATGACGGAAGCCGTCGCCGCCGGGATCCGGACCATCGAGACCAAGGGGGCGCGCGCCGCCGCCGAATCCGTCCTGGCTTCCTAGTGTCCTGTTAGCGAAATAGACAACAAAATCCGGCCAACGTGCTTGTCATCCCGAACGCAGTGAGGGACCTCGCAAATGTCTCAGCGCTTCCTCTTTTTCAGAGTCCTCAGGTCCGTTATGGATCCCTCGCAAGCTCGGGATGACCCGTTTGGAGACCGCGTTTCCTTTCACGCTTTCTGCCATGAACTTAGCTAACAGCCCACTGGGGCGTGTTCACGAATTCAAACCGGAAGAAAAGAGAAACGTTGGAAATTTTAAACAGGATTGGCAGGATTTCTAAAGATGAACGGGATTTTGCTCAGATGCCGCAACAACGCCCCTTCATCTTATCCCGTAAATCCTCCTT
>JAQTMF010000197.1 GCA_028714515.1 Chthoniobacteraceae bacterium | reverse complement strand
TTCCCGGCGCTCCGAACGCCCGATGAAGAGAGAGGTCTCTTCACGGATCTATATGAACAAAACAAACGGAGTGTGGGGAGTGGTGGCGGGGGCGGCGCTGCTGACAATGGCGGGCTGCCAATGCACGCAGCCAGTAGGGGAGCGCGTGGAGGAGACGCAGGTGGACATGTCGAAGAGCGCGTGCCCGCCCGTCCAGGCCGCGTGCCCGTCCACGTTGACGACGGTAATCCGCCGCAACGGAGAAGCCGGGCCGGCGCTGCCGCCGGTGGGAGAAATCACCGTGATACGCAACAACTGTCAGCGCGCCAAGATGGTCTTTGTGGCCGTGCGCCCGGACGACCGTTGCTACAACATGGAAAGCCGCAGCTTCGAGCGGCCGTGGCCGTGGGGCCCCTACGGCATGGGCAATTGCTGCCCGTAAACAGCCCCCGTGGCGGACCGCCCGGATGCCAATTAACAGGCCTCGGCGCCCCTGGGTGCCGAGGCCTGCTTTGCAACGGCGATTCGCTGCTTGACGCCCTCCCCATCCATCTCGGAAAATAAGGGCGAGCCGCCTCCGGTAGTTGGCATCATCCAACCCCGGATCGACGGCTGATCCATTCCCCCCGAAGAAATATGCAATGTATTGACTGGATTCTCCTGCTTCTCCCCCTGCTCTTGGTCATCGGCGTGGCGCTCTACACGCAACGCTATATGAAGAGCGTGGCGGATTTCCTCTCCGGGGGACGCATGGCCGGGCGGTATCTTCTGGCCGTGGCCCGGGGCGAGCAGGGAGCCGGGGCGGTGGTCTTTGTGGCTACTTTTGAGATGATCTCGCATTCCGGGTTCATCATGACCTGGTGGGGCTGGCTGAGCATCCCCGTCACAGTGATCGTGGGGATCAGCGGATGGGTTGTCTACCGCTTCCGGGAAACGCGCGCACTGACGCTGGCCCAGTTTTTCGAAATGCGCTACAGCAAGCAGTTCCGGCTCTTTACCGGGGTTCTCGGGTTTACCGCCGGGATGCTGAACTTCGGCGTGATTCCCGCCGTCGGCGCCCGCTTTCTGACATACTTCCTGGGCCTGCCGCAAACCGTTCATCTTTTCGCCTGGGACCTGCCGACCTACATCCCGCTGATGGGGGGGCTCCTCATCATCACCCTGCTGCTGACCTCCTCCGGCGGGCTGATCACGCTGATGATCACCAACTGCCTGGAAGGGATGATCACGCAAATCCTTTTCCTGGTCATCATCGCTTCCCTCTTCTCCATGTTCACGTGGAGCGAGATCAACCAAGTGCTCGTCAACCGGCCCCCGGGGCAGTCGTTGCTGAACCCCTTCGACGCCATGGGCCTCAAGGATTTTAACCTCTGGCTTTGCCTGATCGGCCTGTGGACCAGTGTTTACCGAAGCATTGCCTGGCAAAACCAGGCGGCGTATAACACGGCCGCCGTCACGGCGCACGAATCGCGCATGGGCGGCATCATGGCCAACTGGCGCGGCATGGGCAACGGGGCCGTGATGACCCTCCTGGCCGTGTGCGCGATGACTTACCTGGCCCATCCCCACTTCGCCACCCAGGCCACGGCAGTGCAGACCGAGATCGCCAAAATCGCGCAACCGCAACTCCAGCAGCAGATGACCATCCCGATCACCCTGGAGCACATGCTGCCCGCCGGGGTCAAAGGGGCGCTCTGTGTCGTACTCCTGATGGGCGTCTTTGGGGGAGACGGCACCCACCTCCTTTCCTGGGGCAGCCTGTTCATCCAGGACATCGTGCTGCCGCTGCGCAAAAAGCCGTTCACCAAAGAGGAGCATATCCGCCTCCTGCGCTGGTCCATGATCGGCGTCTCGGCCTTCGCCTTCCTCTTCGGCTGCCTCTTCCGCCAAACCGAGTATCTCATGATGTGGTGGGCCGCGACCGAAGCCCTCTTTGTAGGCGGCGCGGGCATCGCCATCATCGGCGGCCTGTATTGGAAAAAAGGGACGGCCACGGGAGCCTGGGCGGGCTTGTTCACCGGCTCCGGCCTGGTGGCGAGCGGCCTGATCGCCCGCCAGATCTGGGGCAACAGCTTCCCGCTCAACGGTGCGCACATCGCGTTCTTCGCCTCCGTCTCCGCCGTCACAAGCTACATCGTCGCCTCGTTGCTGACGTGTAAAGAGGACTACAACATGGACGCCCTCCTGCACCGTGGGCGCTACGCCATCGAAGAAGAGAAGCGCTTCGAGACCAAATCCAAAAAGCGGGTGACGTGGGGCAAGCTCATCGGCTTGGACGACAACTTCACCTTTGTCGATAAACTGCTCGCGGGCGGCCTCTTTGGCTGGAGCATGATCTGGCTCACCGTGCTCGTCGGGGGCACCATCTGGAACCTCATCGCCCCGTGGCCGATCGCCGTCTGGTCGGGCTTCTGGCATTTCACCGCCATCGGCGTCCCCGTTTTCTTCGCCTGCGTGACGGCCGTCTGGTTCGCCATCGGCGGCATCCTGGACATGCGCAAATTCTTCGCGCGCCTGAAGGAAGAGCGCGTGGACGTTTCCGACAACGGCATGGTGCTCCCCCCCGGGCAGGCCGCGCCGGAAGCTCCGGCGAAGGCCGCCGCGAAAAGCGCCGGCGTGTAAGGAACCTCTCCTCTTTATGAACACCGAAATCATCCATAGCCAGCCCTCGTGGCGCTTTGCCTCCGACAAAGTGGAGGCAGCCGTCGCCCAACGGGGCGGGCACCTCGCCCCCGTGCGCTTCCACACAGAGAACGGCATCATCGAGCCCTACGCCATCGCCCCGTGGGCGGAAGAAAAAACGCCGCAAGCGCTTCCCCAGATGCTCAAAACACTGCGGGGAGATTTCTTCTGCGCCCCTTTTGGCGGGAACGAGACAGCCTATCGCGGCGAAAGCCATCCCCCGCACGGCGAATCCGCCAACGGCGCATGGAGCTTCGAGGCGCTGAAAGAAGACGCCGCCGCGTGCACCCTGCACCTCTCCCTGGCCACCCGCGTGCGAGCGGGCCGCGTCGATAAATTCATCCAACTGCGCAAAGGCCACACCGCGCTCTATTGCCGCGACATCCTGTCCGGGATGAGCGGGAAAATGGACTTCGGCCATCATGCCATCCTGCGCTTCCCGGAGGAGCCCGGCAGCGGAACCGTCTCCACCAGCCGCATCCTCTATGGCCAAGTCTACCCCGGTGTCTTTGAAAACCCCGAGCAAGGCGGCTATTCGAGCCTCAAAGCGGGGGCCGAATTCAAGCGCCTCGATCGCGTCCCCGCCGCCGTGGGCGGGTTTGCCGACGTCAGCCGGTATCCCGCCCGGCGCGGATTTGAGGACCTCCTCATGGCCGTCCACGAGGCGCGGCCGGACTTCGCCTGGACCGCCGTCACCTTCCCCCGCCAGCGCTACGCCTGGTTCGCGCTGAAAGACCCGCGCGTATTGCGCAGCACCGTCCTCTGGCTTTCCAACGGAGGCCGCCACTACGCCCCCTGGAGCGGGCGGCATACCGGCATCATGGGCCTGGAAGACGTCACCGCCTACTTCCACTACGGCATCGCGCAATCCGCGCGCCCCAACCCCGTCAGCAAGCGCGGCTTTCCCACCAGCCTCAGCCTGCGGCCCGCCCATCCGCTCACCGTCAACTACATCATGGCCGTCGCCGCCATCCCGCGCGGCTTTGACCGGGTAAAGAACATCCTCCCCGGCGCGGGATGGGTCGAACTCCAATCCGCCGCCGGGCCGCGCGTGCGGGTCCCCCTCGACACCGCCTTCCTCCAGGCGCATGGAGTGTGACCGCCGCGGGGCCGTCCCCGTCTTTACTGGATATTTCCGCCCGGATTTGTTCCAATCCCCGCGTGATCCCATATCCTGACCCTGCCACCATCCTGCTGCACACCATCGCCCTGGAGCCGGCGCGCTGGACCTCCCAGCGTGTCTCTCAATCCCTCCTCGCGCTCTTGCCGCGAATCGCGGCGGCGGGATTTCACGCCATCGAAGTCTTCGAGCCCCATCTCCAGGCGCAGGAACAATGGCCGCAGATCCAAAGCGTCCTGCGCGAGCAGGGAATCACCCCCGTGGTATTGAGTTCCTACATCGACCTCAACCCCGCCCGCACCCCGGATCAGGAAATAGAGCAAAGCACCCAGCGCATCAAAGCCTGCTGCGCCTTCTTCGGATTCAAAAAACTGCGCGTCTTCCCGGGCAGCGGAATGCAGCCCGGCGACGCGGAAAGCGTCCGAATCTACACCGAGCGCCTGGCCCGTCTCGTCCGTGCCCTGCCGGAAGTGGATATCCTGCTCGAAACGCACGACCACTCCCTGGCCGACGATCCCGCCGCCGTCCTGCGCATCGTCCAAGCCGTAGCCGCGCCCAACCTCGGCCTCCTCTACCAGCCGACCCTCTTTAAACCGCAAGAGGCGTGGGACCAATTCCAGCTTCAAAAAGGCCACATCCGCCACCTTCACCTGCAAAACCGCAACGAAGAACTGGGCTTCGTCTCCCTCGCCAGCGGCGTCGTCCAGTGGGAGAAAATCCTGGGCGCGGCAGACGCCTCCGTCGGCGCGACGCTTGAATTCGTGCCATCGGGGATCTGTCCCGTGGAACAATTCGACCTGGAAACCGTCCTCGCGCAGGCAAAAGCCGAAGTGGAATGGATCGCGGGCCTAGGGAAAAAATAAGGGGAGGGGACGCGGGCGGGGCGCTCCCATCCTCCTGGCAACCGCCGGTTGTAGGACGCCCTCCTACACCTCGACGCCTCCATTCCGGCATCCGAGAGCGGACTTCCGCCGATAGACCGGCGGAGTGCCTCTCCGCTAAGATCCGTGCGTGAAGGAAATCATAGCGGACCCCTCCCAGCCAGCCTGCATTCACCAACTCTTCGAGGCCCAGGCCCAACGGACCCCCGATGCCGTGGCCGTCGCCTATGGGGAGCGTACATTAACCTACCGGGAACTCAACCGCCGGGCCAACGGTGTCGCCAATCACCTGCTTGGCCTTGGGGTGAAGCCCTCCACTCCCGTGGGGCTCTATGCCGAGCGCTCGCTCGAACTGCTCCCTTGCATCCTCGGCATTCTCAAGGCGGGCGCGGCATACGTTCCCCTGGACCCCCAATATCCCCGCGAACGGCTTTCGTTCATCATCGCCGACGCGCAATTGCCCTTCATTCTCACCCCGCGAGAGATTATTGCCGCCGCCTTGCCGGAACACCAGGTTCCGATCCTGTGTATGGAGGACATGGTATCGTGCGCCGCCGACGCAAACCCAGCCACGGCCGTCGCCCCCCATCATCTCGCCTACATCGTCTACACCTCCGGTTCCACGGGAAAGCCCAAGGGGGTGATGGTCGCGCACCAGAACGTCACCGGCATCTTCCAAAACACCGCATCGGTATTCCAATTCAACGAAAAGGATGTCTGGACCTTTTTCCATTCCCCGGCGTTTGCCGTCTCTGTTTGGGAGATCTGGTGGGCTCTGCTCCACGGCTGCAAACTCGTGGTCGTCCCTTCCGAGATCACCCGCTCACCGGAAGGTTTCTATGATTTGCTGCGTGACGAAAAAGTCACCATCCTTACGCAGACGCCCGGTGCCTTCAAACAACTCATTCAAGCCGACGAAACGCGGCCGCAAGCAGATCGCCTTGCCGTGCGCAAGATTCTCCTGACGGGCGAAGCGCTCAAGCCGCACCTGCTCAAGCCGTGGTTCAAGCGCCACGGAGACCGGCATCCCCAGGTGTACAATATGTAT
>JAQTMF010000196.1 GCA_028714515.1 Chthoniobacteraceae bacterium | reverse complement strand
GAAGATCGTCCCCGCCATCAAGCTGTTCATGCTATCCGCGCCGAAGTGCTGGACGATCTCGGTGAAGACACCGGTGGTCGCCCCGCCGCTCAAAGGGCGCACGAGCACGAGGGGGAGCAGATCGACGGGGAACCCCACCGCTCCCAACGCGGGTCCGAGGACCCGGGAAAAGAGGTCGATCCCGCCCGCCTTGCGGAACATGCCGACGGCCACCAGGATGGCGACCAGGAACGGGATGATGCGGGTGGCCACCCCAAAGCCCTCCTTGGCCCCCTCCACGAATTCCTCATACACTTTGACGCCCCGCAGCCAGGCATAGAGGGGGAAAAAGGTGAACGCCAGGGGCAGCGCCATGAGGCCCAGCAGGCTCAGGAGCCGGGGCAGGAGGTTCAACCGGGCCAGGTCGGCGCTCAACGGGGCAAAGGCAAAAACCGGGATCACCTTCGGCATCCAGCCATGGAGCATGGCGAAAAAAGCGGTCGCCTGATCCGGGAAAGCCAGCGTCCAGGCCAGCGCCGCCATGGCCAGCGCGTAGAGCCCCAGCAGCCACTTCCCGTTCCGGGTGAGCGGGGTGGGTTCCGGAATGGCCGGTTCGGCGGATTCCTCCGGCGCGGCCGTTTGCGCGGCGGCGGGAACGGGAGGCAGGGGCGGGAGCTGGTAACGGGGGAGTTTTTCCAGGAACTTGACGCTCGTGATGCCGGTGGCAAACGCGCACAGCGTGGCCAGGAAGGCGCTGCTGACGATGGCCGTGGGGTGTTGGGCTCCGTTAATGGCCAGGATGCCGATAGCGGTGGCCGGGATCAACTGGACCGACGAAGTGTTGATGGCCAGGAAGGTGCACATGGCGTTGCTGGCGACGCCGGGGCGCGGGTTGAGGGCTTCCAGGTGCTTCATGGCCTTGAGCCCCAGGGGGGTGGCCGCGTTGCCCAGGCCCAGCATGTTGGCCGCCATGTTCATAGCCATGGCCCCCAGCGCCGGATGCTCCGAGGGAACCTCCGGGAAAAGCCAGCGCAAAACGGGCCGCAAAGCGCGCGCCACGACGCGGATCAACCCCGCCAGCTCCGCCAGCCGCATCATCCCCAGCCACAGAGCAAACCAGCCCGCCAGCGGCAGCGCGATCACCATCACGGCGTCCTTGGCGCTTTCGGCCGCGCCGGTGGTCACGGCGTTCAAATTGCCCGAGAACCCGCCGATGAAGACGGCGAGGATCACCAACCAGAGCCAGATGGGGTTCAACACAGCGCCGGAGTATCGCCACACCGGGACGGTTCGCCAAGCCTGAAGAAAAAACGCGAAGACGCCGCGGCTGGCCTAGTGGGCTGTTAACGAATTCACTAAAAAGAATTAGGAAACCAGGAAGAAGAGAAGTTGCAGGGGAATCAAAACGCTGTTTCCTGGCTTCCTCATTCATCCCTGTCTTTTCCTCCTCTTCTTGAATTCGCGAACACGGTCTACACCGGCGGGAGCTGCGAGGTGCAGTGCGCGCAGCGGGTCGCTTTCTCCGGGATGGCCGAGAGGCAGTAGGGGCACTCCCGGGCCGGCGGGGCGGCGGGAGCGGCGGGGGCCTCCGCGCGGCGCAGGCGGTTGATGACGCGCAACAGCAGGAAGATCGCAAAGGCGACGATGAGGAACTGCACGATGTTGTCCAGGAACGAGCCGATTTTGATCGTCGTCTCGCCCATCCCGGGCACGGGGAGCTTGATTCCCCACTCTTTCACGAAATCCGCGGATCCGGTGAGCAGGCCCAGCGGTGGCATGAGGATGTCGCTCACCAGTGAGTTGATGACTTTGGTGAACGCGGCGCCGATGATGATGCCGACGGCCATGTCGAGCATGTTTCCCTTGAGGGCGAATTCTTTGAATTCCTTAAGCATGGCCGGTTTTGCCATATTCCGCCGAAACGCGCCACCTGATCGCACGGCCGGGGCAAGGCTCACGCCTCGCGGCGCAGCCGGGCGATGACGCCGGAGAGGATCTCCACCGCCTGGCCGACCTCGGCGGGGGTGTTGAAGCGGGAAAAGGAAAAACGCAGGCTCGCTTTGGCCCGCTCGCGGCCGCACCCCATGGCCCGCAGGACGTGGGAGGGTTGCAGGGATCCCGCCGTGCAGGCGCTCCCGGCCGACGCGCACACACGGGCCCGCTCCAGGAGCAGGAGGGCGTTTTCGGCTTCCACGCCGTCGAAGGCGAGGTTGGAGGTGTTGGGGAGCCGGGGCGCGCCGCCGCCGTTGACGCGGACGCCGGGGATGCGCTCCCGCGCGCCCCGTTCAAAGGCATCCCGCAACGCGGCGACTTCCACCGCCTCGGTCTCCAGGGAGGCCAGGGCCAGTTCGGCCGCTTTGCCAAAGCCGACGATCCCGGGGACGTTCTCCGTTCCGGCCCGCCGCCCCCCTTCCTGGCCGCCTCCCAGCAAGAGGGGGCTCCAGGCGGTGTGGCGGTTCACATAGAGCGCGCCGACGCCCTTGGGGCCGTGGATTTTATGACTGGAGACGCTCATATAAGAAACCGGCATCGCGCTCGCGCGGAGCGGGATCTTCCCGGCGGCCTGCACGGCGTCGGTATGGAAGAAAATGCCCTTCTCGCGGGCCAGTTCGGCCAGCTCGGCGAGGGGGAAAAGGACGCCGGTCTCGTTGTTGGCGGCCATGACGGAGAGGAGCGCGGTATCGGGCTTTATTTTATGCGCGACTTCGTGCATATCCAGCCGCCCTTCGCCATCCACGTCCACGTAAGCGACCTCGTAACCTTGCGCGGCGAACGCCTCGCACGGCTTGAGGATGGCGTGGTGCTCGACGGCGGTGGTGACGAGGTGGCGTCGCCGTGGATTGAGCCGAAGGGCGGAGGCGAGCGCGGCGTTGTCGGACTCGGTGCCTCCGCTGGTGAAGACGACCTCGCCCGGTTCGCACCCCAGGAGCGCGGCGACCTGCCCGCGGGCATGCCGCACGGCGTTGGCGGCGCGTTTGCCCAGGCGGCATCCGCTGGAAGGGTTCCCGTATTCCTCGCCCAGGAAGGGCAACATCGCCTCCAGCACCCGGGGATCGATCCGGGTGGTGGCGTTGTTGTCGAAGTAAATCAGCGGGGCCTCAGGCATGGTGTCCCGCGCCCCTTCCTCAAAGTGGGCGCGGGAGGAACAACGGAAGCGGCTTTATGCCTCTTCTTCGAGGGTGATTTTGTCGTAAAACGCCACGATGTCGTCCTTCTCGGGCGAGGCGTTCCACTTGATGGCGGAGCGCGGATGGCGGTTCAGGAAACCGGTGAGCATGTAGGGAACGCTGAAGCCCCAGCCGAGCGCCTCGCGCATCGGCTCGATCTCCTCCTGGAGGCACTTCAGGACGGGGCGGACGTTGTACTTCGGGTTGTGCAGGAAGCGCAGGAGCAGTTCCATCGGGCAGTTGCCCGCGCCGCGCCCCAGGCCGCCGAAGGTGGCGTCGAGGAAGTTGGCTCCCTGGACGATGCCCTGGATGGTGTTGGAAAAGGCGAGTTGCAGGTTGTTGTGCATGTGGACGCCCACTTCCTTGCCGGCGGCTTTGGCGTAACAGAGGTATTTCTGCACAAGGTAATCGACCTGCTCGCTGTAGAGCGCGCCGAAGCTATCGACGAGGCAGATGGTTTCCACCTCGGAGGTGGCGATCAGTTCCAGGGCGCTGTTGAGTTCGCGTTCCTGGACGTTGGAAATGCTCATCAGGTTGATGCCCGTGGAATATCCCTTGTCGTGGGCGTCCTTCACCATGTCCAGCGCGACGGGGATCTGGTGGATGTAGGTGGCCACGCGCACGAGGTCGATGACGCTCTCCGATTTCGGCAGGATGTCCTGGTGGTAGTCGGTTTTTTCGGCGTCGGCCATGACGGAAATTTTCAGGGACGAGGGATTGTCGCCCAACGCGCGGCGCAGGTCGGCCTCGTCGCAAAAACGCCAGTCGCCGTAGCGGTCGCGGGCAAAGACTTTCTTGGACGCTTTGTAGCCGACCTCCATATAGTCGATCCCGGCCTCGACGCAGGCGTCATAGACGGCCTTGACCGTCCGGTCCTCGAATTTGCTGTCGTTCATGAGGCCGCCGTCACGGATCGTGGCGTCGAGCACCTTGATGTTCTCGCGGTAGGATACCCAGCGTCCGGCGAACCCGGATGTCTCTGTCGTTTGTTGCATGTTATCCGCTTTGCTACGCTGTTTCCGCCCCCGGATCAACTGGAAAACCGCTCTACGCGCGGCTCCGGGGCCGGCGGAGGGCGGCCCAAACGGCCAGCGCCAGCGAAGCGAGGGAAAACGCCCCCGAGGCGAGGACGACGGCGTGATAGCGCGCCTGGTGGGCTTTCTCCACCATCGCTGGGCGCAGCGTTTCCAATTCGGGGAAATACGCGGAAAACGGGTGGCTCGCCTCCAGCCGGGCCAAGATCCACGGTTGCGCCCCGGCCCAGGCGTCCCAGATCGCCCCCGCGAGCACCACGATACAAAGCAACCGCACCAACCGCCGCGCGCGGGGGGAGGGCGGATTTTCCAGCCCCCGCAACCCCAGGAAAAGCAGCCCCAGGAACGCCACGGAGACAAACCGGGTGACGACCCGCTCGGAATGGAACAGCGGCAACGGGTAGAGGAGGGCGTAACAGCGCCCGTAGGAAAGAACGAGTATCCCGAGGCACCCGGCGGCGAGAGCGCGGGCTTCCGGCGGCCGCCGGTTCCAGAGGGCCACCCCCGCCGCCCCCAAAACGAAAAGCAGGAGGCCGAGGCCGGTATAGTGGTTGAACTCCCACCAGCCCAGCATCTCGGCGGTGACGACCGTTTGGACCGGGCCGGTCACAGTCCCCCCTTCGTAGCCGTGGATCTGGGTGAACGCCTTCCAGAGGACGCCAAGGCTGGGGTAGCCGGTGATGAACGCATAGCGTTCACGCACGAAGACCAGCGCCGGGACAATGCGGAACGCGGCCATGGCCCCCGCCGCTCCCACGGCGCACACGGCGGGCAGAAGCGCCGTTTTCGGCCGCGCCAGCGCGGCGAACCCGGTGAAGAAAATCCACCAAACAGCAAGGTGGAACGCCCCCAGCAGAAACAAGCCGAAGAGCCAAAACGCCAGCGGCAGCCAGCAGCGCGGCGCGGGAGCGTCGGCGAGAATCTCCCGCAGGCTCAGGAGCAGCCACGGGGCCAGGAAACAGCCGGCCCACATCAGATGCCCGATGGCCAGGTGGGAAACGACAAAACCGTTGAAGGAGGCCGCCACGACGGCGAGCAAGAAGGCTTCCGGGGTCCACCCGAGCACCCGCTTGGCCCGCCACCAGCCCGCCACCCCGGCGGCGTAAAGCAGGCAAACCTCCAGCGCCGCGAATACCCCGTTGGAAAGCCACGGGAGCAGCGCGATCTGCGGGGCCAGCAGCGTCTCCGGCACGGCCAGGAACTTATCGGTGGCGTGGGCGTCCCAATTGCCGATCCACGGGATCTGCCCATGCGAAACCGCCAGGCGCAGGATATCGAGGTAATAGGCCTGGTTGGGCCAATCCTCAAAGCGCAGCCGGACGCTCCCCCAGCCGAAGAAAAAGAGCCAGAACGCGATCCCTCCCCCCAGAGCCAGCACGAGGGCGGCAACATCAAGCCAGCGGGGACCGGGACGGGAAGGGGTGGGCATATTCCGGTAGAAGATGCCGCGCATTGTTGGGAAGACGGGCGCTTTTGTCAAACGCGGGGGGGCGTTGATTCCTCCCAATTTCCGCATTGAGCTTGGGACCCGGCCGGGCGCAGAATGGCGGCCGTTCTTTCAGCAACCCTTCACCTTCCCGCACCTATGGATATCGTCACCCAACTCGCCGTTTTTCTTGC
>JAQTMF010000195.1 GCA_028714515.1 Chthoniobacteraceae bacterium | reverse complement strand
GCCTGCCCCTTGGCCTCCTGCGCCTTGGCAAGCTGGGCCAGCGCATCGTCGCGCTCGGCGGTCACGGTCTTCACCGTCTTCTGCGTGGCGGCCAACTCCTTGGCCTTCTGGTCCGCATCGGCCCGGGCGGCTTCCCGCTCCTTGGCCATGGCAACCAGCTTCTTCTCCACATCGGCGAGCGACTCGATCTTCTTATTGGCGGTGTCCAACTGCGTCGAGAGCGTCGTGTTTTGAGCCGTCAGCGCCGTATTCTGCGCCGTGGCGGCCTCCCGTTCCTGGGAAAGCTGGGCCGCGCGCTGGTGGAGCAATTCGCCCTGTTCCTCGGCCACTTCACGGTCGGCCTTGGCATCGTCGAGCGCCTTGCGGAGCTGCTCCATCTGCGCCTTGATCGTTTCCGCCTGGGCCGTGGAAGCCTGTTCTTTTTCCTTGGACTGCGACTCGAACTGTTTGCGCGCGGCCTCCAGCTGGGTTTGCAGATCGGCCTCGCTGGCCTTGGCGCGCGTCAACTGATCCTTCGCCTTCGCGGCCTCCTTCTTGGCCTCTTCCAATTGCGCCTGGAGAGCCTTTTGAGCCTCGGTCTCCTGCTCGTTGGTGGTTTTCGCCTGGGTTTGGCTGACCGTGACCTTTTCCGCCTGTTCCTGGAGCGCGCTTTCGGCTTTGCGGAGCTTTTCCGCCTGCTCCTTGGAAAGAGAAGTCGCCTGTGTGAGCCTGTCGGTTGCGTTTTCGAGCTGGTTGGCAATGCGCGCCTTCTCCCGCTGGACCGATTCCAACTGCTGGCGGGATTGTTCAAGCTGCGCCTTGATCGTCGCCATCTGCGCCCGCATCTCGCGCGCCGCGCGGTCAAAAGCATCACCGCCGCCCGCATCCGGCGAAGAAAGAGCGGGAGAAGGCGAGGGGCGGTCGCTCACGCCCGGGATCAAGTTCGGGTCGAGCCCCCCGGCGGGCGCCGTGGCGGCCGGGGTGGGGGAGGTGGCCGGAGGCGTTTCCAGCGCGATCTTCTCCTGCAACTTCTGAATCGCCTCGCCGACCTTCTTGCGGCGGAACTGCAACACCGGCGGATTCCAATCCGGGGCGCGCTGCTGCAACTGGTCCAGCACGCTGCCCGCAAAGCGGTATTTGGCGAGCGCGGCGCGGAAGCTGCCATCAGCCTCCAGCTTTTCAGCCTGCTGGAAGCTCATGTAAGCGCTCAGGAAAACCTGGTCGGGATCGCTGGATTCGACCGCCCGCCCAACGGGCGCGAGGCACAAAGCAGCGGAGGCGATAAAAAATACGACAGAGGGGAACCGCATAGTGGTTGAAGAGAGGGGGAACTTAGAGGAAAACCCGACTCCATGCAACCGCTAGCGTATGATTCGCGCATTTCAACGAAAAATGCGCTTCCCCCGGGCCCCACGCCTGTCTTTAATGCCCAACGCTTATCCTTTCTATGAAAACTCCTATTAAAGTCGCCGTGACCGGGGCTGCCGGTCAAATTGGTTATTCCCTCCTTTTCCGTATCGCCTCGGGCTCCATGTTCGGGCCGGACCAGCCCGTGGAACTGCACCTCATCGAAATCGCCCCCGCGCTGCCCGCGCTGCAAGGCGTCGTGATGGAGCTGCAAGACTGCGCGTTCCCGCTCGTCAGCGGCATCGTGCCGACGGCGGACCTCGCCGAAGGCTTCCGGGGCGTCAACTGGGCGCTGCTGGTCGGGTCCGTGCCGCGCAAAGCGGGGATGGAGCGGGGCGACCTGCTCGGCATCAACGGCAAAATCTTCACCGGCCAGGGCAAAGCCATCGAAGCCAACGCCGCCAGCGACGTGCGCATCCTCGTGGTAGGCAACCCGTGCAACACCAACTGCCTCATCGCGATGAACAACGCCAAGAGCATCCCGGCCAACCGCTGGTTCGCCATGACGCGCCTGGACGAAAACCGCGCCAAAGCCCAGCTCGCCGCCCGCGCCGGAGTCCACTCCAGCGAAGTCTCCAACGTCGCCATCTGGGGCAACCACTCCGCCACCCAGTATCCCGACTTCACCAACGCCAAGATCGGCGGCAAACCGGCCACCGAAGTCATCACCGATGAAGCCTGGATGAAAGACACCTTCATCCCCACCGTGCAACAGCGCGGCGCGGCCATCATCAAAGCGCGCGGCCTCTCCAGCGCCGCCAGCGCCGCCAACGGCGTCGTGGACACCGTCCGTTCGCTCACCACGCCGACCGCCGCGGGCGACTGGCACAGCGTCGCCGTCTGCTCCGACGGCTCCTACGGCGTCGAGAAAGGCCTCATCGCCTCCTTCCCGATCCGCAGCAACGGCACCGACTGGGAAATCGTCCAAAACGTGCCGGTCGACGCCTTCTCGCGCGAGCGGATCGACAAGAGCGTCGCCGAACTGAAAGAAGAAAAAGCGCTCGTCGCCAACCTTCTGTAAACGTCCGAAACGTTGTGTTTCAGCGCGGAGAGTCCCTCGTGGCTCTCCGCGTTTTTTTTGCCTCCATCCGCGAAATCTGCGGATAAAACTTAGGCGGTGTTAACGCATTCAAACCAGAAGAAAAGAGAAACGTTGGAAATTTTAAACAGGATTGGCAGGATTTCTAAAGATGAACGGGATTTTGCTCAGATGCCGCAACAACGCCCCTTCATCTTATCCCGTAAATCCTCCTTAATCTTGCTAATCCTGTTAAAAATTCACGAGGTCCTAACCGACACGCTTGCCTGTAATTTCCCTTCCTGCCAAGTCGTGAACACCGCCTAGGAAACCAGGAAGCCAGGAAGAAGAGAAGTTGCCGGGGAATCAAAATTCTGTTTCCTGGCTTCCTAATTTTTTCAGTGAATTCGTGGACATGCCCTAAAACTTCACATTTAGGTCGAACTGGAAAACCTGCACGGAATTCGCGTCCGCGAGCTTTGCCCCGCCGGTGGCCTGGCCGCCGATCAGGTTGCTGCGGAGATTATCGGCGGCGCAATAACTCACCTGGGCAACCACCGCATCGGTGAAATTATAGCCGAGGCTCGCCTTCCACCCCCGCAGGTTCAGACGGCTCAATCCCCAGTCCGAATCATTCAAATTCGGATCCACCGCCCCGAGCCCGACTTCGCGATAATTGACATTCAGCGCCCAGTCCCCCTTCTTCGCGTTATCGCCAAACTGGATCCCGGCGAGCCAGGCGAAATCGTCCTTCGCCGCGTGATTGCGAACGCGATCGAAGTCCACGATATTCCCCGCCTTATCCCGCTCCGGCACAACGTAAATATCGTTGACCCGCTTCGCCCCGTCCGTGTTGTAAACGCCGTCCCAAAAAACCTTTATCTTCCAGCCGCACAAGCGGAAAGCAACATCCCCGGGGACCTGGATGAGCGACAAATCGCGCGTCTCGCCCCAGCCCAGCGGGAGCCCGTCCGTACCGGTGCCGTTAATCACCTGGGCAAACCCCTGCTGATTCCAGACCGTATTAACCTGGGCGGAATTGTAGCGCAAATACGCCGGAGCCAGCGTGAACTTCGCCTGCCCGCAAAACCGGAGCGAAAAAAGAAGCTGCTCCTCAAACAGATAAGCATCCGTATTGCGGCCCGGGGGATTGAACTCCTGGTTATCGTCAAAGAAAAACTGCCCGGTAATCAGCGTCAGCGTCCAGGGGCACTCGATGGGGGCGCGCCGGATCGAAACCACGGTTTTGCCATCCGGGGCATATTCAATCGTCTCCTCCTCCCCGCCGCAGCCGAGGAGCTTATGAAAATCCACCCGCTCCACCACGCCGGAGGGGTTGATATCCGGGTCCCACAGCAAATCCGTCGTATAGAACGGGTTCGGCTGCTTGCCCGCGATAATGGTGAACCAGTCCAGCCCGCGCCACCCGGCATAAACCCGGCTGATATAAACCCCGTAATTCTGGAACCCGCCGTCAAACGTCTGGTTGCCGGTATCCGAATACTGGCTGCTCTGGAGCTGGACCCCGCCAAACCAGTCATCCTTGAGCTGGAAATCGGCGGCCAGACGGAGGCGAAAGCGGAAGCGATCGCGTTGATCGCCATTGCCCGTATCCAGCCAACGGAGGCGCACCGGATCCCAGCGCGGCAACTGCTGATCCAGATTATCGTATTGGAAGCGCAGGCGGGCATCGCCGTAAAGAGAGAGCTGCGTCACCGGCCCGCTCAGCTTCAGCTTCTCCGCGCTGGAAGCGGCCTTCTCCTTCACGAGATCCGCCCGGAGCGTCTCCGCCTCCTTGCCCGTCAGGACCTTCTTGGCGACCAGGAGATCCAGCAACTTCGTGCTTTCGTCTTGCGCGAGAGCGGGGCCCGCGCCGAAGGCCAGAGACAAAGCGAGAGCGGCGGCCAAAAAGGGAGAATTCTTCATGCGGGGAGATGGGGATACTCCGCAATCGGATGCCGCCCCGCGTGCGCGGGTAAGAAAGCCGCCGCCGCCGCGTCCACGCGCCGGCATAAACAAACGCGCGGGCGCCTCAAGAGCCGCGCGCTAAGCCCCTACAGCCGTCGCGACTTGAGCCGCGCCACTTCCCGCGCCGTCAGCCGCAGGGAACGCGTGTGCAAGACGGGGTGGCCGTCCACGTAAAGGGCCGCCTCGGGCTCGCGATCCAGGGAAAGGACAAAATCCGTCCGGAAACAGCTCCATTTGCTGCACCCGGCGTCGCAGGCACAAGTCGTCCGGATGCGGACATTCCCCCAATGGCCCGGGCTCAACATTTCCGCCAAAAGCCCGGCCCGTTTCCAATTCTTCCTGGCTTGCGAAGCCACCTCGCCGAAGCTCCACGCCACGAGGACCCAAAACCAGCAAGTCAGCCCCGCCCACTTCGTCCACCCGTTGCGCAAATCGCCGTGAAAATAAAGAAAGGCCCCCGCGACGGCCGCCATCGCCAGAATGACGCCAAGAGCCAGATACGCGTTCCAAACGCGCACCTGCTTTCGCGTGATTCCGCAGATAAACTGCGCCTCTTTCTCGACGGGGGAAACATCGCAAAGTTGCATATTTCAGGGGGGGAAGGCTGAGGGCGTTGGCGGGCGTCACTCGTTTCGCCGCTTTTCCTGATCGCGAAGGTCGCTCAAGTGCAGGTTGAGCGCGCGGACGGAAATCCAGATTTCCGCGAGCGAGAGCCCCAGCGACACCAGCATCAGCAAGAGGCTGACGCCGAAAATCCACTGGCTCGTCCGCGTCCACCCGGCAAAGAGCGAAAACATGCACAAGACGCAGAAAAAGAGACTCGAAATCCCGCCCGCCTGCATGAGCTTGATGAGTTCCACCCGGTAGCGCAGGTTGTCGATCTGCCCCCTGAGGATCGTGTTCGGGTCCGTCTTGTATTTGTCGTGCAGACTGCGAATCAGGTTGGCCAGCGTCACGAAACGGTTGGTATACGCCAGCAAAAGCAGCGAAACCGTCGGGAAAAGCAGCGCCGGCGTGCTCATGGTCAGATCAAGCGAGGTGGAATCCATGGGATGAAGGCCGATCCTATCCCGCGCGCCCGCCGAAAGCAAATCTCCGCTTTTTTGGGATTCGGCCGCCTTTTGGATGGAAATCCGCCCGGCTTATTGAAAAACTCTCCCTTTTCGCGGACTCTGCCCCCGCGTCCGCCCCGCACCATGAAAAAATACCTCGTCACCATCGGTCTTGAAGTTCACGTCCAGCTCAAAACCCGCAGCAAGATGTTCTGCGGCTGCCCGGTTGAATTTGGCGCGGAACCGAATACGCACACGTGCCCCGTTTGTCGCGGGATGCCCGGCGCGCTTCCCGTGATGAACCACCAGGCCCTCAAAATGACCGCGTTGACGGGGCTCATGCTCGGGTGCGAAATCCCCGCCGTCTGCAAGTTTGACCGGAAGAATTATTTCTACCC
>JAQTMF010000194.1 GCA_028714515.1 Chthoniobacteraceae bacterium | reverse complement strand
AGCCTGCCTTTGCCCATTTCCCCAACGAAAGAATCAAGGTTGTGTAAAATACCGAAGTCGGTTGGCCTTGGCCCGCTTCCAAATTTTTACACGAAGGCACGAAGGCACGAAGGCACGAAGGGGGAACGGAAAGGATATTTGTCCTCGTTCCCAATCTCCCGATTGGGAACGCAAGTGTTTTGGAAACTCTGTTTCCTGCGGATGTCATGGTTGCGGCGCTTTCTGAAATGCAGGGTGTATGCGCCCTTGCGCGCGTTGCGAAGCTGGAGCTTCGGGGACAAGGGCGTTCCCAATCTGGAGATTGGGAACGAGAGCGGCGGCTCGCGTCTCCTTGTTCGGAGATCTGCGCCAATCTGCGAAATCTGCGGATGACTCCGTTCATCAGTGTCCTCCTCCGATTAAGGTTTCGCTCAAGAATTCCGGCGGAGTGAATGCTGGAATCTCTTTCTTGGCCTTGGCGGCAAACTCCTCTTTAAACTTGGCGACAAAACTCATCGTCGGCCACGAGCAGGCTTCGCCAAAGGCGCAGATGGTCTTGCCCGCGATGTTGTTGGAGACGCTCGCCAGGAGTTCCGGGTCGCTGCCCACGCCGCCGCCCGCCAGGAGACGGTCGGTGATTTTGCGCATCCACAGGGAACCCTCGCGGCACGGCGTGCACTGGCCGCAGCTCTCGTGGGCGTAGAAGTGGTTCAAATTATTGAGCGTCTCCACCATGTCGCGCGAGTCGTCCATGACGATGACGCCGCCGGAGCCCGCCATGCTGCCGCAGGCCGCCATGGTGTCGAAGTCCATCGGGATGTCGAGCACGCCGATTTCCTTTTCCACCATGGTGCCGTCGGCTGCTTTGGCTTTGATTTTAAACCGCTCGCCCGCGCGGAGAACTTTCGCGGAACTGCCGCCGGGGATGACGGCTTTGAGCGTGCGTCCCGGTTTCATGCCGCCGCAGAGGTCGTTAATCAGTTCGCCCAGGGTGATCGAACCGACTTCGATCTCAAAATACCCCGGCTTCATCACGTCGCCGCTGACGCCCACGATGCGGGTGCCCGTGTTGTTGGGCTTGCCGAGCTTGGCGTATTCCGCGCCGCCCATGCGGACGATGTGTTTGACGTGGCAAAGGGTCTCCACGTTGTTGACGATGGTGGGGCACTGGTAGAGGCCCAGGACGGCCGGGAAATACGGCGGCTTGATGCGCGGGTAGGCGCGCTTGCCTTCGAGGGATTCGATGAGGCCCGTTTCCTCGCCGCAGATGTAAGCGCCCGCGCCGCGGTGGACGTAGATCTCCAGGTCGAACCCGGTGCCGAGGATGTTTTTGCCGAGGAGGTTGTTGGCCTTGGCTTCGGCGATGGCTTTTTCGAGGATCCGCGCGCCGTGCGGGAATTCGCCGCGGATGTAGAGATACGCCAGGTGGACGTTGAGCGCGAAGCACGAGATGATCATCCCCTCCAGCAACTGGTGCGGGTCCTGGTGGATGATGTAGCGGTCTTTGAACGTGCCGGGCTCGGATTCGTCGGCGTTGCAAATGAGGTAGATCGGCTTTGTCTCGCCGGGGCGGATGAAGCCCCACTTGACGCCGCACGGGAAGCCCGCGCCGCCGCGTCCGCGCAGGCCGGACGCCTTCACTTCGCCCACGATGGAGGCGGGCTCCATCGTGACGGCTTTTTTCAATTCCGCGTAACCTCCGTTGCGGAGGTAACATTCGATATCCGGCGTGTAGCCTTCGCGGTCGATGTTGGCGAAGACCATCCGCTTTTCGCGCGGGTGTGGGATGCGGCGTGCGGGCGCTGGCATGGGCTTACTGGTATTTGGAGAGAATGGTTGGAATTTCTTCGGCGGTGACGGCTTGGTAGAAGTCGTCGTTGACCATCATGACGGGGCCGCTGCCGCAGCTCGCCAGACATTCGACCGATTCGATGGAGAATTTGCCGTCCGGGCTCACGGCGAACGCGTTGCCGTTGGTGCCGTGACCGAGGTCGGCGACGCCGGTGGCCTCGCAGAGCTTCGCCTTGAGGGCGGCGGCTCCGGCCAGGGCGCAGGAGAGCGTTTTGCAGATGCGGATGTGGTGCCTGCCCGCCGGGCTGCGGCGGAACATCGGGTAGAACGTCACCAGCTCCAGGATGGCGATGGGCTGGAGTTCGAGTTTCGCGGCGATCCACTGGATGGCCTCATCGGAAATATACCCGAAGTGTTCCTGGAAGAGATGCAGCAACGGGAGCGAGGCGCTCCGTTTGGAGACGGGGTAGTGCGAGACGGCCTCGTCGATTTGGGTAAGGAGTTGCGGTGGGATCTGCATGGAAGTTATTTGCCGAGGGTTCCCGTGATGGCGGGGGCGCCTTTTGGACCTTCGCCCAGCCGGTCGCCGACAAAGGTCAGTTCGATTTTTTGCCCTTTTTGTTCGTAGACGTAGCGGACGATGGGCAGCGTTTTGACGGCCTCCGCCGACGGCTCGGACACGGTGACGACGCGGTTGGGAGCGCCGAGGATCGACTCGACCTCCTTCGTGGTCATGTCGGGCTTGATGAGCTTCAGGTTGGCGTCGGTGATCTCGCGGTCGCACGCGCTCAGCAGGCCCAGGGACAGGGCCGCCGCCGCGAGCAGGGCAAGCCGGCGCGCGGAGAAGGAGACGCGGAGAAGGGGAGGAGTTTGCATCATTACCGGTCGCATTCGCCCATCACGAAATCCAAGCTGCCGAGGATGGCCGGAACGTCGCCGATGAGGTGTCCCTTCAAAATCTCCGGCAGGACGGCCAGGTTGCAGAAGGAGGGGGAGTGGATTTTCAGCCGGTGGGGGCTGCCGCCGCCGACGCTGTTGACGTAAAAGCCCAGTTCGCCCTTCGGGTTTTCCGCGGCGAAGTAGACTTCGCCCGCCGGGGCCTTGACCCCTTCCGTGTAGAGCAGGAAGTGGTTGATGAGTTCCTCCATCTTGGTGAGGACCTCGCGTTTGTCGGAGCGGAAGTTCTTCGGGTCGGCGACGTTGACGGGGCCGGAGGGGAGTTTCTCAATAACCTGCCGCAGGATGCGCACGCTTTGGCGGACTTCCTCCAGGCGGACGTAGTAGCGGTCGTAACTGTCGCCCACGGTGCCGACGGGCACGTCGAAGTCGTATTTGTCGTAGTCGAGATACGGCTGGCATTTGCGCAGGTCGTGGTCGATACCGGAGCCGCGCAGGTTCGGGCCGGTGAGCGAGTAATCAATCGCCATTTCCCGGGAGATCACGCCGATGTCTTTCGTGCGGTCCACGAAGATCCGGTTGCGGGAGATCAGCGCGCTGATTTCGTCCACGACCGGGAGCACATCGTCCAGGAAGCGGGTCAATTGCGGGATGAACCCTTCCGGCAGATCGCGGACCTGGCCGCCGATGCGCGTGTAACTGGTCGTCAGCCGCGCGCCCGTGAGCAGTTCGCAAAGATTGTAGACCTTCTCGCGTTCGGCCATGACGTAGAGGAAAACGGTCATCGCGCCCGTGTCCATGGCAAAGCAGCCGAGGCCGAGGAGGTGGGAGGAGATGCGGGCCATCTCGCTGCAAATCACGCGGATGGCCTTGCCGCGCGCGGGAAGTTCCCAGCCCATGAGCTTTTCCACCGCCATCGCGTAGGCCACGTTGTTCGCCAGCGGGGCGAGGTAGTCCAGCCGGTCCGTGTAGGGGACAAACTGGTTGTATTGCATGTTCTCCGCGATCTTCTCGCTGCCCCGATGCAGGTAGCCGATCTCCGGCGTCGCCTTGGTGAGCGTCTCGCCGTCCAGCTCCAGGACGAGCCGCAGCACGCCGTGGGTGGCGGGGTGCGAGGGCCCCATGTTCAGGATCAGCTTTTCGCCAAGCTGGTCCGAAAGAGCGCCTTGCGCGGAGGCGTCGAGGTGTTGCCGGGTGCGTCCGATGGTGTCGGGCGATTCGAACTCAAACGTGGTGGGAGCCATTTTCGGTGGATAAAAAGGAAGAAGACGCGGGAAATTAAAAGTCGATGAAGTTAGGGAGGCAAGCGTATTTGTGAAAAATTTCACAAAGTGACGCTTCCCTTACGCCCGGATGGCCCCGGAAATGCGCTCGCGATGAGGAGGCCGGAGGAAAAAGAAACGGAGGAGCGGGGAGTGCCGGATGCCTCCCCCGGGGAAAATTGCTATAGTAAAGGAGAAAGTATTACGGGTGTGATCAAGCTGTTTAATAAGATGTGAATGTGTGTTCATCAAAAAGAGGCCAACCTTTTGCATCTGTGGGGAAAAACGATGAAAAATGGCTGCATTCATGACTTGCGGGCCTGGGAATTTCATCGGAGATTGCCGGGCTGACGTAACAGGGGAAGAGCGAACGCTCCCGCCCCTTATTGGAGAAACGAACAACATGCTAGTCTTATCACGTAAAGTGGGGGAAACGATCATGGTCGGAGATAACATCGAGATCATGGTTACTCGAATCGAGCGGGACACCGTTCGGATCAGGATCGCCGCGCCCAGGGAGATTCCGATCTTCCGGGGTGAGCTTTACCGCGAGATCAAGAAGGCAGCGGGAGAAGCGCCGGAGACTCCGGCTCCCGCTCCGGCCCCCTAGGCCATACCCTCATAAAACCAGCCCTTTGCCGCACAGATCTTTTGGTCTGTGCGGCTTTGTTTGCTTCATGCACGCCCCATCGCTCTCCCTTTCGGATTACGCCGATCCCGTCAACGCGCGGATTCTCGCGGTGTCGGAAGACCGGATCGCCGGGTTTGAGCGGGAACCGTTCCAAGCCATCGCGCGCGGGTCGGGCGTGCCGGTGGAGACGGTCCTGGAGCGGATCGCCGCGATGCTTGCCGCCGGAACGATCCGGCGGGTGCGCCAGACGCTGATCGCCACCAACCTCGCCGAAGGGGCGCTGGTGGCGTGGCGCGTGCCGGAGGCGCGGCTCCAGGCGGCTTTCGACTTTATCCTCGCCAACGACCCGTTCACCGGGCACGTCGTGCTGCGTTCGGCGGAGCCGGGAGCGGCGGGCGCGGAGTTCCGGCTCTGGACGACCCTGAAGGTTCCCGCCGGGGTCTCCCTGGAAGCCCACTGCGCGCTGCTGGGCCGCCGGATCGGGAGCGAAGACTTCCGCCTCATGCCGGCGCTGGGCGTGTTCGCCCTTGGCGTGGGGCACATGCGGCGCTTGCGGATCGCCCCGGGGCAAAAGACGCCCCGGCGGGCCGTGATGGTCCGGCCGCGCATCGTGAGGCTCGACGCCCTGGAGTGGCGGGTGCTGCTGGCGCTGAAACGGGAGTTTACCGTGGAGGAGATCCGGCCCAACCCGTGGGAGGGGCGCGCGCGCGAGGCGGGGGTGTCCCTGGAGCTGTTTTGCGCCGTCGCGCAAACACTGGCGGACCGCGGGGTAATGGGGCGGTTCTCGACGTTTCTGGAGCACGTGAAGCCCGCGAAAGCCACGGGGCGCGCGGTGACGCAGCACAACGGGCTCTTTCACTGGACCGTCCCGGCGGGCCGCGAGGAAGAGGCCGGGGGAGAGATCGGGCGTCACGAGATTTTGACGCACTGTTACTGGCGCGAAGGCGGGCCGGCGTTCGGGCACGCCAACATCATGGCCGTCTGCCACGGCACGAGCAAGGAGCGCACGCTGGAGCACAAGGCGGCCATCGACGCGCACCTCGCCGCGTGCGGCATTCCGGTGCGCCATAGCACGGTGTTCTGGGGGGAGCGCAGCGAGATCAAGCCCTCGGAGATTTCCCCGGAGCTTTACCGCGAGTGGCTCGCGCGGATGGGCGATTAGTCCCATCGGTCCCATTTGTCCCATGAGACGAATGGCCGCTAGTGTCCTGTTAGGCAAGTTCTTTTCATAATTCCGGCCCCTTTTCCGATTTTTCGGCGTTGCTCTCTCGGGCAATATCTTCAGATATTGCCTTTCGGTCGCGCCTTGAAAAATGCG
>JAQTMF010000193.1 GCA_028714515.1 Chthoniobacteraceae bacterium | reverse complement strand
CAAGCCGCTGGCTTGCGCTTAAAAACAAGCTGCCCCACCCGGCGGCCATTGCTCTGAGTAACCGTCACCTCATAGCCGTCGATAACGACCTTCTCCCCCTGCTGAGGCAAACGGCCGATCAAACGCGTCACATACCCCCCGATCGTACTCACATCCGGGCTCTCCAAATCCATCCCCGCCGCGTCGTTAAGCTCATGCAAGCCCAGCGTCCCCTCCACCACAAACTCATCCTCACTCACCCGGCGGAACTCCGCGGCCTCCACATCAAACTCATCCTGGATCGCCCCCACCAGCTCCTCCATCACATTATCCAGCGTCACAATCCCCACCGTCCCGCCGTATTCATCCACCACCAGCGCCAAATGCGCGTGCTTATTGAGGAACAGCTTCAATAACTTCTCCAGCGGCATCATCTCCGGCACCGGCAGAATCTCCCGCCGCACACTCGCCAAATCCGGCGCGGGCACCCGCGTCAGCGAAAACAAATCCTTAATGTGCACCAGGCCCACCGTGTTATCCAGGTGCCCCTTGCAAAGAGGGAACCGCGTATGCCGCGAAGTCTGGGCGATTTTGAGATTCTCCTCAAACGAATGCTCCAAATCCAGCGAAACCACCTCGCCGCGCGGCGTCGTCACATCGCGCACCACCAGGCGGCGCAAATCCAGCGCATTAATCAAGATCTCCTTGCCCACCGGCGAAACCTCCTGCGCCTTCTCGCTCTCCGTCAGAATCACCCGCAACTCCTCCTCGCTGTGCCCGATCTCCTGCTCACTGGCAGGCTGCATGTGGAAAAGACGCAACAAAATCCAATTCGCCGTACTATTCAGCAAAAGCACCGCCGGCCCGAACACCACCGAAAACCAGCGCAACGGCCGGGCCACCGCCAGCGTCGCCGAAAGCGGCTTGCGGATAGCCAGACTCTTCGGAATCAGCTCCCCCAGCACAATATGGGCGATCGTAATCACCGAAAACGCCAGCCCGAACGAAACCGTGTGAATCAGCGCCAGGCTCCCAATCCCCACCCAGTGGAAAAGCGGCTCCAGCAACCGCGCCAAAAACGGCTCCCCCAACCACCCCAGCCCCAGGCTCGCCAGCGTAATCCCCAACTGCGTCGCCGAAAGATACGCATCCAGCTTCGAAATCATCTCCCCCGCCAACTTCGCCCGGGCGTCTCCCCCCTCGATCAGCGGCTCCAACTGCGTCGAGCGGACCTTCACAATCGAAAACTCCGACGTCACGAAAAAGGCGTTCAAAAGCACCAGCACCGCAATCGTCAGGAGCTTCAGGAAAATAATATCCGCCGACTCCCAATGCGCCCCGTCCACCGGAGAAGCGGCAGCCAACAGCAGCAAAGTATTCATCGAAAGCACGTCCGTAAAAAAAGCAACGGCTCGCCACGAACACGCGGCGAGCCGGGAAAAGTTGTTATCATTCGCGCGCCGGAATCTGCTCCGGCCGCGTGCGGGAGCATTACCAGCTCGACTTCGTAACGCCGGGAATCATCCCGTTCGAAGCCAACTCGCGGAAAGCGATACGCGAAAGTTGGAAGCGGCGGATGTAGCCATGGCGGCGGCCACTGGCGCGGCAACGGTTTACGAGGCGCACAGGGCTGGCATCGCGCGGGAGCTGCTGCAAAGCAACATAGTCCCCCTTCGCTTTGAGTTCAGCGCGCAGGGCGGCATACTTTGCAACGATCAGGCGTTTGCGTTTTTCTTTTTCGGTCCAGCTCTTCTTAGCCATAAATTTAGGAGCGGACAATCTAGGAGTCCCACACCCGTTTGCAATCTTTTTTTGCCGCGGCCCTCCAAAAAAGACCGGGAAAAGAGAGCCCGGCAGACGCGGAGAAGCCCCTCCGCATGTTTTTCTTTGCGTCCGAAGGCGCATCCCTTCACACTCCCCTCCCATGCGCCGCGCGGTATATCCAGGCAGTTTCGATCCCGTCACCAACGGCCACCTCGATGTCATCGAGAGGGCCGCCCGTCAGTACGATGAAGTTCTCGTCGCCATCGCCCACAACGAAGCGAAGACGGGCCTCTTCACCTTCGAAGAGCGGGTCGCCCTCCTTCGGGAAGCCGTACAACAGCACCCCAACGTCCAAGTCACCCAATTCCAGGGGCTTCTGGTCGACTACGCCCGGTCCGTCCAAGCCCAAGTCATCCTCCGCGGCCTGCGGGCCGTCTCCGACTTCGAGTACGAATTCCAAATGGCCCTCATGAACCGGAAACTCGACAGCGACGTCGAGACCATGTTCCTCATGCCCAAGGAAGAATACACCTACCTCAGCTCCCGGCTCGTCAAAGAAATCGCGCGACTCGGTGGCGACATCGGCGCATTTGTGCCAGATTGCATCGCCCGGGCGTTGCGGGCAAAATTTGCCGCAACCGACAGCGCCCCCAGCCGCAAGCCATGAAAATCCACCTCAATCAAATCCCCTCCGGCGGCACCCTGCACGTCGAAGGCGAAGAAGACCGCGACATCCTGGACCTCCACGACGCCCTCGCCCAAGCCAAGAGCCCCGTCCGCTACAGCCTCGACGTGGGTCTATCCGGCGGAGGCCTCTTCGCCACCGGCACCCTGTCCGTCGACCTCGAACTGGAATGCGTCCGCTGCCTCAACCGCTTTCCCTACACCGTCGAAGTGCCCAATTTCGCCGTCCAAGTCGAGCTCACCACCGCCGAGACGGTAGACTTGACGGACGAAGCAAGGGAAGATATTCTTCTCGTTCTGCCTCCCCATCCGCATTGTGACTGGAATGGCGCAACAACCTGCGCCGGGGTGCTTGAAATGCAGAGGATTCAGGAGCCGGAACCGGCGGCGGAACCCGAGGGACCCAACCCCTGGGCCACGCTCGACCAGCTCTCGAAACCCAAAGACCGTTAAGACCATCAGCCAAGACAGTTAGACAACAGACCGACAGAAAGATTCGATATGGGAGTCCCAAAACGCAAAACCTCGAAAATGCGCCTTCGCACCCGCAAAGCCGCCAACCGCTGGCATGCAGCGCAACTCGCCAAATGCGGCCAATGCGGCAGCACCCTGCGCTCGCACACCGTATGCCCCTCCTGCGGGTACTATAATGGCCGCCAGGCCGTGACCGTCGAGGCCGCGTAAAAGCCGCCTTTTTCCAGAGCCAGCCGTCCCCGTATCTGCGTGGGACGGCTCTCTTTTTCTTCACATGTACACGGGGATCTCATGAAAATCGCTCTTGACGCAATGGGCCACGACGAGGGGCCACGAAAACTCGTCGAAGGCGCCGCGCTCGCCTTAAGCGAATTTTCTGAAATCACCCGCCTCTACCTCACCGGCGACACAGCCAAGCTCGAAGCCGAACTCAAACGCATCGGCTGCAACGACCGGCGCATCGAGATCGTCCACTGCACCCAAGTCGTCGAAATGAGCGACCACGCCATCGACGCCGTGCGGCGGAAAAAAGACTCCTCCATCGCCCGCGCCGTAGACCTCGTCAAAAGTGGTGATGCGGAAGCCGTCGTCAGCGCCGGGCACACCGGAGCCAGCGTCGCGGCCACCACCATCAAACTGCGCATGCTGCCCGGCATCGAGCGGCCCGCCATCGCAGCCACCATCCCGACAGAAACCAACTACTTCGTCCTCGTCGACGCCGGAGCCAACCCCGAGCCCACGCCGCGCCAGATGCTCCACAACGCCATCATGGGCTCCGTCTACTCCCAGCACATCCTGGGATATACGAACCCCAGCGTCGGCCTCATGTCCATCGGCACCGAAGAAGAAAAAGGCAACGAATGCACCCGCGAATCCTTTGAACTCATCAAAGGCGCGGGCCTCAACTTCCGCGGCAACGTCGAAGGGCACGACCTCTTCCTCGACCCCGTCGAAGTCGTCGTCGCCGACGGCTTCACCGGCAACGTCGTCCTCAAAACCAGCGAAGCCATCGCCCACGCCATCTTCGGGTGGCTCAAGCGCGAAATCAAAAAGAGCCCCATCCGCATCGCCGGAGCCCTGCTCGCCAAAGGAGCCTTCCAAGCCATTCGCAAGCGCACCAACGCCGACGAATACGGTGGAATGCCCCTTTTGGGCATCAACGGAGTCTGCATCATCGGCCACGGCGGCAGCTCCCCCATCGCCGTCAAAAACGCCATCCGCATGGCGGTCCAATCCATCTCCAAACAAGTGAATCCACTCCTCGTGGAACACATCCAACGCACCAATGAACAAGCCGCAGCCTCGCACCACGCGCCTGCATAAGCCGAAACGCACCGTCTCCATCATTGGGACCGGCAGCTACGTTCCGGAGAAAGTCCTCACCAACGCCGCGCTCGAAAAACTCGTCGACACCAGCGACGAGTGGATCGTCAGCCGCACCGGCATCAAAGAGCGGCGCGTCGCCGCCCCCGAGGAAAGCACCAGCGACCTGGCCTCCAAAGCAGCCCGGGCAGCCATCGAAAAAGCGGGCATCAGCGCCGAAGAGATCGACATGATCATCATCGGCACCGTCACCCCCGACATGGCCTTCCCCAACACCGCCTGCCTTGTCCAAAAACAGATCGGCGCCAAAAACGCCATCTGCTTCGACCTCTCCGCCGCCTGCTCCGGCTTCCTATTCGGGCTCGAAATCGCCCAGCAATTCATCTCCAGCCGCACCTGCGACACCATCCTCGTCATCGGCGCGGACAAACTTAGCGGCATCGTCAACTGGCAAGACCGCAACACCTGCGTCCTCTTCGGCGACGGCGCGGGAGCCGCCATCCTGCAACACCGGCCCGGCAGCCACGGCATCATCCACACCACCATGGGAGCCAACGGCGACTACGCCGAAATCCTCCACATGCCCGGCGGAGGCAGCCGCATGCCGCTCACCAAAGAAAACATCGAGCAGCGGCCCAACACCATCCACATGAACGGCAAAGACGTCTACAAACAAGCCGTCACCGCCATGGTCAACGCCGCCCACGAAGCCCTCGAAACCGCCGGCCTGCAAACCAAAGACCTCGCCTGCGTCATCCCGCACCAGGCCAACCTCCGCATCATCGAAGCCATCGGCAGCCGCCTCGGCCTCGGGCCCGAGCGCGTCTTCTGCAACCTCCAGCACTACGGCAACACCAGCGCCGCCGCCGTCGCCATCGCCCTGGACGAAGCCGCCCGCGCCGGCCGGATGAAACGCGACGACTACATCCTGCTCGTCGTCTTCGGCGGAGGGCTCACCTGGGCCTGCTCCGTCATCCAGTGGTAAAAAAACGGCTGCAAAATCGAGCATTTCGCGTAGTTTGCAGTCCGTGCTCTAGAAAATGCTCATCGACAGCCACGCCCACCTCGACTTCCCCGACTTTGCCGGGGACATCGAGGGCGTCCTCGCCCGCGCCGCCGAAGCGGGCGTAGACCGCATCCTCACCATCGGCACCAGCGTCGAAAGCAGCCGCCGCGCCGTCGAACTCGCCGAACGCCACCCGCAGCTCTACGCCGCCATCGGCATCCACCCCTCCGCCGCCCTGGAGGAAGTCCCCGGAGCCGTCGACGCCCTGCGCCCCCTCTGCGACAGCCCCCACGTCGTCGCCATCGGCGAAATCGGCCTCGACCACTACCGCCTCCCCGCCGGGCCCGAAAGCGAAACCCTCAAAGCCGCCCAGGAAACCCTCTTTCGCCAGCAACTCGACCTCGCCGCCGAACGCGGCCTCAACGTCGTCATCCACCAGCGGGGCGACTGCTTCGAGCGCACCTTCCAGCTCCTCGCCCCCCACCTCGGGAAAATCCGCGCCGTCTTCCACTGCTTTGGAGGCACCCCCGCCGACGCCGCCCGCCTCCACGCCGCCCGCTGCCTCGTCTCCTTCACCGGCATCGTCACCTTCAAAAACGCCGCCCTCATGCAAGCCTGCGCCGAGGCCGCCCCCGAAGGCTCCTACATGGTCCAACCC
>JAQTMF010000192.1 GCA_028714515.1 Chthoniobacteraceae bacterium | reverse complement strand
TCCGATCTGTGGGCGATGTCTTTGGCAGCGCGCTCGCGGCGGAGGGGATCTTCGCGTTTTTCCTGGAGTCCGGCTTTTTGGCGCTGATGATTTTCGGCTGGGACCGCGTGGGGCCCAGGCTGCATTACTTCGCCACGTGCATGGTCGCCCTGGGGGCGCACTTCAGCGCCGTCTGGATCGTGGTGGCCAATTCCTGGCAGCAAACCCCGGCCGGGTTCCACCTCGTGGAGCACCAGGGGGGGCTGCGGGCGGAGATCACCGACTTTTGGGCGATGGTTTTCAACCCTTCCTCCATGGACCGCTTGATCCACACGCTCTGCGGCGCGTGGCAGGCGGGGGCGTGGCTGGTGGTGAGTGTGAGCGCTTGGTATTTGCTGAAAAACCGGCACGTGGAGTTCGCGCGGGCGTCGTTGAAGATCGGCCTGGCGGTGGCGCTTGTCTCTTCGCTGTTGCAGTTGAGCACCGGCCACGGGAGCGCCATTGGCGTAAGCCGCAATCAACCGGCGAAGCTGGCCGCCTTTGAGGGGCATTACGCGACGGAACCCGCGCCGCTGTATCTTTTCGGATGGGTGAACGAGGCGGGCCGGAATGTCCGCTTCGGCGTGGCGATTCCCGGGATGCTCAGCTACCTGGTGCACGGCGACGCGCAAAAGCCGGTGCAGGGTCTCGACTCTTTCGCGCCGCGCGACCGCCCGCCGGTCAACGCCGTGTTCCAGACGTATCATGCGATGGTGGCCATCGGCATGGGGCTCATCGCGCTGGCGGCGGTGAGTGTGATCCAATGGGCGCGCGGGCGGCTGTTTACGCAACGCTGGCTGCTGGGCCTGCTGGTGCCGGCCGTGCTGGGGCCGCAGTTGGCCAATCAGCTCGGCTGGGCCTCGGCGGAAATCGGCCGCCAGCCGTGGATCGTCCAGGGGATGCTGCGCACGGCCGATGCGTTTTCCAAAAACGTCGGCAAGGAGGCGATCCTCGCTTCGCTGGCGCTTTTCTCTCTGGTTTACGCCCTCCTCTTCGCCGTCTTCATCTTCCTCCTTAATCACAAAATCCAGAACGGGCCGGACGATACGGACCCCTCCCCCGCCGCCCCGTTCCGCAACGAACCCCGCGCCGATGCTTAACGAGCCCCTTCTTCCTTGCGTTTGGTTCATCCTGGTCGGTGTTCTGTTCACCGGCTACGCCATTCTGGACGGCTTCGACCTCGGGATCGGCGCGCTCCATCTTTTCACCAAGCCGGACGAGGAGCGCCGGGTAATGCTCAACGCCATCGGGCCCGTGTGGGATGGCAACGAGGTGTGGCTGGTGACGGGCGGCGGCGCGCTTTTCGCCGCGTTCCCCGCCGTCTACGCCACGGTTTTTTCCGGGTTCTACCTCGCCTTCATGCTCCTGCTGGTGGCCCTCATTTTCCGCGGCGTGGCCATCGAGTTCCGCGGCAAGCTGCCGCATCCCTGGTGGCGGCGGATGTGGGATATCGGGTTCAGCGCGGGGAGCGTTCTCTCGGCGCTCCTTATCGGCGTGGCCCTGGGGAATATCACCGTGGGGATTCCCCTGGACGCCGGGCAGGAATACACGGGCGGCTTCCTCTCCCTGCTGCGTCCCTACCCGCTGCTTCTCGGGGTTACCACCGTCGCCTTGTTCGCGCAGCACGGGGCAATCTACGGCGTTTTGAAGACCGAGGGGGAACTGCATGAAAAGCTGCGCCGCTGGGCCAACCGCTCCTTGGTTCTCTTCGCCGTCTGCTACCTGGCCGTCACCGTGGCGACGCTCCTTTACGCGCCCCACATGACCGTGACTCTGCGCGCACACCCGTGGCTGTTCGCCATCGCCGCGCTCAACGTCCTGGCCATCGCGAACGTCCCCTTCCAACTGGCCCGGGGCCGCGATTTTCTCGCGTTTCTCTCCTCCAGCGCCGCCATGCTCTGCCTGATGGCGCTCTTTGGCATCGGGATGTTTCCGCATATGGTCTACTCGCTGCCCAACCCGGAGCACAGCCTCACCCTCGCCAACGCCGCCTCATCCCAGAAGACGCTGGGCGTCATGCTCATCGTGGCGCTGATCGGCGTTCCACTGGTTCTCACCTACACGATATCCATCTACCGCATCTTCCGCGGCAAGGTGAAAATCGACCCGATGAGCTATTGACTGTTTTTGATCCGTATATTATCCCATCCCACTAATTAACCTGATATCCTCCTATGAAGAGCAAATTGCTGGTTTTCGCATTGATGTTCCTTCCCCTCCTGGCCCAGGCCGGAGATTATGAAATCACCGTGGAACGCAAAAAAGACGCTCCTGGCGCGGCCACCGGCGCCCGCCGCCTCGTTACCTCGCAGAACTGGACCGGCGATGTGAAGGTCCGCAACCACGCCTTCAAAGCCAGCCCGGACCTGGAAGCGAAATACATTATCTTCGTCAAACGGCAGCAAATCGGCCAAAAAGAAGGTCAGGACACCGTGGAGAAAGTCAAGGGATCGTCCAAGGTGATCTCCATCAAACCGGGTGCGCAGATTTCCTTTTCCACTTCCGATGTCCCCCTGCACAAGGGGCATATGGCTCCCGGTTGGGTTCCCGCCGAAGGGGGCAAGGAAACCTCGGAGGACGCGGTCATTGGCATCTGGCTCCGGCTTTACTCCGGGGCGAACCAAGTGGCGGAATACGTGAACCCCTCCACGGTGACGACCAAATTCAAGTGGGAATAGCGCCCGGCATTTTCCCCTTTTTCGCGCGGAAGATGCGGGTAATCTCCCCTGCATGACATCACGTTCCGCGTCCGCAGCCGCCTTTGCCCAAGCCAAGCGCTTTATCCCCGGCGGCGTCAATTCCCCCGTCCGCGCCTTCCGGGGCGTGGGCGGTGAACCTTTCTTCGTCTCCCGCGCCGCCGGTTCCCGCATCTGGGACGTGGACGGCAACGAGATCATCGACTACATCGGGACGTGGGGCCCGGCCATCCTCGGCCACGCCCCGGAGCCCGTCGTCACGGCCGTGCGCGAAGCGGCGGCGCGCGGCGTCAGTTTCGGCATCCCGAACCCGCTGGAGGTCGAAATGGCCCGGCTGATCTGCCAGTGGGTGCCGAGCATCGAGAAAGTCCGCATGGTCAACTCCGGCACGGAGGCGACCATGTCCGCCGTGCGCCTCGCCCGGGGCTTCACCGGCCGCGACAAGATCATCAAATTCGAAGGCTGCTACCACGGCCACGTCGATTCCCTCCTCGTCCGGGCCGGCAGCGGCGCGCTTACCCATGGCGAACCGGATAGCGCGGGCATCCCGCGTCCTCTCGCGGACCTGACTCTCTGCCTCCCCTTCAACGACCGCGAGGCGCTCCGCGCGGCGTTCCAGCGCGAGGGAGCCCAAATCGCCGCCGTGATTTTGGAGCCGATCCCCGCCAACGCGGGCTTGTATTTCCCGGAACCCGGATTCCTGGAAACCCTCCGCGAACTTTGCACCGCCCACGGGACCGTCCTCATTTTCGACGAAGTCATGACGGGCTTCCGTGTCGCCCGCGGCGGCGCGCAGGAGGTCTACGGCATCACCCCGGATCTGACGACCCTCGGCAAAGTCATCGGCGGCGGCCTGCCCGTGGGCGCCTTTGGCGGCCGCGCGGAGATCATGGACCGCCTTTCGCCCGACGGCCCCGTTTACCAAGCCGGGACGCTCTCCGGCAACCCGCTCGCCATGGCGGCGGGCCTGGCGCAACTTCACGCGTTGGAGCGCCTGGACGGCTGGAGCCGCCTGGAACGCCTTGGCGCGGCGCTGGAAGACCGCTTTCGCTCCGCCATCCGCCGTCACGGGCTCGAAGAGCGGCGCACCTTCCACCGCATCGGCTCCATGTTCTGCCTCTTCTTCTCCCGGGGCCCCGTACGCAACCTCGCCGACGCCGCGCAGAGCGACCGGGAGGCGTTCGCCCGCTACTTCCACGGCGCGCTGGACCGGGGCGTTTACTTCGCCCCCTCGCCGTTTGAGACCGGCTTCCTCTCCCTGGCTCACACCGAGGAGGACATCGAAGAGACCGGCCGCGTCATCGACGCCGCCCTCGCGCTGTAGAGCGGATCTCGGGAAGAACGTCTGGAACGGCGCGGCTTTGCACACAGGGAACACCAAAATAACTACAAAGGTAGTTGACAAATCCACTACTTTTGTAGTTGTATTTTGTCATGCAGAAACCCTGCCGTATTTCGGAAGCCGAGTGGAAAGTCATGGACGTTATCTGGCGAAACAGCCCCATCACCGCCGCGGAGGTGATGACCGCGCTTGCCGATGACAAGGACTGGGCCGCAAACACCGTCCGCACCATGCTGGCCCGGCTGGTCAGGAAAGGCGTGCTGAAATACGGCCAGGAGGCGAACCGGTATCTGTACCGCCCCGCTGTTCAACGGGAACAATGCGTGCAGGGCGAGGTGGATTCTCTCCTCCGGCGCGTTTTCGGCGGCGCCGCGCAGCCGCTCCTCGTTCATTTCGTCGCCAACAAGAAGCTCAGTTCCGATGAAATCCGCGAACTGCGAAAGCTCCTGGACCAGAAGGAGGCGGAATTGTGAACCCTCTTCTCGACCGCTTCTTTTCCTGGCTGGTGCATACCTCCTGGGAGACTTCGATCGTCGTCCTGCTTGTTCTCGGAACCCAATGGCTCTTTCAACGGCGGCTTCCGGCGCGCTGGCGTTATGCGCTTTGGTTTCTCGTGATCCTTCGCCTCATCGTGCCCGCGCTGCCGCACAGCCCTTTGAGTCTTCAACGTCTGCCGGACGCGGTTGTCCGTATCGGCAACCAGCAATTTGTCAAACCCGTCGAGTCTTTGCCGCCTTCCTTCGCGGCGAACGGGACAGGGCATCCGATGGCACTCCCGGAACCCGATCGATCCAAGCGCCAATGGCCGTTTCGCGGGAACGGGATTTGGGCTTTGCTCTGGCTGATGGGCGCGGCGGGTTTTGCGGCGGCCACGCTGGTTAATGCGGGCCGTTTTGCCAATGCTCTACGCCGCGCGCGGCCTTGCCAAACGCCCGCTATTCTGGCGCTTGCCCGGGCGGCGGCCTTGGAGCTTGGGCTCCGGCGGACGGTTCGCATCGTGCCGACGCCCCTGGTCAGCGGCCCCGCCATGGTCGGGATTTTCCGCCCGGCGCTCCTCTTGCCGGAAGGGCTGATCGCCGCGTTCTCTCCCGAAGAGCTGCGTGTCGTCTTTCTCCATGAATTCGCCCATCTACGGCGCGGAGATATGATCCTCAACGCGCTGCTCGTCGTGTTGCAAATTCTCCACTGGTTCAATCCCGTCCTGTGGTTTGCTTTTTCCCGGATGCGGCATGATCGCGAACTGGCCACCGACGCTCTCGTGCTTTCCGACACGCGCGCTTCCCTCAAAACGCTCTACGGCCGCACGCTTCTCAAACTGATTGAAGGATTTGATTCCAGCTTGGTCTCCCCCCGGCTGGTCGGAATTATGGAAAACTCCAAGGACATCAAAGACAGGCTGGTGCGCATCACGCAAGCGACACCCGGAGCCTACCGCCGGTCTCTGCTCGGCCTGGCGCTATGGGCGGTGATCGGCGTTGCGGCGCTGCCCCAGGGACAGGCCGATCCGGCAACACCTTCCTCCGGCGGAAACAAGGGCTCCAAAACAATGCAAACTCCGCGAACACCCGATGCAACCGACTGGTATCTTGCCGGATTGAAACTCAGCGCCGACGCCGTGGCGGCTCTCGAAAAACAGATCGCCACGGAACCCAGCAATCTGGAGGCGCGGGTGAAGATCCTCGGTTACTACTCTTCAAAGCGTTATTCTGCGGATCGAAGTGTTCGAGAGTCGGCGCGAACGGAATCGCAATCCCATATTCTATGGATTATTCGCAACTTGCCCGGTTCCGCCGTCGCCGGTTCCCCCGAAACGAAGATCATCAAACAAGCCGATCCGGCTCGTTATGACGAAGCGCGAAATGCCTGGAACGAAGAAATCGCCAA
>JAQTMF010000191.1 GCA_028714515.1 Chthoniobacteraceae bacterium | reverse complement strand
GTACATCGAGGGCTACTACAATACCTCCCGCAGGCACTCCGCTCTCGGTTATTCCTCCCCAGCTCAGTTCGAATCCAATTACTTCACCAATAACTAATCAACTGGTCCAATTTTCCGTTGCATCTCACCGCATGGTGGGCACAATCCTTGGGAACGGGGTGCGACCCATCCTCGTTGAGTCCCTCCTACTCGCCAAGCTGGCCCAGCACGGCATTACGCTCATCAACTGCGTGACGGGGGAGGGCTTTGGATTTCCTCAAGGAACTTCCCGGACACCACACTAGTTTACTGGTTTGGCACGGGGTCCCATTTGCCGCCCAGCGCGCGAATGAGATCCACCGTCGCGGCGTAACGCGCGTTGAGGGTCTGGATGCGGGTCAGCTCCGCGCCGAGTTGGAGGCGCTGGGCGTCGATCACCTCGAAGTAGGAGACCTGCCCTTCCTCGTAGCGTTGCTGCGAGAGCGCCGCGACGCGGCCCGCGTTGGCCGCCGCGCTCTCGTTGAACCCCGCCTGCGTGGCGCGTTGCCGCAAGTCCACGAGCGCGTTCTCGACTTCCTTGAACGCCGTGAGCGCCGCCTGGTGGTAGGCCGCGAACGCTTCTTCGCGGCGGGCCTTGGCCGCGCGCAGGTTGGCGACGTTGCGGCCCCCTTCAAAGATCGGGATGCTGATGGTGCCCTCGACCATCCAGGTGCGGCTTTGCCCTTCGAAGAGTTGATCGAAATGCGCGCTTTCGAGGCCCGCGTCGCCTTCGATGTTGAACGTCGGGAGGAGGTCGGCGCGGGCCGCGCGGATGCCTTCGGCGGCGGCTTGTAACTTGCGTTCCGCTTGGGCGAGGTCGGGCCGCTGGGCCAGCAATGTGGCGGGGACGCCGGGCGGGACCGGGGGCGGCGGGCGCTGGCCGAGCGGTTGCGCGGGAATGTGGAAGGCGCTGGCCGATTGGCCGCAAAGCGGGGCCAGCGCGTTCTCGGCCTCGCCGCGCTGGCGGATCGTATCCGTCAAATCGCTTTGCGTGTTGTCGAGTTCCACCTGGGCCCGGTAGAGGTCGAGTTGGTTGGCCGTCCCGGCTTCCACGCGGTCGCGCTGCAACTTCACGGCGGTGCGACGGAGGTTGGCGGTGCGGCGCAGCACTTCGATTTGCGCGTCCAGGGCGCGCACGGTGAAATAGCCGGTGGCCGCTTGCGCCGTGAGGCTGAGTTCCAGGGCGCGGCGGTCCGCCTCGGCGGCTTGGGCGTTGGCGCGGGCCTGGCCGACGGTCGCGCGGATGCGGCCGAATACGTCGAGTTCATAGGTGAGCCGCAGCGGCGCGCGGAAGTCGTTGTAGGTGATGCTCAACGGCTGGGTGGCAATCGGTTTGCTGAAAAGCGCGCTAAAGGGGCCGGCTGTTCCCGATGCGGAAGGGGCGTTGTTGCCGAGGAAGAGGCCGAGCTGCCGGGGGCCGGTGTTGGTGGTCCGCTGGCGGGTGGCGCGCAACGGGGCGTCGAGGTGGGGAAAATAGTCGGCGGCGGCCGCGCGGGCTTGCGCGCGGGCTTCGAGGAGCCGGGCGAGCGCTTGCTGGATGTCCTGGTTGGCGTTCAGCGTTTGGCAGAGCAGCGCGTCGAGGGCGGGATCGTGAAAGACGCTCCACCACGGGGCGCGGCCGCGGAGAACCGGCGCGGACTTCGCGGCGGCGGGCGCGTTTTTGTAATATTCGGGCGTGCGGGGGGCGGGAAGCGCGGGCGGCGCGGCGTGGAGCCGCAGGCTGGCGAGAACCAGGACGACCGGCGCGAGGCGGCGAAGGGGAAGAGGGCGGGACATAGCGTCAATCGAGGGTTTGCCGGTAGCGCTTTACCGCGATGAGAAGCGCGACGGCGGCGAAGAGGGCGATTTGCCAAAGCTCGGCCGTTACCTCGGCGAGCCCGTTGCCCTTGAGCAGGATGCCGCGCACGATGCGCAGGAAATGGGTCAGCGGAAGCGTCTCGCCGATCCACTGGCACCAGAGCGGCATCCCCCGGAAGGGGAACATGAAGCCGGAGAGGAGGATCGAGGGGAGGAAGAAGAACACCGGCATTTGCATCGCCTGGCGCTGGTTTTGCGCGACGGTGGAAAAGGTGATTCCCACCGCGAGGTTCGCGGCGATGAAGACGAGCGATACCGTGAAGAGGAGGGGGAGGCTGCCGACGATGGGGACGTGGAAGATCGCGTACGCGGCGGCGAGCACCAGCGACATCTGGATATAGCCGACGAGGATGTAGGGGATGATTTTTCCCACCATCACTTCGATGGGGCGCGTGGGCATGGAGAGGAGGTTTTCCATCGTGCCGCTCTCCCGCTCGCGCGTGATGGCCAGCGCGGTGATGGCCACCATCGTCATGGTGAGGACGACGCCCATGAGCGCGGGCACGATATTATATTGTGTGATCGCCTCGGGGTTGTAGAGCGCGTGCACGCGCAGGTCGATGGGGCCCGCGGTGCCGCTGAGGAAGGCCAGCGGGCCCTTGAGGTCGTTTTGCAGCGCGTTGTTGAAGATCACGGGCAGCGCCCCGAGCGCGTTGCCGGTGGCCCCGGGGTCGGTCGCGTCGGCCTCGACGAGCACGGCGGGCCGGTCGCCGCGCAGGAGGTCGCGGGAGAAATTCCGCGGGATGTTGATGACGAATTGCACCTCGCCGCGCGCGAGCACCGCGTGCCCTTCCTCCTCCGTCTTGAGCTGGCGCACGACGTCGAAGTAGGCGCTGTTGCTGATGGCGTGGAGCAGGGTGCGGGCTTGGGGGCCGTTGTCGGCCATCAGCACGGCGGCGGGCAGGTGCTTCGGGTCGGAGTTGATCGCGAAGCCGAAGAGGATGAGCTGGATGAGCGGAACGCCGATCATCAGGCCGAAGGTCATGCGGTCGCGGCGCATCTGGATGAACTCTTTGTAGATCATCGCCCAGAACCGCGCCGGGGAGAATGCGCGCCACGTTTTCATGCGGGGGGAGGGGGCGCGGCGGGGCGCTCCATGAGGTGGATGAAGACGTCTTCCAGACCCGGCTCGATGAGCCGCCATTGGTGCGGCGGCTGGCGGAACGGCGCGATGGCTTGCTCCAGCGCGCGCGGGTCGTCGCCGCTGACATGCAGCGTCGCGCCGAAGGAGGCGGCCTGCCGCACGGCGGGGAGCCGCCGGAGCTGCTCGCCCAGCTCGGGGAGATCGGGCCCGCTGACGGACCACGTGGTGAGGTGGGCCTGTTCGACGACTTCGGCGGACGTTCCGCGCGCGAGCAGGTTGCCGCCGGAGATGAACGCGAGCCGGTGGCAGCGTTCGGCTTCGTCCATGTAATGGGTGGCGATGAGGAAGGTGAGCCCTTCCCCGGCGAGGTGGTGGATTTCCTCCCAGAAATCGCGCCGCGCCTTGGGGTCCACCCCGGCGGTCGGTTCATCGAGGAGGAGCAATCGCGGGTGATGGATGAGGCACGCGGCCAGGGCGAGGCGCTGTTTCCAGCCGCCGGAGAGCTGGCCCGCGAGCTGGTTCCTGCGCCCGGCCAGCCCGAGCCGCTCCAGGCTTTCCGTCACGGCCCGCCGGCGGTTTTCCAGCGCATACATGCGGGCGACGAAGTCGAGGTTCTCGGCGATGGTGAGGTCTTCCCAAAAGCTGAACCGTTGCGTCATGTAGCCCACCTGGCGCTTGATCGCCTCGCTTTCGCGGATCACATCGTGGCCGAGGCATTGCCCGCTGCCGCCGTCGGCGCGGAGCAGGCCGCAGAGCATGCGGATGAAGGTCGTCTTGCCGCTGCCGTTGGGGCCCAGGACCCCGCAGACTTCGCCCGCGCGCACGCTCAGATCAACGTGGTTGACGGCGAGGAGGCCGCCGAAGCGCTTGGTCATCCCCCGCACGTCGATGGCTAGCTGCTCGTCCATAGCTAGTATTCGACACTCACCGGTTGGCCCGGGTGAAGCTGGACGGCGGCTTTCGGCTCGAAAACCGCCTCGATCATGAACACGAGCTTCGAGCGGCTTTCGCGGCTGTAGATGACGGGCGGCGTGTATTCCGCCTGCGGCGAGATGAAGCTGACGCGGCCGGTGAAGGGGACGCTATTTCCGTCCACCCACACCCGCACGGTCTCGCCGAGGCGGATCGTGCCGATCTTTTCCTCCGGGATAAACGCGCGCACTTTGATGTTGGCGGGCGGGAGGAGCGCGACGACGGGTTTGCCCGCGGCGACCCATTCGCCTTCGCGGTAGAGGGTGTCGAAGACGAGGCCCGCCTGGGGGGCGTTTTGGTGTTTTTGCGAGAGATCCCACTCGGCCTTGGCCAGCGCGGCTTCCAGCGCCCGGACGTTGGCCTCCGCCGCCACGATTTGCGCTTCGCGCGAACCGAGCCGCGCCGTTTCGAGGTCGGCCTGGAGCTGGACGATGCGCTGGCGATCCTGGTCGCGGGTGGAGCGCGCGCGGTCCAGTTCCTGGCGGGAGGTGGCCCCGGTGCGGATGAGGCGGGGTTGGCGCGCCAGGTCGCTTTCGGAGAGTTCCAGGGCCGCTTGCGCCTGCCGGATCTGCGCTTCGATGGCGTCGAGTTCCGTGGGCCGTTTGCCTTTCCGCGCGTCTTCCAGGTTGGCGCGGCCTTGCGCGAGCCGCCGCATCGCTTCGTCGTGCGCGGCTTTTTCCGGGTCGGTTTCCAGCGCGAACAAGGGCGCGCCTTCTTTGACCTGTGTGCCGCGCGCGACGGAGAGTGTGTCGAGCGCGCCCGCGAGCGGCGAGGCGACATAGACGAATTCCCCCTCCACGTAACCTTGGACGCGGTTGGCGGGGGCGCGGCGGCATCCGGCGGGAAGGAGGGACGCGGCGAGGCAGCCGAGCGCGCCGAGGAGAAGCCACGGTTTCATGGGCGCGCCCTCCCTTTTTCCGTGAGGAGCCCTTCGAAGAGGACGCTGGTGACCATCGTCAGCGCGGCGGCCGGGGTGAGGCCCAGTTCCGCCATTTTCTCGGGTTGAATCCCAAGCAGCATTTCGATGACGAGGTTCGCCGGGATGTCCCGCCGGATGATCCCGGCCTTGCGCCCGGCGGCGATCAGTTTGCCGAAGGAGCGGTGCGCCAATTCCTGCCGCCGTTTTTTCAGGAAGGCGTGGAGTTCCGGCGTTTCGCGCTCGATGTCGCGTAGAAAGGGCGGCCGGACTTGCTGGGTGTGCCGCTGGATGCAGGCGAGCATTTGGCGCAGCGTTGCGGTGAAGTCCGCCGGGCTTTCCCCGGTGATCCGTTGCAGCTCCTCCTCGACGGCGCGGAGTTTCGCGGAGAGCACCCGTTCGACGAGCGCCGTTTTGCTGGGGAAATGGGCGTAGAGCGTTTTCTTGCTCATGCCGAGGTCCGCCGCCAGGTCGGACATGGTGACGCCCCGGAACCCGTGGACAAAAAAATGCGCGCGCGCGGCGGCCAGGATCCGTTCTTCCACCGGGTGCGTTCCCGGTGGACGGCGCGAGGGTGTTTCGATGGAGGCGGCGGTCGGCATGGTGAAGGCGGAATCCCTGGAAACCAGGATAGTATCGCCGGTTTCCTTGCCGCCTGCAACCAAATTCGGGAATGGAAAAACGCCCCGCCCCCGGGCCGGAGCCAGGGAACGGGGCGCAATGCTATCTCTTTGCCCGGGCCGCTCTATACCGCCGTGGCGGCGTGCAGGGCTTGGTCGATGTCTTCCTTGATGTCCTCGATGTTCTCCAGGCCGATGGCGAGCCGGATGTAGTCCGGGGTGACGCCGGTGGTGGCTTGCTCTTTTTCGGTCAACTGCGAGTGCGTGGTGGAGGCCGGGTGGATGACCAGGCTCTTGGCGTCGCCGATGTTGGCCAGGTGGGAGAGGAGTTTCACGGAATTGATGAAACGCTTGCCCGCTTCGAGGCCGCCCTTGATGCCGAAGCCGACGATCCCGCCAAAGCCGCCTTTAAGATATTTGGCCGCCGTGGCGTGGTTGGGGCTGTCCTCCAGGCCGGGGTAGTTGACCCACGCGACGAG
>JAQTMF010000190.1 GCA_028714515.1 Chthoniobacteraceae bacterium | reverse complement strand
TACATCGAGGGCTACTACAATACCTCCCGCAGGCACTCCGCTCTCGGTTATTCCTCCCCAGCTCAGTTCGAATCCAATTACTTCACCAATAACTAATCAACTGGTCCAATTTTCCGTTGCATCTCAGATTCCACACCCCTCCCCGGCACAGCCGGGGGACCTCCTATTGGACTTTAGGTTGAGCCGCGACGCGTTGCAGAAAATTCACCGCGTGATCGAGACGAGCGTCCCGACGTCCACCTGCCGGAAGAAGCGCACCGCCGAGTCATACGGCAGCCGGATGCACCCGTGCGAGGCCGGGTAGCCGGGGACCACCCCGGCGTGCATCCCGAAATCGCGGCAGCTCATGCGCATAAAATACGGCATCTCCGCGTGGTAGATCGACGAGACGCGCAGGCGGTCCTTGTCCGTCACCACGAAATCCCCGGTCGGCGTGGGAAATCCCGACATGCCCGTCGAGACCGGCGCGACCATCGCCACCGTCCCGTCCTTGTAGAGCACCGCCTCCTGGCGGGCGATGGAAATGTGAATGCGCATCCGCTGGTCCTCCGCGCGCGGGCTCTTGCCCAGGAGCACTTGCAGCATTTGCGGCCGGGCGTCGCGCCGCGCGGCGAAGTCGAGCGCCGTCATCCGGTAACGCCGAGTAGTATTTCCCCGCTTCGCGCCGTAATCGAGAAGAAGCTGCGCGCATTCCACGTCCCCCAGCGACGCCGCCAGCATCAAGACCGTCATCCCCGGCTCCGTCTCCAGATCTTCCCGCACGCGCGCGTTTGCGATGCAGGAGGAAAACTGGCGCTCCACGGGACTCGCCAGCGCCGTATTCGGGTCCGCGCCGCATTCCAGGAGCAGGGAAACCAGTTCATCGTCGCCCCAGGCGATCGCGTAGCCCAGCAGCGGCTGACGCGATCCCTCCAGCGTCGGCGGCAACTGGTGATACGTCAGCAGCGCCCAGATCATCGGCTTGTCCCGCATGCGCAACGCCGTAAAAAGCGCTTCCCGCGCGGGACGGCACCAAAGCAGCGGACGCTCGGTCCGCAAAATCGGCTCGATCACCATGAACTCGCGCGTCTCCAGGGCGTGCAACAGCGGCGAACACGCCCCGTCGCAACAATTCCCCTCCACGGCCGCCCCGTGCGCGATCAGCCACTCCACCGCCGGAGCCGACCGCGCGATGATGGCGTAGGAGAGCGCCGTGTGCGACAGGCGGTCCATCTGGTTGACCTCCGCGCCAAGGCCCACCCAGCGTTCCAGGGCGGGCACATCCCCGCGGGCGGCCGCCTGCATCAGCCCGGTGGTCCCCCGGGCGTCCGTGGCGTAAGGGTCGGGCGCCTTCGCGACAAGTGTTTCCGCATCCCGCTTCGGAGAGGGCAGCGGCAACCGGATCTCGTTCCGATTGGGCGCGGGCGGAGTCTCGGGAACCGCCGGAGACGGCATTCGCGGTTCCACGGAAGGAGAATCCCAACCGGGGGGAGCGGGCGGCAGCGGGGGCGGCGTATGGAATCCCATAACGGCGAGAAACACAGCCAGCGCCCCGCTGATCACACTCCCCGCAATCCACTCCCCCCGGTTCGTTTTCCACATCCCCACGCCGAGGTTTCGGGTAACGCGCAAAAAATGGACTGGTCGCAGGGAAGCGTGCTATCCTGCGCGCGCGATGACTCTCTGCGCCCCGGCCAAAATCAACCTGTCGCTCTCCGTCCTGGGAAAACGGCCCGATGGCTTCCACGCCATCGAGTCCCACTTTGTGACGCTCACGCTGGCCGATACGCTCACGCTGGAGGCCGCTTCCGAATCCGGCATCGCCTTTACGTGCAGCGACGCCACGCTGCCTTGCGACGACAGCAACCTCGTGGTGCGCGCCGCGCGGCGGTTCTTTGAAACGGCGCGGATTCCCGCCGCCGTGCGCATCCACCTCGCAAAAGCGATCCCCCACGGCGCGGGCCTGGGCGGCGGCAGCAGCGACGCGGCGGCCACCCTGCGCGGCTTGAACGCGCTCCACGGCGCGCCGCTGGCGGCGGAGACGCTCCACGCCTTGGCGGCGGAACTCGGCTCCGACGTTCCCTTCTTCCTCGCCGGGGGCTCGGCCGTCTGCCGGGGCCGGGGGGAGCTCATCGAGCCGCTCCCCTTCCCCACGCCCCTCCCCTTGCTTCTCGTGAAGCCTCCCTTTGGCGTCCCGACCCCGTGGGCCTACAGCCGGTGGCGCGATTCGCACGAAATCCCCGGCGTCCCCTACGCGCCGCAGCGTTTCCCGTGGGGAACGCTCGTCAACGGCCTGGAGCGGCCGGTATTCGAAAAGTACCTGTTTTTGGCCGTGCTCAAACGCTGGCTTTTACAACAGCCCGAAGCGGCGGGCGCGCTGATGTCGGGCTCCGGATCGACGTGTTTCGCGGTATTACGCAATGAGACCGGCGGCCCGGCGCTGGAAGCGCGCGCGAAGGAACAATTCGGCGACGTCTGGACGTGTTTGTGCCGGACGCGAGCAGCCTAGAAGGCAAAAGAGTTATCCGCAGATTTCGCAGATGAACGCAGATTAAGGCCAAAAAAAGCCGCCGGATCGCTCCGGCGGCTTGGTAATCTACGGCGTATCAGCCCGCTTTAGTGTTTGTCTTCGGCGGGGGCGCAGGCGCTGCACCCGGCTTTGCCGATCTGCTGGAAGAAGTCGTTGCCTTTGTCGTCCACGAGGATGAATGCCGGGAAATCGACGACTTCGATTTTCCAGATGGCTTCCATCCCGAGTTCCGGGTATTCGAGGACTTCCACTTTTTTGATGTTCTCCTGGGCGAGCAGGGCCGCGGGGCCGCCGATGGAGCCAAGGTAGAAGCCGCCGTGCTTTTTGCAGGCGTCGGTGACTTGCTGGGAGCGGTTGCCCTTGGCGATCATGATCATCGATCCGCCGTGGCTCTGGAAGAGGTCCACGTAACTATCCATGCGCCCGGCCGTGGTGGGGCCGAAGGAGCCGGAGGGCATTCCGGCGGGCGTCTTGGCGGGGCCCGCGTAGTAGATCGGGTGGGCTTTCAGGTAGTCCGGCAGGCCCTGGCCCGCGTCGATGCGCTCTTTCAGCTTCGCATGGGCGATGTCGCGCCCGACGATGATGGTGCCGTTGAGCGAGAGCCGCGTGGCGACGGGGTATTTGGTCAACTCGGCGAGGATCTCGGCCATCGGGCGGTTGAGGTCGATTTTGACGACGTTGCCTTCCTGGGCCTTGCGGTATTTCTCCGGGATGAACCGGCCGGGGTTGGTTTCGAGTTTCTCGATCCAGACGCCGTCTTTGTTGATCTTGGCTTTGATGTTGCGGTCGGCGGAGCAGGAGACGCCCATGCCGACGGGGCAGGAAGCGCCGTGGCGCGGAAGGCGGACGACGCGGATGTCGAGGGCGTAGTATTTGCCGCCGAACTGGGCGCCGAGGCCGAGTTTGTGGGCTTCCTCCAGCAGGGTGGCTTCCAGTTCCAGGTCGCGGAACGCCTGGCCCTGCGCGTTGCCTTTGGTGGGCAGGGCGTCGAGGTATTTGACGCTGGCGAGTTTGACGGTCTTCAAGCAGGCCTCGGCGCTGGTGCCGCCGATGACGAACGCGATGTGGTAGGGCGGGCACGCGGCGGTGCCGAGCGTCTTCATTTTCCCGACCAGGAAGGGGACGAGGGTCTTGGGGTTAAGGAGCGCTTTGGTCTCCTGGTAGAGATACGTTTTGTTGGCCGAGCCGCCGCCCTTGGCGACGCAGAGGAATTTGTATTCCGCGCCGGGGATGGCCATGAGGTCGATCTGCGCGGGGAGGTTGTTGCCGGTGTTCTTTTCCTCGTACATGTCGAGGGCCACCGTCTGCGAGTAGCGCAGGTTCTCCTGGGTATAGGTCTCGTAAATGCCTTTGCTTAGGGCTTCGGCGTCGTCGCCGCCGCCGGTCCAGACTTGCTGGCCTTTTTTGCCGATCAGGTTGGCGGTGCCGGTGTCCTGGCAGAAGGGCAACACGCCCTTTGCGGCGACTTCGGCGTTGCGGAGCATCGTCAGGGCGACGTAACGGTCGTTGTCGCTGGCTTCCGGGTCGTCGAGGATGGCGGCCACCTGGGCGAGGTGCTTGGGCCGGAGCATGAAGGCGCAGTCGCGGAAGGCGGCGCGGGAGAGCGCGGTGAGGGTTTCGGGGGCGACTTTTAGGATCTCGTTCCCCTCAAATTCGCCGACGGAAATGCCGTCGCGGGTCAGCAGATAGTATTCGGTGTCGTCCTTCCCGAGCGGGAACGGATCCTGGTATTGAAAGGGTGTCGCCATAGGTAGAAAGGTTACTTATACGACACCCCGGCCCGGGGGCTCAACTCTGTTTGCGAATCTTTTGCCTACTCCGGGCTCTAGACAGAGGAGGGTCCGCAGATTACGCAGATTCTCGCAGATTTTGGGCTGTCTTCCAATCTGCGTCCATCTGCGAAATCTGCGGATAAACCTCTTTGATTTTAGCCCACGCCGAGCGCCGCGGGGGAGTCGCCCAGGCAGACGATGAGAAGCGAGCGTTTCCCCTGCCACATGATCGGGATGACGAAGCGGGCCGTGTTTTTGGGCCACACCAACATCTCCGGTTTGCCGAGAAAGACGACGGGAACGGAGATCATGAAGCCCGGCCCGAGCTGCTTGCGGGCGTTGCCCGCGAAGGTGTTGGAGACTTCGCCGCCCATGTCGCACCGGAGTTCGTCCGTGGGCTGGTATTCGCCCACATGTTGAAGCAGTTCGTCCAGCATGGGGATGGGCGCGGTGAAGAAGATGCACCCCTGGATGTCGCCCGTCACGCCGATCACCGCCGTGATGTCCAGCAGTTCGGCGTCCCCATCCAGGAGATACGGGGTGCCGATTTCGGCGGGTATCCCGGCGATCCGGTCGAAATAGAGCATGATGGATTGCACAAAGACGGCGAGCGTCGCTTCATGCAATGAGGTGTGTTCCGTGGAGGGGGTCATAACATTTCCTGGACGGCGGCGTGGAGTTCTTCGTTAGTGAACGGTTTGCAGATGAATTGGTCGGCTCCCTTGGTCAGCGCTTCGATGGCGGTGGCGTCGTCGGCCAGCGCCGAGACGATCATGACCTTGGTGGAGGGGTTGAGCTTGAGCATCTCTTCCAGCGTGGCGATGCCGTCGAGGTGCGGCATGGTGATGTCGAGGGTGACAACGTCGGGGAGGAATTCCTTAAATTCCTCCAGGGCGCGCATGCCGTCGGCGGCGGTTCGGATTTGATCGAACACCGAAGAGGTAAATGTCCTCTCGATAGCACGGCGTATGATCATGGAATCATCAACAATAAGCAACTTCATAGCGGAGATCAGGGAAGCGGGACGAGCAGTTCAAACTGGCAATAGCGGCCCGCACCGAATTCCAGTTGGATTTCGCCTTTGAACTGGCGGGAGATGGTGTCGTGCAGAGCGTCCAGCCCGACGCCCCGGCCCGCGTCTTCCGTCACCGAGGAAGCGGTGGAGAAACCGGGCTCGAAGATCATGGTGTAGAGGCTGTTTTCCGGCACCGAGCGCGCTTTCTCCTCGCTGATCATCCCCTCGCGCACGGCCCGCTTGCGGATGGCTTCGATGTCGAGCCCCCGGCCGTCGTCGTGGCAGCTCATATGCACGGCGTTGCAGTCGCGAACGGTCTTGATGGTCACGGTGATGAGCCCGCAGGGGTCTTTTTTACGGGCTTGCCGGTCGGCGGGCGGTTCGATGCCGTGCGTGATGGAGTTGCGCACGAGTTGGAAGACCGCGTCGCGCAAGGCGGTCCGGATGGGGAGCGGCAGTTCGTCGTAACCGGTCACGATCCATTCGATGCGCGCTTGTTTCCCGGTGCGCGTGGAGACGGTGCGGCAGAGATCCTCGGCGCCGCGCATCAGTTCGGCGGAAGGCGTGTTGTGGGCGGGCTGGTCGCCCGCCGCCTGGTTCGCCCCTCCAAAGGTATGGCGCAGGCCGGCGATTTTTTCGATCAACCCGCCGGATTCTTCCAGTCTGCCCTGGAAATGGGAGATCGCCACGAGGACGTTGAGGAGGTCTTCGTTGGTG
>JAQTMF010000189.1 GCA_028714515.1 Chthoniobacteraceae bacterium | reverse complement strand
AAGGCAAAGCCACGCTCATCATCGCCAAACAGCGCAACGGCCCCGTCGGCGACGTCCCGCTGACCTTCCTCAAGGAATTCACCCGGTTCGAGGATCGGGCCAAAGACGCCGCGGAGCCGGAATAGCGGCTTCATTTGCATCCGGCGCGGGAATTGGGTAACATCCGCGGGCGTGGACCAACCGCTGCAACTTTACGTCAAAACGTGGTGTCCCTGGTGCGTGCGCGCCAAGGCTTGGCTGGACGCCAAAGGCTACCATTACGAGGAAATCGACGTGGAAGCCGACCGCGACGCCTACGAAACCATGATCCGGCTTTCCGGCCAGCGCCTCACCCCCACCCTGGTGGTGGGCGACCAAATTCTCGCCGATTTCGGCCCCGAAGCCCTGGAACCCTTCCTGACCCGCAACGGCATCACGCCGTAGGAAGCACGACGAACGTGGCGATGGAACGGCGCGGAGCCGTCACCTCGGCAACGCCCGCCGGGGTTTCCAGGCTGACGGCAAAGGGCGTTTCGGTCCGGTTCATGAGCACCACCACGACGGTCCCGTCCGGGTTCACAAAGCCGGTGGCCTCCAGCGCGTCGCGCGTGGTGGAGCAGAGGATTCTCCGCGCGCCGGGCCGCACGAAGCGGGCAAAGTGGCCGATGTAGTAATACGAGCTTTGGAAAAGCACCTCGTCGGTGCGCGTATCGGCGACGATGGGGGCGCTGCAGAAGTTGCCAACGTGGTTGGGCCCGCCCTGCTCATCGAGGAGAAGGTTCCAGTCCGTCCAGCCCACGGCCCAGCGGTTAAAATCCTGGATCATGGAGCGGGCGTAGCGCTCGCCCGTCAGCCACGAGCCAAGGTGCGGCCCGCCTTCCTGGCAGCCTTCCGTAAAGAGAAGTTTCTTCTCGGGCCAGGCGTCGTGGTGAAGTTGGAGGTTGTCGAACTTGTCGTCGCAATACCAGTGGTAGCCGGTGCCCCAGATGTAGCGGCTGGCGGCGGGATCGCCATAAGCGGCGGCGGCGCGCCGGACGAGCTGGTCGCGATTATGGTCCCAGATGATGATCTTAACGTGGCCGAGCCCCGCGTTCTCAAGGGTTGGCCCAAGGTAATCGCGGACAAAGTCGCTCTCTTCCCGCGCGGAGTAGATGCACGAATCCCATCTTTGCGCGGCTTCCGGTTCGTTCTGGACGGTGAGCCCCCAGATGGCGACGCCTGCTTTGGCGTATTCCTGGATGTAGCGGACGTAATAGTTGGCCCACGCCTGCCGGTATTCCGGCTTGAGCTTGCCGCCCCGGTTCATCTGGCCGGTGGTCTTCATCCAAGCGGGCGGGCTCCAAGGCGAGGCGAAGAGTTTGAACGGTTCCCCGCCGGCGGTTTTGAGCGCCCGCTGGATCATCGGGAGCAGCGCCTGGCGGTCGCGTTCCAGCGAAAAGTCGCACAGGCCGGTGTCGCCCGGCGTCTCCGTATAGGCGTAGTTGCCGAGCGCGAAGTCGCAACTATTGATGTGCGTGCGGCAAAGGCTGTAGCCGTGGCCCTGTTCGCGGCCGAAGTAGGCGGCGAGGATGCGCTCCTGGCTGGCCGGGCTCATTTTCTGGAGCGTCGTGGCGGCGGCTTCGGTAAAGGCTCCGCCAAAGCCCTCGATCTCCTGGAAACGCGCGGCGGGATCGGCATAGACGGCGACTCCGCCGGATTCTTTCCCTGGGACGATGGAGAGGGGCGCTTTTTCGGCAAGCCGGTCGGAGGTGTCGCGTGCGGTAAGGAAAACCCGGATGGCAGGAGCGGTCATAAAAAAAGAGAGCCGCTCTATTTATCAGCAGAGGCCCCTCTCCGCAACGGTGTTTTCACCTTTATCCGTAGCGGAGCGCCTCGATGGGATCCAGCGTGGAGGCTTTCCACGCCGGGTAGAGACCGGAGAGGATGCCGATCCCCAAGGCAAAGCTGAAGGAGACGACCACGGAGGACAACGTCATCACAGGGGCGTTCTCGGCGGGCGAAAGCGCGATAAGCAACTGGATGACCCCCGTGGCCGCGAGAAGGCCCAGGATGCCGCCGATAAAGCCGATAACGCCGCTTTCCACGACGATCTGCACAAAGATATCCCGCTGCCGCGCGCCGATGGCCCGCCGGACGCCGATTTCGCGAATCCGCTCCGTAATGCTGGCCAGCATGATGTTGGTGATGCCGATGCCGCCCACCAGCAGACTGATCCCGGCGATCAGGCTGCCGCTGGTGCGGGTGGCGCGGACGCTCGATTCGATGTTGTCGAACCATTCCTCGCGCGTATCGAAGCCGAAGTCGTCGATGCCCCGGTGCGTCCGCTCCAGGACGCCGCGCACTTGGTTGAGGGTTTCTTCGAACAGGGAAAGATCCGCCACCGAGATGGAGAGCCGGTCGAGCTTCCAATTCGGCGTGCCGTCGGCGTTGGAGGCGGTGCGGAAGTCGTTGAAGAGCGTGGAGATGGGAACGAGGATGGCGTGGTTTTTCTGCCAATAGGTGTCGTAGCGATTGACGCGTTTTTTCTTGCCCATGCGGCGGGTGCGCCGTTCGTCCTGGACGGCGCTGAACCCGGCGGCCCGCTTCCGTTTGGCGGCGTCGCTTTCGCAATACGCCAGCGTGCCGATGATGCGATACGGGACGCCGTTGATGCGGATCACCTCGCCCAGCGGCACGTAGTCGGGCGTGTCGGGCCAGAGTTCCCCGGCCACGCTGGCCCCGATCACCACCACGCGGGTCACGCGGTCCACATCGATCTGCGAAATCATGCGCCCTTCGGCGAGTTCATATTTGCCCACTTCCAGGTATTCCGGGCAGGCCCCCGTGGTCGCCAGGCGGATGGTGATGTTGGACCGGCTGATGGCGGTGTTGTTCCCCAGGTTCATCTCCGGGGAGACGAGGCTGACGAGCGGAGCCCCCTTGCGCAGCGCTTCGGCATCGTCCAGCGTGCGGCCGGGGGAGAGGAAAGCGAGGTCCTGGTTTTCCTCCGAGGGGTCTTTGTTGTTGATTTCCACACGCTCCACGCCGCCGCTGGCCGCGAGGTTCTCGCGCATGCCGCGAGCCACGCCTTCGGTGAGCGCAAACATGGCCAGCAAACTCGCCACGCCCAGGATGATGCCGAGCATGGTGAGGAAGCTGCGGAATTTGTGCGCCGAGATCTCCTTCAGCCCGATGAGCAGCCCGAACCAAAAATTCACGCGCCCGCCTCCTCTCCGGGATGCGCCGGGGAAATCAGCGGGGTGGTGGCGGAGACGGCCGCCTCGACGCCGACGCGGATCCGGCCGTCGCGCATTTCGATGCGGCGGGGAAGCCGCGCGGCGATGCCGTTGTCGTGGGTGACGATCACGATGGTGCGCCCGCTTTCGGCCAGTTCCCTAAAGAGGGTCAGGATGGCCTCGCCGGTGTGGGAGTCGAGGTTGCCGGTGGGCTCGTCGGCGAAAACGATTTTCGGGTCGTTAACGATGGCCCGGGCGATGGCGACGCGCTGGCACTGGCCGCCGCTCAACTGGAGCGGCGTGTTGTGGACGCGGTGCAGCAGATCCACCCGTTCGATGGCGGCCATGGCCCGTTCGCGCCGCACTTTGGCCGGCACGCCCGCGTAGACCATGGGCAGTTCGACGTTGCGCAGCACATCGAACTTGGGCAACAGGTTGAAGGATTGGAAGACGAAACCGATCTTGGCGTTGCGCATGGCGGCCAGTTGGTTGCTGCTGGCGCGGGAAACGTCAACGCCGTCAATGACGAGGCTGCCGCTGGTGGGGCTGTCCAGACAGCCAAGCAAGTGCATCAGGGTCGATTTGCCCGAGCCGCTGGGGCCGATGATGGCCAGGAACTCCCCCGCGTCGATGGAAAGCGTGATGCCGTCGAGCGCCGCGATTTCCTGGTCGCCGACGCGGTAGGTCTTGCGGATGTCGTGAAGCTCAACGAGGGCCATTTTCTAAAGGGGGGAACGCGGGAGTGGGCTACGATTTCTTTTCCAGCACGCGAGGATCGACCGACAGGATGCGGTCGCCCACTTTGAGCCCCTTTTTGACTTCCGTATAGTCGAGACCGGCAACGCCCAGGGTGACTTCGCGCGGCTCGTAGGAGCTGCCTTCCACCACGTAAACCACCCGGTGATCGTTAAATCCCCGGAAGACGGAAGAGATGGGGACGGTCACAACCTGGTTGGCGTGGGCCACCGGCACCGTCAGGCTGACCATCATGCCCGGCCGCAATTGCGCGATGGGCTTGAGGATGGAGGCTTGGATCTGGAACCCCTTGACGCCGTTCTTGATCGTCGCCACCGGCGCGATGAAAGTAATGCGCGCCTCCATCGTCTCCTGTTTGATGGATTCCATGGTGAGCTTCACCACTTGCTTGAGCCGCAGCAGCGCCACATCCACCTGGTTAACGTTGGTGGTAACGAGCAGCTTGGACAAATCAGCCACCCTCATGAGCGTCGTGCCGGAGTTGACGCTGGCGGCGGGAACCACCACCTGCCCCTCGATCACCGGCACCTCAAGGACGGTTCCGTTGGCGGGGGCGGCGATGCGCGCCTTGGCAATCTGGTCGTTGACGGTCTGGAGCTTGCGCTGGGATTTGACCAGTTCGTTTTTGGCGATGTCGTAATCGCTTTCCAGGTTATCGAAGGCTTCCTTGGTGATCAGCTTCGCTTTGAAGAGTTCCTTGCCCCGGTTGTAGTGGTGCAGCGCCCGGTCCACGCCGAGCTGGCCTCCGGCGATTTCCGTCATCACGCTGGCCTTCTGGTTTTGCAGGTCGGTGTCGTCGATTTCGCAGAGCGGGTCGCCCGCCTTGACGGTCTGGCCCGGTTCCACGTGGAGGGCCTTGATTTTGCCGCCGACTTCCGATTTCACTTCAAGCTGAAATTCCGGGGCAACGTCTCCGGCCACATCGATGGAGTAGTCCACGTCACGGCATTCGGCGCTCACGATATAGCGTTCGGGGATTTCCTGTACACGCGGCCCGGCGAGCTGCTTCCAATACGTGGCGACGGGCTTGTGGCCAGTGGCGAGCCAAAGGAGGAGAAGCAGCACAGGGGGGATCAGGAAAATCGTAAAGATTTTCTTCATTCACCCTATGAAACCATATCCTTTCAAAAAAGGTAACAAAAACGCCGGGGGGCGCTATTTTTAACCTTCCTCGCCTTCGGAAGCGGCGGTTTGCCGCTCCTCCTTGCGCGACTCGTCCGTGCGGTCTTCCATGACATGGGCGGCCCAGTCGAGCGTGGAACTGGCGGCGTCCCATGTGTCCACAAACGCCTCGCGGCCGGAGAGGATCGCCTCCATCCGGTGCTGCTGGTAGGCAAGCTCGGTGGCCAGCGGCAGGTAGACCTCGCGCGCGCCGTTTTCGTCCGGGTAATCGAAGAGGCCGTTGTAGCAATGCCGCCCGTCCTCCCAGCCGGGGTGGTTCATGATCGGGTAAAGGCAGATCCCCTCCACCGGCACGCCCTGGGCGATGGCCGCGGCGGCCTCGTTGGTGATGTAGCGCAGCCAGGCCGGGCGCGTCTCATCCTCGATCCCCGTTTCGGCGATGAACAGCGGCCGCCCGTAGCGCTCATAAATCTCCGCCAGCATCCAGCGCACGTGCCGGTAGCGGGGATCCGACGGCGGGATCATCGAGCCGTGGCCGCCCGGGTAGCGCCACTGGTTGTGGATGTAGTAGTTGACGCCGACCACATCGAGATAATCGGGATGCCCGCCCAGCTCCGGCTCCAGCCGCCCGCTGAGCATGTCCCAGGCGTCGAACTGACCCTGGCGGGCCGTCTCGGCCGCCAACTCGTCCTCGGGATGGTTGCGGTGCGGGATGATGTTGATAAGCGGGTCGGCCTGGAAAAGCCGCGCTTGCGGAGCCGCCTCGCGCAGCGCCTGGATGGCCGCCACGCTTGCCCGCACGAGCTGCCGCTTGATATCCCCTCCGCGCCCCCGGCAGAACGGGTTCATCACCCCCGCGTCCCCCGCGGCCCCGGAGAAAAACGAAATCTCGTTCACCGGCGAAACCCACGGCTCCTCCTCCCCCTCCTCCCGGGCCCGCCGGGCGGACTCCCCGACCAACGCCGCG